>JACQWT010000518.1 GCA_016209145.1 Deltaproteobacteria bacterium | reverse complement strand
GAGGGTGGGGTCGAGCAGCTCGTGGCGCGTGTTGTTCACACCATGTCCATCGACGCGAGCGGCGGGGCAGTTGCGTACTTTCTCAAGAAGTGGCGGCAAATGCCTGCCCGTCGGACCCCTCGGGACCGATAGCGAACAACGACCCGCCAGCCTGCCAGAACCGAACCGCACCGTTCAGGGTGCCGGACGCCGGGCCTGCAAGACCTGGTGACGCCCCGCTGGCTGGAGCTTGCGGTTGGGATCCCGGACTCTGGCAACATAGCGGCCCGTGGAAAATTCTTGATAGTAGTCTAGCATAGCCATATGTCCTGCTCCGTCCCGGCCCTGCGCCGATCCCTCGCCGAACTTGCGGCCTGGCTCGTGCTGCTCCTCGGCTGCGGGCCGGAGCCAGGGACCACGCCCACCGTCCCGAACAGCCCTCCAGACGGCGTGGGCGGCGGCCTGCCCGACGCCGGGCCGGCGGACGCGGGCGATGGCGGGCCGGTGGACGCCGAGCCACCGGCGGACGCGGCGTCGTCGCCGGTGTGGCTGGGCGTGACTCCCAACGCGCGGCAGGAGGGCGACGCTCCGGCGACGGCCGCGGACGAGCTCGAGGCCGAGCTCACCGTGCGGGCGGCCGGCGTGCGCGCCTTCGTGCTGTTCGAGCGCTGGAACGAGCTCGAAGACAAGGGCCTGGAGCCGCTCGCGGGCCGCGTCGCCGGGCTGCGCGAGAGCGGCCTGCACGTCGGCCTGTGTCTGATGGTGGTCGACGGCAGCAAGGCCTACCGTCCCGCCGCGGTGCAAGACCTCGACTGGGACGCGAGCGAGACCGCGAGCGCCCTGGGCGTCCTGACCGGCAAGATCGTCGAGGCGATGGGGGGCGAGATCGAGGCGCTGATCCTCGGCCGCGCCGCGGACCGCTACCTCGAGGCGCATCCCGGCGAGAGCCACGCCCTGCGGGCCCTGCTCGAGAAGGCGGTTGCCGGCGCGACCGAGCTTGCCCCGGCCTCGCTGCGGGTCGGCGTGGGGCTGTCGTTCACGCCGGCTCCGCCGCAGGACTACGTCGCGCTCGCCAGCCTCGGGACGGTTACCGCGCTCGGCTACCTGCCCGGGCTCGGCGAGGAGCCGGTCAGCGCGCAAGTCCAAGTGGCGAAGGATCTGGATGCGATGATCGCCCTGGCCGGCGCCCGCCCCATCGACTTGGTCGGCGCCGGCTTCACGAGCAGCGCGGGGCTCGGCAGCAGCCCGGAGCTGCAGGAGCAGACCCTCGCCGGGCTCTTCGCCGCGCTGGCGCCGCGTAGCCCGAGCTTCCGTATGGTCAACGTCTACGCGCTCCACGACCGCGCCGGGGCCGGCTGCGACGCCTTCGCGGCCGGGCGGGGCTACGGGCCGGACGAGCCGGCCGCGCGCTATCTGTGCGAGGCCGGCCTGCGCGCCGTGGACGGTGCGGCCAAGCCGGCCTGGCTCGCCCTGCTCGCGGCGGCGGCGGCTTTCGCTTCTCCCTGACCCTGTTGTAGACTCCCATCCCGCTCAAACCAAGGAGGCCCGCGGCTCATGTCCATGACCATGGTGGAGAAGATCGGCTCGCTGCAGGACTACGACCTGTATCGGCAGCTCACCTGGGAGGGCAGCCTCGAGGACTATCTCAACCTCGTTCGGGAGCGGCCGGAGATCACGCGCAACGCCTACCAGCGCATCTACGACATGATCATCCGGTACGGCACCGAGGAGTACACCGACAGCAAGAAGAAGCTCGTCTGCTACAACTTCTTCAAGGACGAGATCGAGGACGGCAAGGACGCGGTCTACGGGCTCGACATTCCCTTGATGCGGCTCGTCAACGTGTTTCACGCCGCCGCCCGGGGCTACGGGCCCGAGAAGCGCATCATCCTCCTGCACGGCCCGGTCGGCTCCGCCAAGTCGACCATCGTGCGCCTGTTGAAGAAGGGCCTGGAGCACTACTCGCGTACACCCGACGGCGCCTTGTACACCTACGACTGGGTGAACCTGGAGTGCATCGGCATGTCCGGGCCCGAGTCGCAGCACTTCGCGAGCCCGATGCACGAGGAGCCACTGCGGCTCATCCCGTGGGAGTGGCGCGAGCGGGCGCTGCGCGAGCTGGGCGTGGGCAACGATCGGTTCCGCGTGCACGTGGAGGGCGATCTGAACCCCGCCTGCCGCTTCATCTTCGGCCAGTTGATGGAGCACTACCGGGGCGACTGGGCCAAGGTGATCAAGCACGCGCGTGTGCGCCGGCTGCTGCTGAGCGAGAGGGACCGGGTGGGCATCGGCACCTTCCAGCCCAAGGACGAGAAGAACCAAGACTCGACCGCGCTCTCCGGCGACATCAACTACCGCAAGATCGCCGTCTACGGCTCGGACTCCGACCCGCGGGCCTTCAACTTCGACGGCGAGTTCAACATCGCCAACCGCGGCATCGTCGAGTTCATCGAGGTCCTGAAGCTCGACGTGGCCTTCCTCTACGACCTTTTGGGCGCCACGCAGGAGCACAAGATCAAGCCGAAGAAGTTCGCCCAGACCGACATCGACGAGGTCATCATCGGGCACACCAACGAGGCCGAGTACAACAAGCTCCTGAACAACGAGTACATGGAGGCGCTGCGGGACCGGACCATCAAGATCGACCTGCCGTACATCACCAAGGTGAGCGAGGAGGTCCGCATCTACGGGAAGGACTTCGGCCGGGAGAAGATCCGCGGCCGGCACATCGCCCCGCACACCTTGGAGGTGGCCGCGATGTGGGCGGTGCTCACGCGCCTCGAGGATCCCAAGAAGCACAACTTGCAGCTCGTCCAGAAGCTCAAGCTCTATGACGGCAAGGTCCTGCCCGGCTACACCCAGGACACGGTCAAGGAGCTGCGCAAGGAGACGACGCGGGAGGGCATGGACGGCATCAGCCCGCGCTACGTGCAGGACAAGATCTCCAATGCGCTGGTGTCCGACGCCGGCCAGGGCACGATCAACCCGTTCATGGTCCTGAACGAGCTGGAGAAGGGCCTGCGGCACCACTCGCTCGTCACGAGCGAGGAGCAGCGCAAGCGCTACAGCGAGTGTATCGGCATGGTCAAGGGGGAGTACGAGGACATCGTCAAGAACGAGGTGCAGCGGGCGATCAGCGCCGACGAGGACGCGATCCAGAAGTTGGCGGCCAACTACATCGACTCGGTCAAGGCGTTCACGATCAAGGAGAAGGTCAAGGATCGCTTCACCGGCCGAGACGTCGAGCCCGACGAGCGGCTGATGCGCTCGGTCGAGGAGAAGATCGAAATCCCTGACAACCGCAAGGAGGACTTCCGGCGCGAGATCATGAACTTCATCGGCGCCCTGGCGGTCGAGGGCAAGAAGTTCGAGTGGCACACCAACGAGCGGCTGCGCCGGGCGCTAGAGCTCAAGCTGTTCGAGGACCAGAAGGACTCGATCAAGCTCCAGACCCTGGTCTCCAACGTCATCGACAAGGAGACCCAGGAGAAGATCGAGATCATCAAGGCGCGGATGATCAAGTACTTCGGCTACAACGAGGTTTCGGCGCGGGACGTGCTGGACTATGTGGCGAGCATCTACGCCCGCGGTGATGTAAGATAGCCGGAGAGGCACCATGAGCAGCGCGTTCGAGCGGCACCGCGTCGCGTGGAGGGCGGTTGGCGTGCCTATCTTGCTGCTCGCCGCGGCTTGCACGAGCTACGTCGATACCGCGCGCGTCGCGTATGGTGACGGCCGCTACCTCGAAGTAGCCGAGGACCTGGCCCGGAGGGAGGCCGAGGTGAGCCGACTGCGAGCCCAGGGCCAGGCCCAGTACGGCATGTACCGCGGGCTCGCGCTGCTCATGCTCGGCGACTACGCCGGCGCCGACCGCTGGCTCGCCTTCAGCGCCGAGACGGCCCGCCTCTTCCCCGAGGCCCTTGGCCCGCAGCAGCGCGAGCAGCTCGCCCAGGGCCGGGCGCTGCTCGATGGGCTGCTCAAGCCCGCGCCGGCCGTCGTGCGCGCGTCGCCCCAGGCTCAGCCCGCGTCCGAGTCGCAGGCGGGCAAGCCCCGCAGGCCGGTGCTCGTGCCCCACGACAAGGCAAAGGAGCCCTGAGCCCTACCCCGCCACCGGCGGCGCCCCGCTGTGGGCCGGGCGCCGCGGCTCGATCCGCCGCAGCCGGGTGCCCAGCCACGTCAGCACGAGCGGCCAGATGGTGTACGGCGCGTCCCGGCCGACGATGAGATCGATGTGGCCGCGCGGGAACACCCGGTAGGTCTTGTCGGTCGAGCGGCTTCGCTCGTAGGCGGGCCGGACGGCCTCGGGCGGGGCAAGGCTGTCCTCGGAGCCCGCGATGATGAGCAGCGGGATGTCGAGGGCCTCGAAGGCCGCCGCGTAGCCGTAGAGCACGCCGAGCCGGTGTCCGCTGGCGCGGGCCTCGGCCGCCCGAAAAAACATGCTGCGCACGACCGCGATGCTGCCGCGGTCCATGGCCAGGGACATGTGCTGGCCGAGCACCCGCGGCTCCATCGATCCCGGCGCGTGGCTCCGGATGGGAAGGGGGACGAAGGGGCTCTCGATGAGCACCCGCGCCAGGCGCATCGCCTCCCCGACGTAGCGCAAGGGCAGCGCGCCGTGGCCAAGGTGCAGGCGGCGATCCAGCGCCAGGACGGCGTCGCCGACCAGGGGCAGGAAGCGCGAGCCGCGCGTGAAGTGGTACGGGGATCCGAGCGTGACAATGCCCTTGACGACACCGGCATGTGCCGGCGCGGCGGCGTAGGAGACGAGGCCGCCCAAGGAGTGGCCGACGAGGAAGATGGGCCGCGGGCCGGTCAGGCGCTGCACCTCGGCCAGGGCGGTAGGGAGGTCCTCGCGGACGAGCTCGGTGATGCGCTTCGGTGGATGGGCGCCCAGATGCCGCGAGCGGCCGTGCCCGCGCAGATCGAGGCTGAAGACGTCGAAGCCCGCCGTGGCGAGGTAGTTGGCGAAGGAACGCGCCGGCAGGTGCCAGACGTAGCGGTTCTGGCCGTACCCGTGGATCAGAAGAAGCGCGGCCCGATCCGCCGACGGCGGTTGCAGGGCGGAGCGCTTGCGCACCATGGCCAAGGGCACGGCTCCCTCGCCGGCCGGCACATCGTCGGCAAGCAGGGCAGGCGCCGTCCCGTTGCGGCGCGCGAGCACGATCTGCTTGACGAGGGTGGCGCGGTGATCGCCGTCGATCGCCTGTTCGACCGTGGAGGAGCTCAGGATCATGGCCCAGGAGATCTCTTCCGCATGAGGCCAGCATTCGCCCTATCCGGGCAGATCGTCGATCCTCGTGAACCCCCCGCGTTTCCCCTCGGCGTGTGCCCGGCCGAACAACTCCCAGAAATCGCGGCGCTGAGCGAGGAGCAGGCTCTCGAGGTCGGTTTCATCGGTCACCGGTAGGATCACCGCGCACGCGCGCCCGTTCTTCGTGATGACCACGGACCGCTTCTCGCCCAGGGCGCTCAGAGCCGGCTCAAGTTGGCTTTCACTGAGCGAAGGCTCTCGATCTTCACGGCACGAGCTCCTTTCCTTCGATCACAAGGCTCATCGTAGTCGATCCAGCGCCGCCGCGGCCAGCAGGTTGGGTGTCTACCCCTACAACCTCACCCCCTATCCCCGTCTCCCTGCCAGGAGAGGGGGCCGGGGGGTGAGGTCACTAGGAGTCTGTCGGGG
>JACQWT010000517.1 GCA_016209145.1 Deltaproteobacteria bacterium | reverse complement strand
GTTGTTCTCGGGCTGCCGTCCGGTCAAGCTGCGACGGCACTCTTGGCGCCAAGGGCCATCAGGCTTGTCTGCGCCTGTCCGCGTCGTCGATCGCGGTCAACCGCACCGAATCATTCGGCCCGGTTTCCGACGAAGAGCGATCTTTTCGGTGGCAGCGGGCATCGACGTGCATCGTGACACGCTTGCGGTCACGGTGCGTCGAAGCGATGGTGCCCGCGAGAGAGCCGAGACCAGGACGTTCGACACCTTCCAGGACGACATCGCGAGGATGGTCGCCTGGTTCGTGGAATGTTCGGTCGAGGTCGTGGCGCTGGAGAGCACAGGGGTGTTCTGGAAGCCCGTGGTGCGCGAACTGCAACTGGGGTGTCAAGCCGTGGTCTGGCTCATCAATCCGTTGCAGGCCAAGCGCGTCCCTGGCCGCAAGACCGACGTGAGCGATAGCCAGTGGCTCTCGAAGCTGGCCATGTACGGTCTGGTTGCTCCCAGCTTCCTGCCGGGACCCGAGCAGGAAGAGCTTCGGAAGCTGACCCGACATCGGGTGCGCGTGGTGCAAGACAGAGTTCGCTGGGTCAACCGCACCATTCGGGAGATGCAAGCGGCCGGCATCAAGCTCGACTCGGTCTGCTCGGACCCGCTCGGCATGAGTGGTCGCGCGATGCTGGAGGCGATCATCGAGGACAACAGCAGCCCCGCGCAGATCGCGGAGCTTGCCAAGGGCAGGCTACGCTCCAAGCTGCCCACGATCCAGCGCGCCGTACAAGGCAGCTTCAGCGAAGTATCGAAGATGCTGTTGCGCCAGTGCCTCGCACAGATCGACGGCATGACCGAGCTCATCGGGCATATCGATGCCAAGATCGCGCAGCTCTCGCAGCCCCAGCTCGAGCAGATGCGTGCGCTCGACGCCATCCCCGGCATCGATCACGTGGCGGCGGCGGCGATCCTCGCCGAGACGGGAACGGACATGTCCGTCTTCGACTCCGCCAAGCACCTTGCCTCGTGGGCAGGCCTGAGTCCAGGCAGCAACGAAAGCGCGGGCAAGCACAAGGGCGCTCGGGCCCGCAAGGGCGACAAGTACCTGCGCACGATCCTCGTGCAGTGCGCAACAGCAGCGTCGCGAGCCAAGGGCACCTTCTGGAAGGCGAAGTCCGGTCGCTTGCTCCGGCTCGGGAGCAAGAAGGCCCACGTGGCCATCGCTCGCAAGCTGCTGGTCTGCATCTACCACATGCTCCGCGATGGCCAACCCTACCTCGAGCCGGTAGCGGCCCTACCCACGGCCAAGCAGATCGAACGCCGGACCAACGCCTACAAGCATCAGATCGAGTTGCTCGGCTTCAAGGTCACGATCGAGCCGGCGCCGGCCGCCCCTCCACCAAGAGCCCTGGCAGAACGCCAACTTGCGGCCCTGGTTTCATAACAGGAAGGCGGGAAGACAGGAAGGATGTCGGGCTATGCGTCCGCAGTTCTTCTCTTCTTCCCGCCTTCCCGTCTTCCTGTTGATCTTGTTCATGATCCAAACCGGTCGGTGCTCTGGGCGGGTAGGCACGGACACGGGCACCTGCGCGGGCTCGGTCTCGGGCTCGGGCTCGACGGGCCCCGCGGTATTCGTCCGACACGCTCCTGGAGCGCCGGTGCGTTGGCGAAGGGCGGCTACCCGGGACACACCGCCGGCGTTGTCCACGTAGAGAGCCGCAGCGCGCCGCATCGTGAGCGCGCAGTGCCGCCGAGTTGCTCACCTCGCGCTCCGACCAGGGCGTCGAGCGTCAGTTCTGCACCCAGCGGCACTCGTCGCGCAACCCGTACGTCCACGGCCTCAAGACTTGGCGACAGAGCTTCACGTACTTGACCTGTTTCCCGCAACCGCGCGCGCCCACGGTCTGCTCGTCGATCTTGATGAACTCGATCTGCTCATACGGACAGTTGAGATCGAACGGCGCCATCTTCAGCACCGGGTGCCTTGTCCGTTTGGCCGGCATGTCTGGTCCGCAGCCCACCAGCATCAGAACGAGCGTCGCCGCAACTCCCGCGGCCTCCAACAACCTCATGTCACGCGAGGCTATCGCATGCCGAGGAGCGCTGTCACGCGACTTCGGCGACGCCGGATCGAGAGGCGGCGGGATTCGCAGCCAGGGCTGGGACTGGGCGAGCGGGCGTATCGGTTTCACGCTTGGCTTGCGGGCGCAGCCCGCGCCATGAAGGGATCGCGCCGTCAGCGCGCCCTTAGCTCCTCGCGCAGCCTCGCGATCTCCTCGCGGAGCTTGTCCACCTTGTCCTCGAGCTTGCCCGTGTTGTCCATGGTCATCTCGTCGACGAACACCGCGTCCACGAGCGAGAGGCCGACCAGCCCCCCTACGAGCACCGTGCCCACGAAGAAGGCCCGCGCCAAGAGCGCCACGAAGGCGCTGTCGGTGCGCTCCGCGATGAGATCGGGCAGCTCGTACCAGCCCTCCAGCGTGAAGACCCGGAAGATGGAGTAGCTTGCCAGGGCGGGGTTGCCGAGCTTCTCGGGGAGGATGTCGCCGAAAAGCTGCATCGCCCCGAGCGACAGCACGAGGTTGACGAGCAGGAGCGCGAGCAGCACGCCTACGGACGCGCGCAGCGCCCGCTTGACGCCCGTGAACAGGTGATCGCGGTTGGGGATGAAGCGCAGCAGCCGGAAGGTGCGGAAAAGCCGGCCGAGGCGCAACGCCGGCACGGCCAGGAGCTGATCGACGGGGAACGCGGGCGAGAGCAGCACGGGAAGGCTCGCCAGCACGACGATGAGGTCGAAGCGGTTCCAACCGCTCGACCAGAACCCCTTCCAGCCTTCCCGGCCGATTTTGAGGGAGACCTCAACGGCGAAGTAGACGACGCAGCCGAAGTCGATCCAATGTGTGAACCGGTACAGCGGCTCCCCGCGCGAGCTCCAGCCCATGGCCAGCAGGGCCAGCGTGTTGACCACAATGACCGCGACGATGGCGCGCTCCGAGACGATGACGCTTGTGAGCCGTTTCATGGCCCGCGCGGTATCGACCGGACGCACGGCCGCGGCAATGGTGCCGTGGGGCGCCCCGGCGTCACCGGGTGAGGGCTGAGCAGTGGGCGCACACGGGGACAGGCGACAACCGCCGGGCTGGCTGCTCTCGCTGCTGGCGCCGGGGTGGGTGGGCGCGGCGGTCGGCCTGGTCGAGCTCGGCCGGGCTTGGCCGCTCTTGCCGGGCCGGTTGCGGCCCGGGCTGCTGGCTGCCTGCTGCGTCGGCTTCGGCATTCTTGCCGCGCTGGTGCTGGGCCCGGCGGCCTTCGCCGTGCGGCGCGGCCTGGAGCTCGTGCTGCGGCCACCGGGGCACGAGGCGCCGGAGCACCGGGCGGAGCGACTCGCGCGCCTGTCGAGCGTGGCCGCGGCGGCGGCGCTCTTCGCGCAGGGCGCCCGGCACGGCGCGCTCTGGGTGCAGCGGGCGGGCCTGAAGAGCCAACTGCTCGGCGCGTGGGCCCTGGGGCTGGCGCTGCTCGTCCTGGCGTTGGCCAGCCTGGGCGCATTCGCCGTGCTGCGGCCCCTGGTCGGGCGGGGGCTGAGGCGCGCGGGTGCGGCGCGGGTGCTATCCTGGGCGCTGCTCGGGCTTGCCGCCGCCTGGGTGGGACGGGACCTGGGCGCGGCCATCCGGCCCGCGGCTGGAGCGCTACCCTGGCGCGCGCTCGCGCACTGGGGCCTGTTCGGCCTGGCGCTGCTGGGGGCAAGCTGCGCCGATCGTCTCCCCGCGGTGCGCGTGCGCTGGCTCGTTGTCCTCGGCCCGCCTGCCGCGCTGCTCGCGCTGGGCGCCGTCGCCCTGCACGGTCTGGGGCAGGCGCCCTCCACGCAGGCGGCGCTCTTCGCCGGGGCGCCCGTGGCGCGCGTGGTGGTGCAGGCGCTCCGGCGTGCGAGCGACCGCGACGGCGACGGCTACTCCAGCCTGCTGGGCGGCGGCGACTGCGACGACTCCGACCGATCCGTCAGCCCCGCCGCGCTGGAGAAGCTGGGCAATGACGTTGACGAGAACTGCGACGGCCTCGCGCCGCGCTCCGATCCGACGCTGGGCACGCTCTCCGGCCGGCTGGCGGGACCGGGCTGCGCCACGAGCTTCCGGCTTGACGCGGGGACGAACGTGCTCCTGCTCGTCATCGACGCCGTGCGCGCGGACCGGCTCGATCCGGCCTATCCGCGCGACGTGGCGCCGGCGCTGCACGGCCTCGTCGCCGAATCGGTGCTCTTCGAGCGCTGCTACACGCCCCATCCGTCGACGGCCTACGCCTTTCCCTCGCTCTTCACCGGGGTGGAGCCGCGCTGGGCGCGCGACCTGATGAAGAGCCAGCGGGCGGACATCCCGCCCGAGCGTCCCCTGCTGCAAGAGCTGCTCTCGCCCGCGGGCTACCGCTCTGCGGCGATCTACGGCCACTACCTCGCCGGCCACCGGCACCGCATGACGCGGGGGATAGACTACACCAGCCTGCGCGAGGAGAAGGTCAGCGCGCGCGGGGTGGCGCGCGACGCCGAGCGCTTCATCGACACCATCGTGCAGCGGGGCGCGCCCTTCTTCGTCTACGCCCAGTTCCACGACCCACACTGGCCCTATGAGAAGTATGCCGCGGATCCGCCGCCCTGGCCCCAGGACACGCCCGCGCAGCGCTACGACGCCGAGGTGCGCAACGTCGACCGCGGCGTCGCGGCGCTCCTCGAGGCGGTGCGCCGCCGCGGCCTGCTGGACAAGACCCTGCTCGTCGTCGTGGCCGATCACGGTGAGGAGTTGGGCGAGCACGGCGGCCAGTTCCACGGCCAGACCATGTTCGAGGAGGTGGTCCACGTCCCGTGCCTGGTGCGTGCTCCGGGCCTGGCGGCGCGCCGCGTCGCGGCGCCGGTGAGCCTGGTGGACGTCGTGCCGACGGTGCTCGATCTGCTGGGTCTGCCCTGGTCCACGCCCTTCCAGGGCGTCTCGCTCGAGCCGCTCGCGCTCGGCCAGAGCTGCCGGCGCGGCCCGGTCGTGGGCGAGATGCAGCCCTGGAACGAGCGACCACCGTTCAAGCCGTGGCTGTGGATGCTCGTCGAGGAGCAGCACAAGATCGTCTACGACGTCGGCGCGAACAGCTTCCTCATGTTCGACCTTTTCGCCGATCCGGCCGAGAGGACGAACCTCGTGGAGATAGAGCCGGCGCTTCTCGCGCGCTTGCGTGCCGAGCTGGCCCGCGAGATCACCGCCCGCGTCGCCCTGCCGCCGGGCTCGGACGCGGCCCGGAGGCTGGCGTTTCGGTAGGTGGGCTCAGAAGAAGTTCCCGATCGTGAACTCGAACACGCTCGTCTCCTCGTAGGGCAGGGTCTTGAAGGGGAAGCCCCACTCGAAGCGCAGGGGGCCCAGGGGGGAGAACCAGCGCAGCCCGAAGCCCCAGGAAGAGCGCACGTCGAAGACGTGGCCGAGCTCGAAGCACGGGTCGGTCACGGCGTAGGCGGCCGAGGGCGCGGCCTGGCAGAAGACGTCCTCCAGGTTCCATACGTTGCCCAGATCCGTGAAGATCACGCCGCGCAGGCCGACCGGCTGGACGATGGGGATCTCCAGCTCCAGGTTCTGGAAGTACATGAGGTTGCCGCCGATGTTGGCGCCGTAGCGGATGGGCGGGGCGTTCTCGTCGAGGCTGCTGCGCAGGGGCAGCCGCGGACCCACGGTGCGCAGCCGATAGCCGCGCAGATCGAAGATGCCGCCGAGGAAGAAACGCGCGAACAGGGGCACGCCCTCGTCGGAAGGGCTCGTGACCAGACCCGCCTCGGCGTTGAACTTCAGCACCACCGTGGGCGTGAAGGGGTAGTAGAAGCGGCCGACCGCCCGGTGGCGCAGGTACTCGTTCTCGCTGCCCAGGGCCGTCACCGCCACCTCGGTGGAGGCTTGCAGGTACACGCCCGAGGTGGGAAACAGGCGGTTGTCGCGTGTGTCGTAGGTCAGCGCCGGCCGGATGCTCGACGTCAGCCCGTCGTTGAAGAGGTTGGCGAGCGGCAGCCGCTGGAAGACGCTGACGGCGCTGGCCGTGCCGAAGAAGGTGGAGGTCGTGCGGGTGTCGACCTGGTCGCTCTTGAGCGTGTAGGTGAGCGAGGCGCTGAGCTCGGGGTCGATCAGGGGGTAGCCGAAGGCGAGGGAGCCGCCCGTCGAGTCGAGCGCGAACTGGTCGTAGACGCGCAGTTGGTCGAAGAGATCTACCGAGAGCGAGAACGGGCTGTCGAGCAGGTACGGCTCGTAGAAGCGGATGTCGACCAACTGGCGCAGGCCCGAGAGCTGGGCCATCAGGGCCCGCGACTGGCCGTTGCCGAAGAGATTGGCCTGCTGGATCTGCGCCGTGGCGATGAAGCTCTCGATGCTGGAGAAGCCCGCGCCGATCTGGAACGTCCCGGTCGGCTTCTCCACCACCTCGATGTTGACGTCGAGCCGCGCCGGGTCGTCGCCCTGCTCGGTCGAGACGTCCACGCGCTCGAAGTAGCCTAGCATGGTGACGCGCCGGCGCGACTCTTCCAGGCCCGTCTCGGAGTAGAGCTTGCCCTCCTCGATCTCCAGCTCGCGGCGGATGACCTTGTCGCGCGTCTTGGTGTTGCCGCGGATCTCGATGCGGCCGAAGCGCACCAGGCCGTGGCGGCGCACCTTGACGGCGATGTCAACCTCCCGGGCGTCCGGGAAGAGTTGCGTCTGCGGCGGCGCCTCGACGTTGGCGTAGCCGTGATCCCGGTACATGGTCTGGATGGCCGCCAGGTCCCGGGCAAGCTCGGCGCGGTTGAAGTACTCGCCCGGCCGGGCGCGCACCATCTCACGCAGCCCCCGGCGGCCCCCCAGGGGATCGATCTCGCGTCCGTCCGCGTCGACCTCCATCACCGCCAGGCGCCGGATCCGGTAGCGCGGGCCCTCGTCGATGGAGACGACGATGTCGATGCCCGAGCGATCGGGCGTGAGCATCACGCGCGGGGCGGCGATCTGGACCGAGAGGAAGCCGCGATCGTAGTAGATCGCGCTCAGCAGGATCACGTCACGCTCGAACGCGTCCTGGCGAAACGGGCCGCCCGAGCCGAAGTCGAAGAAGCCGCCACGGCCCGTCACCATGATCTCACGCAGCTCATCGTCGGAAACGTGGTGGTTACCTATGAAAGTGACGCGCCGAACGCTGACCTTCTCGTGCTCCTTGACGGTGAAGCGCACCGTCACCTCGTTGTTCTTCTGCGGGATGACCTCGTAGCGCGCCTCGGCCAGGAAAAACCCTTCCTCCGCGTACTTGTCGCGGATCTTCTGGACCGCACGACGGATGGCGGCGTGGCTGATGATGCTGCCGGTCTTGACCTCGCCCGTGACGATGCCGCTCAGATCCTCCTCGTCGAGCTCGTGGTTGCCCTTGAACTCGAACGCCTTGACCGCGGGCCGTTCGCGCACGAGGATGCGCAGCCGCACCCCCTGGCCCTCGCGGGTGAGATCCACCTGGATGTCCTCGAAGTAGGTCGAGTCCCACAGCTCGCGGACGTCGCGGGTCATGCCCTTGGGGCTGAAGGGCTTGCCCTTACGCAGCCACTGCAGGAAGCTCTCGATCTCCTTGCGCGTGACGCGGCGGTTGCCGACGACCTCGACCCCGAGGATGGGCTGCCCCTCGGCCTGCTCGGCCTCGGTCGGCGGCAGCGCGGGCGCGGGCGGCGGCGACGGCGCAGAAGCTGCGCTCGTCGTCGGTGCCGGCGGGGACGGCGGCGGCGACGGCGCGACCGCAGGGCCCAGGTCGTCCTCGGGCCCGGGGTCGGACGGTTGCGCCCGCGCCAGGCCCGGCACGAGCACGGCGAGCGCGACCGCCAGAAGCTGGCCGAAGCTCGACGCCGCTCGATCCGCCCGCGGGGGGCAAGCAGGGGCACACGAGGGGAGCTTCATGGGGCGCGCCGAGACGGGCCGCCGGAGGCGGGGCGGGGTGGCGGCACACCTAGCCCAGCGCACTGCGGGTCACAAGCGGCGAGCCGACGAGGACGGCGTACCGGGCGCCATGGCAGAGCGGGTCGGCGGAGCGATGGGCGGGTTGCTGCCGTCAGGAGCTGCTTGACCATGTGATCGTCCTCGGCGAGGCGCAGCTGCGCCGGCTCCTGCGCGAGCACCCAACCGCGTCAAGTTTCCGTCAACGGGGTCTGTACATAAGTGTCAGCGATGTCTTGATCTACGCCCCCGCTGCCCGCGGACCATGACCATGGCCATGACCCGAAACCATGACCTTGGACCATGACCATCAGCGCCGCGCCCCGCGGCACCCGCCCTACGAGCGTCCCGGCGCCGCCGCCACCCGAGCCAGGGCCAGCGCCCGCAGCGCGCACGCGTGCGACTCGTCCTGGTCCTCCTGGAGCCGCGCCTCGGCCACGAGCCGGGCCCGGAAGCGCCGGAACAGAGGCAGCTTCTTGGCCAGGCTCTCGGGCAGGTACACGGGAACGGGCGGCGCGTCGCCGCCGGGGTGAAGCCGCGTCGCGAGGTGCGGCTCGCCGAAGACCGTCCGCTTGCGGTAGTGGCGCTTGGCGAGCAGCACGCGACCCGTCTCGTCCTCGACGTACGGCTCGGGGAGCGAGCGCGCCTCGGGCTTGAATGCCTCCCTGATCCGGCGAGTCAGGCCGTCGGCCACGGACGGGGGACAGAGCAGGTCGGGCGAGGCGAGCAGCTCTTTGGCCTGGTCCACGGCGCTCTTCAGATCCTGATCGGTGGGCGCGACCAGGGGCGAGACCGTGGTCACCGTGGCCTTGAGCCGCTCGACCTCGTCAAACGGGGTCTCGATCTCGCCCGACACGAGCACGAGCTGTGGCACGAACTTCCCGTCGGGGCGCACGCCCGCGGCGACCGCCCGCTCCACGCCTTCCGCGTCGGTCGGTTGGCCGCGCGCGAGCACCTCGAACACCTCGCGCCGGTCCTCGAGCTCCATCAGCTCGGCCGAGGGCGCGGTGTCGTCCAGATCGCGATCGACCGGCCGCTGCTCCAGCGCGTCGAGGACGGGCCGAAACGCCGCCGTGCGCCGCAGGCGCGGGACGGAATCGGGGTCGAACCAGAGGAGCAGGAGCACCTCGCGCGTCTCGCCGGCGGCCGGCACGGCCGCGGGCAGGCTCGGCTCCGGCCGGCGGGCAGGCCACGGCTCTGACGCGGGGGCGGCTGCGGCCGCGGCCGCCGC
>JACQWT010000516.1 GCA_016209145.1 Deltaproteobacteria bacterium | reverse complement strand
TGTGCCTACACATGAATGCATCTCAGGAGCCATGTCAAGCATATTTTTCACGCCGTGCGCCACAGGATTGTCACTACGCTTTCCGGCCGGCCGACCCCCGGCCCCCCGAAATTCCTGACGAATTCTCGCACCGGCGCGTCGCACCGGTCGCCGATTGGGGAAGCATGGGCTAGAGCCCGCAGCCACCGGAGACGGGCCGGCTCGGCTCCATCGACCGTGGACGACGATCCGGAGAACGTCGGCTGGGCCAGCACGGTCCGCTCCGCGGAGCGCGGCGCCTCCGATGGCGGCGCTGGCGCGGGCACGACCGAGGACGGCGCCGGCTCGCCAAGAACAGTGAGCGCGGCCGTCGCCTCGTGAGGACGGGAGCCAGGCACGCTCGCCGCCGCCGCCGGCTCGGCTGCGTCGGGCGCGGGCGTCGCCGAGATGCTGAGCGGGAAGCGGCGCCCCGTCGCCTCCTGGGCGACGGCCAGCAGCGCCCCGGCCATCTCCTTGGCCGAGCCAAAGCGTCGCTCCGGCTGGCGCGCCAGGGCCCGGGCAAAGAAGCGATCGAGCTCGGCCGAGAGGCCGAGGCCGAGGCTGCTCGGCAGCGGAAACGAGGCGTTGGAGATCGCCACGATGGTCGCCGCCAGCGTCTCGGCCGCAAAGGCGGGCCGTCCCGTCAGGCAGTGGTACGCGACCACGGCGAGGGCCCAGAGATCCGCGCGCTGGTCGACCTCTCTGGCGCTCAGGAGCTGCTCCGGGCTCATGTAGTCGGGCGTGCCGAGCAAGGCGCCGGTAGCCGTGACGCCGCCGGCGCCGGACAGGTGCGAGTGCTTCGCCACGCCGAAGTCGAGCACCTTGGCCCAGAGCTCGTCCTGGAGCGAGACGAGGAAGATGTTGGCCGGCTTGATGTCGCGGTGGACGATGCCCGCGGCGTGCGCCTCGCCGAGGGCCTTGGCCACCTGGGAGACCAGCACGGCCGTGTCGAGCAGGCCGAGCGTGCCCTCGCGCTCCAGCCGTTCGGCGAGCGTCTCGCCTTCGCAGAGCTCCATCACGATGTACGGCGTGCCGCCCTCCATCGTGCCGTGGTCGAAGATCTGCACGACATGGGGGCTGCGCAGGCGCGCCGCCGCCTTGGCCTCGCGCTTGAAGCGCTCCAGGATGGCCGGATCGCTGCGGGGCAACTCGGCCGAGATGAGCTTGACCGCCACCCGGGTCTCGAGGTGCAGGTGCTCGGCCACCCACACGCTGCCCATGCCGCCCCGGCCGAGCAGCCGCTCGAGCCGCACGTTCGGGGTAACCAGGGTGCCGGGGCCCAGATCCATCGCCGCCCGCCAACGGCAAGCCTACCCCCCGTACGGGGCAGGTGCCATGTCGGATACGTGCCGGGGCGGGGAACGGTCTATTGCCGCGGCTACTGGCAGGCCGTGGCCTCGCAGGAGCTGCCGCAGGTCACGGTGCAGCCACTGCCCCGCGAGTCCGTCTTTGCGACAGACCGCCGCGCCGACGCCTCGCGTACTGCAACAGCGTCCCACCGTGCTACAATAAAGTCGTGGCTACCGTGAGAGCAGTCGTCCAGGACGGTCGCGCCGTCATCGAGGATGTCAGCGACTACCCCGACGGCACCATCCTCGAGCTCGAGGTGGTCGCCCATGACCGCCAGTCGCGAGAGGAGAGGATCGAGGCGCTGCGACGGGCCATCGATCCGGCCATCGAGCAAGCCGACGCCGGTCGCGTCGTCCGGGGCACGCCTGAGGAGCTGATGGCGAGGGCCCACGAGAAGGCCGGAACGGATCCGCACGCGTAGCAGATGGCCCAGCTCTCCATCACCGAGCTCGCCGAGGCGGACATCGTTGGTGTGCTCTCGCACACGCTGGAGCGGTGGGGAGCCGCGCAGTACGCGCGCTACGGCGAGCTCATCGAGCTGGCACTGGCGGATCTCGCCGCCAACCCGGGCTGCGGCGGCCTGCGCTCCGAGATCCGCCACGGTCTCCGCGCTCACCACATCAAGCGCCCTGGTCGCAACGCGCGCCACATCCTCTTCTACCGCGTCGAGCGCGACGGACATGTCGTCGTGCTGCGGCTGTTGCACGACCACATGGACTTCGCCAGGCATCTTCCGGAGTGAGCGCTGGCAAGCCAGGCTACACGAACACCGTCGCGTGGCCCCGCCACCAGTCGTGGCTCGGCCGCTCGGCACCGCCGGCCGCGGCGGCGGGCGCATCCTCGTCGCGGAATGAAGGCGGGATCGACGGCGCGATCCTGGCGCAGATCGAGCTCGATGGCGCGGCGGAGCCTACTGGCACGGCGTGCACTGGCAGGAGCTGCCGCAGGTCACCGTGGGCGACACGATGTCGCCCAGCACCATGGTTCCAAGCTTCAACAACGCCGGTCCTTGCGTTGCCGCTGGGCCGAGGGGAGCGGGCGGGCGGGCGAATTGCCGGCCATCCGTTGGCCGACCGCGAGGCGGCATGGTACGCTTCCGAAGACAGGCGAGAATCTGGCATGGATGCCATCGAAACGATCGAGCAAGCGGTCAAGGCGCTCTCCCCCGAGGAGTTGGCGCGGTTCCGCCGTTGGTTCGTGGACTTCGATGGGGCGGCGTGGGACCGGCAGATCGAGCGGGACGTTGAGGCAGGCAGGCTTGATGCCCTCGCGGACAAGGCGCTCCGCGATCACGCATCCGGCCGGACCAGACCGCTGTGACGCACCATGCGACCACGGACTTCTGGGCCTGCTACTGCTCCTTGACGGAAGACGTTCAGGGGCTCGCTGACCAGGCCTTTTCGCGTCTCAAGCAGGACCCGCAGCACCCCGCGCTGCGCCTCAAGAAAGTCGGGCGATTCTGGTCCGCGCGAGTCGGTGGACACTACCGCGCCCTCGCCGTGGAATCCACCGATGGGCTCGTGTGGTTCTGGATCGGAACACATGCGGACTACGACAAGCGGGTCGGCTAGGAGCGCGCGGCCCGCTCCGCGTCGAACTCGACGAACGGGTCGAATGATAGCGCTTGGCGCGCGCCAGCGGCCGGCAGGCGCGCGCGGGGTGCGGCGCGGCAGAGACTACTGGCACAGCGTGCACTGGCAGGAGCCGCCGCAGCTCACCACGGGCTTGGGCTCGTTCGGCTCGTTGCAGGTCGCGGTGCAGGCGTTGGTCCCGCAGCTCAGAGCCGCGTCCTTGCAGTGGTTTGCGCCCTTGTCGCACACCAGACTGCACGTGCCGAGCGTACTGCACGCGATCTTCGTCTGCTGGCAGGCCTGGTCGCCCGAGCACGTGACCTTGCAGTCGTAGCCGGCCGGGCAGGTCACGGTGGCGCTCTTGCAGCTCGCAGCCCCGGCGCACTGGACCTCGCAGTCGTAGCCCGCCGGGCAGCTCAGCGCCTTGGAGGCGCACTCGGCCACCTCGTCGCAGAGGATCTTGCAGATCCTCATGCCAGGATCGCAGCCGCCCGTGCACTCCTTGGGGCAGGGCTGGCCGCCCGGCGCAAGCGGCTTCTTGCCGCACTCGAGGCATACGCCCCCGCTCCAGCACTTCTCGTTGCCCTTGCACTCGTTGTCCGGGTTCTGCCCCGGCAAGACGTAGCCGCACACGCCGTCCGAGCCGCCGGTCTTGGACTTGAGGCACGCCTCGCAGGTGCCGCTGCAAGCCTTGTCGCAGCACACCAAGTCCTGGGGTGGGCGGGAGCCGCTCAGGCAGTCCTTGTTGGTGACGCACGCTTGGGCGCCGTCGAGCGCACACGCGCCCGCGCCGTTGCAGGCGCCGCCGGGGCACTCGTCGGCGGGATCCTGGCCCTTGGCGATGGGGCTGCACTTGCCCTCGCTGCCCTGAAGCCCGCACGCCTCGCACTTGCCCGCGCAAGCGGTGTCGCAGCAGAAGAGATCGAGGCAGCTCCCGCTCTTGCACTCCTTGGGATCGACGCAGGCCTTGCCGTTGTCCTTCTTGGCAACGCACTTGTCGGCCTCGCAGTACTTGCCGTCCGCGCAGTCCGCGTCCTTGCCCAGCTTGCACTCCGCCAGGCACACGACGCCGTTCGGCGTGCATTTGTACGGCGTGCAGGCCGTGCTCGCGGCCTTCACGCACGCGCCCTTGCCGTCGCACAGGCTGGCCGGCGTCTGCTGGCCGGCGGAGCAGCTCGCCGCGATGCAAACGGTCTTGTTGTCCCAGAGCACGCAGCCCGGCGCCTTGGCGTCGCCGTTGCAGGCCTTGTCCTTGGCCGCGCCGCAGGTGGCCTCGGCCTGGTCCTCGCACTCCTTGTCCGGATCCGTGTCCACCTTCACCGCCGCGCACTTGCCGTCGTCCTCGCCGGTGTTGGCCTTGATGCAGGACATGCACACCGCGTCGCAGCCAGACTCGCAGCACACGGCGTCGACGCAAAAGCCGCTCTTGCACTCCCCGGCGTCGCCGCACGCCTCGCCGTCCTTCTTGCGGTCGGTGCACTTGCCCGCATCGCAGTACAGGTCGCCCGCCGCGAGGCAGTCGACGTCGCTCTCGCACGCCGCGCATACGCCCGGCTCGGCGGGGGCGCCCCCGCCGGCTCCGGCCGCGCCCGCCGCGCCACCGGCGCCGCCTGAGCCGCCGGCCCCCTGCGGCTCGCAGAACTGGCTCTCGCAGTCGCCGGGCTCAAGGCATACCTTTCCGTCGTCGCACGGGTCGCAGCCGGGCCCGCCGCAGTCGACGTCGGTTTCGTCGCCGTTCTGCACCTTGTCGGTGCAGGCGGGATCCTGGCACTTGTTGTTCTTGCACACCCCCGAGGGGCAGTCCTGGGGCTGGAGGCACTGCACGCAGTTGCCCTCCCCGTCGCAGAGCTTGCCCCCCATCTCGCTGCACGGCTTGCCCTTGGCCGAGTGCTGCACGCCGCACTTGCTCTGCGTGCAGGTGCGCTGCAGGCAGGCGGTGTCCTGGCCCGCGCAGTCGCCCGGCACCTCGCACTCGGGCTGGCCACCGATGCCGCTACTGCTGCTGCTCGAGGACGTCGACGCCTCACCGCCCCCGCCTCCGATGAGGTCACGGTCGACTCCCCCCAGGATCAGCTCGCAGCCAGTGGCCGCAGAAGCTGCAGCGCCGAGCGCAGCGAAGAACATGTTCGGGATGCGTTGCTTGCTCATCACGAACGCCCCTGTTCAGAAACTCCAGGTTGCGGCCATGCCAGAGCCACTCGGGCCCACGCAAGGGGCCAGCCTTGGCAGCAAGACCGCCTGCTCGGCTGCGGCGTCCCCGTCCGCAAGGCCCAGAGCCAGGAGCACGGCTCCGCCCACCCCAGCCACTGCCGCCACGGGGATGAAGATGTCGGCCAGCAGCGTCGAGCTCTCGAACTCGTCAGCGCTGTCGGCGTTCGGGCTCGCGTCGAAGTCGGCCTTGGCGCCGATCGCCTTGACGCCGAAGATGGTGCCTACCGCACCCGTGAGGACGCCGGCGCCAAGCGCGACGACGCCGGCCACGACGAGCGCGGAATTGCTCCGGGGCTCGGTCCTGTCCCGCGCGGGTGCGCCGAGCGGCACTGACGCAGACGGCTGTGTCGGCGGCGGCGGGCTCGTCGGCGACGCGCTCGGCGTGGCTGATGCGGGGACGCGACTTGGTGTCTGCTCGTAGGCGCCCGTGGGCTCCGGCTTCGGGGCGGGCTTCGGCGTCGGCGGCTCGACCGCCGGCATCGGAGCGGGTTGCTCGGCGCTGGATGTCTCCAACTCGGCAGCTCGCCGCTCGGCTTCCTTGCGGCAGAACCCGTCGGGCCACTTTGCCAGATAGGCCCTCCACGCCTGGACGGTGCCTGCCTGCCTTGCCTGCCCGCAGTCGTCGATGTCGCGCAGGCGCGCCTGCTCGGCCTGGCGCCGCGCTGCGGCCTCGGCCTCGGCCTTGCGACGTTGCTCCCCGCCGCGCCGGCCCGCATCCTCGGCCTTCATCTTGGCGATGTCATCCGGGTAGCGGCACTTGCCCGCGTACCACTGCTTGGTGCCGCGGCAGCGCGGCGTCTGCGCCTCCGTGGCCCGCGCCGCCAGCATGGCCGCGGCGGTGATCGCCAGAGCGGCGACTAGCGGCCAGGGCCAGCTTGGGTTCGTCGGTTTCATCGGCATCGCGCTTTCCTCGGTGTCGGGCACAGCGTCAAGTGGTCGGCGACCCATACGCTGCCCATTCCCCCCTCGCCGAGAAGGCGTACGAGCCTGACGTTGGGCGTGACCTTGGTGCCCGCTCCGATCCGCATGGCCAGCACGGGATAGTACCGCCGCCCCGGCCGCGGCGCCCCCCCCTCGCGCCCGCTACTGGGGCTGAGCACTCGGTGCGCGCGCGCCGCCCGCGTGTCCCCGCTCGAAACGCCACCGGGGGGGCTCCCGATGTCCTGGCGCGTCCCCCCAGCGCCTGTTCGCGCCGGCTTGTCTCTCCCGCCCGGCCGCGTACACTATGGTCATGGTTGCCACGCACGAGCGCCTTGTCCTCGACACCCGTGGCGACCCGGTCGAGGTCGTGCTCCCCGTCGAGGAGTTCCGTCAACTCGTGGCCGAGGCCCGAGCGCAGGAGGATGCCATCGTGCGCCTGTTCGACGACGGGCTCTCGCTGGCGGCGATCGCGAGGGCCTTCGGTACGCAGCGGATCCAGGTCGTCGACGTCGTGACCCGGCATGGGCGCGACCCCTGGCGGTACACCGCCGAAGAGATCGAACGGCAGAGCGAGACGCTGCGGCGGGTCCTCGGGCGCCAGGCGGCGGCGCCGTGATCGTCATCGCTGACGCGACGCCGCTCATCTACCTGCATCGCGCGCGACACCTCGATCTGCTCCCCGCGCTGTTTCGCGAGGTCGTCGTTCCCGCGGCCGTCGCCCGCGAGATCGCGGACGGACGCACGGGTCCAGATGTTGCGGCACTGCCATGGGTACGGATCCGCTCGGCATCCTCGGTGCCGCCTGGACTGCTGCGTCTGGGCCCAGGGGAACGCGAGGCGCTTGCCTTGGCTCTTGGCACGCCCGACTCGCTGGTCATCATTGACGACCGCGATGGCAGAGAGGCCGCATCGGCCCTCGGCATCGAGCACATTGGAACCGGCGCGGTGGTCGTGCTGGCCAAGCAGGCGGGTCTCATCGAAAGCGCCGACGCGGTGCTGGCCGCCATGCAAGCTTCCGGCTGGTGGTTGGCCGAGCCAGTGCGGACAGCCCTGCTGGAACTGGCCGGGGAACGGCCGGGCACGCGCCGAAACGGGTAACGGGACCGGGGCTCGCTGGAGGTGGCGCTGGCCGCGCTCGGTGCCGCTGCCGGCCGCGACGACGCTCGGGCGCGGCTCCATGCTGATGTGGTGCTGACCTCGCTTGGCGAGGCGGCACGCCAGGGGTTGGAGGCGATGATGGAGACGGGCGGCTACGAGTACCAGAGCGAGTTTGCCAGGCGCTACGTCGCGCAGGGACGAGCCGAAGGGCGGGCCGACGGGCGGGCCGAAGGCGAGGCCCAGGGGCGACACTAGGGGCAAGGCCGAGGCGGTGCCGGCCGAGCGGCGGACGCCCGCCGAGGCACTGGCCGGGGGGACGCGTAGACCGTGCCCCTGGCCCCGCCGCCCAGGTGGCGCTGGTCTCCAACCTCCGACATCCCGACTACGTTCGAGTGCTCTGCGGGTCGCTGGAGCAGCTACCCGCGGCGCTGGCCGCGCTGGACTCCTCCCGGCGTCGAGGCTGACCGACGGCGCCAGCTCGGGGGCCTTTGATGACTTGGGTTGCCCGGTTCTCGTGCCCGGTTCACGTCAAACACTCGCTTCGCGGCGCGCAGCGTGGCACGGTGGCCACCGCCGCCGCTGCCCTACGGCTTCAGGATGGCGAGGAAGATGTCGGCGCCGTCGCTGCTGAGCTCGGCGCCTCCGAAGCCGATCTTGCCGTCGAACCAGCCGGCCACGATGATCTGCCGGCCGCTGTTGGTGGCCAGGGTCTGCACGAACTGGCCCGCGCCGTCGCCGTGCCTGCTGCTCCATAGATAGCTGCCGTCGGGGGCGTACTTGGCGAGGAATACGTCGCGCCCGAGCGCGACGTGGGTCGCTCCGCCGAAGCTCGCCTGGCCTCGGAAGTCGCCCGCAACGACTACGTTCTTGGCTGCGTCCACGGCGACAGCCCAGGTCCACTGGTCGGCGGCGTCCCCGAACGCTCGGTCCCACAGGTACTTCCCGCTCGCATCGAACGTGGCGACGTAGGCATCGAGGCCGCCCTTCGAGGACCGCTCGCCCCCGCCGAAGCCGATCTTGCCCGAGAAGTAGCCTCCGAGGACGATGTTGTTCTGCGCGTCCACGGCGATCTCGGAGGCGTACTGATGGGCCCCGGCGTCCCCGAACTGTGCGCTGTGCAGATGAGCGCCCTTGGAGTCGAGCTTGGCGAGGAAGACGTTGAGCAGACTGGGGCCGGCCTGCAGAGCTGCACCGCCGAAGTTGAGCTTACCGAAGAATGAGCCCGCCAAGACGATGTTGCAGCCATGCCAGCGCCACTTGGGCCAACGCAAGGGGCCAGCCTTGGCAGCAAAACCGCCTGCTCGGCTGCGGCGTCCCCGTCCGCAAGGCCCAGAGCCAGGCGTGTAGAAGAACCGAAAGGGGGCGAGGAGGGAGCAGGTTGGAAGGCGGTAACTACATTATCCTACCATATCTTACATGTCCCTACCTGGGCCTACCAGGTTGGCAGGCGCCGACCAGAGCCGTGTTGCCGTCGAGCGCCACGCTGCTGCCGGGCTCGTCCTGCGCGGCCCCGGCGGCGAAGGCGAGCTTCTGCTGCTGCGCCCAGAGCGCGCCCGAGCCCACGAGGACGTAGGCCGCGCCCGAGTTCGGCCCCTGGTCGTCGTCGAGGTGGGCGCCGACCAAAGCCGTGTCGCCGTCGAGCGCGACCGAGTAGGCGAAAGCGTCGCCCGACGCCGCATTGACGGCGGTGAGCTT
>JACQWT010000509.1 GCA_016209145.1 Deltaproteobacteria bacterium | reverse complement strand
GCCTCGGGCCCTACCGGGTTTGCTTTCGTTAGCCGCAGCCCGGCCTGGCCGGCTGCGGCGGCGGCTGGCTGCACGGTCAGCTTGGACAGCTTCGGCTCGAGCTTCGCGGCAAGCTCCTGGGCGCCCTCCTCGCGCTCGGCCTGGCCGGCCGCTCTGGCCATGGCCGCCGCGCGGTTGTACTCGCTCCATGCCGACGCTGTCCTGCCGGCTTGCTCGTGGCAGCGCGCCAGGTTGAGCCGCGCTCCGACTGACGGGTAGGCGCGCACGGTGGCCGCGAAGCTCTCGCAGGCCTCGGCCCTCTCGCCCTCGGCCGCGAGCTGCTTCGCGGCCTCGAACAGCTCCTCGGCGCGCCTTCGCTCGTCTGGCTGCGCGCGGGCCGTTGCCGCCAGGGCCACGAGGCACAGCGCTCCTGACGCCGCGAGCAGGCGTCCCGCCAACGACACGCTAGAGGTCATCGAAGCCCCACCATCGCCTGCTGCCACCTGCAGGGGATGAAAGCCAGTTCCATCATCAAACGAGCTGCCAAGATGCCAGAAGCGAATCGCGCCCCTGGGGCAACGGGACTTCCGGGCCGGGCGATGGGGACGGAGCCACGGGGGCTGAAGTCCGCGGCTCTGGTGACTTGGCGGCTCGTTGTGTTGCCAAGCCCCTCGGTCGCGCCGTGGGAGAAGGCGTCGCGGGCACGAAACCAGTTGAGCAGGGGCTCGCGCTGGGCGCGAGGCCCCGAGGAACGGGCAGCGAAGGCAGGACGAACAGGAAGGCCCCGCCCGTGCCGGTAGCGCCGGCAGCGCCGGCGTCGAACGCTCGGACGGGGCCGCGGGTTGACAGCCGGCGCTGGCCGACGGACGATACGCGTGTGGGGTGGCCGATGGCGTCGAACATGAACAGTCCCGAAATCGAGCGACTGGCATCCGAGGTGGCGCGTCTCGCCGGCGAAACGCCGGGCGAGGCCGTGCGCCGGGCGTTGGAAGAGCGCCGCAGCCGGCTGGCCCGGCGACGACCCGCGGGCGACCGCGCCGAGCGGCTCCGCCGCTTCCTGGAATCCGAGGTCTGGCCCCTGGTGCCGGCGGAGGAACGCGGACGCCGGCTCCCTCGGGACGAAGAGGACGCCCTGCTCGGCTTCGGTGAGGACGGGACGTGATCCTCGATACGTCGGCGATCGCCGCGATCGTCTTCCAGGAGCCCGGACACGAATCCCTGCGCGACCGCCTGGGCGCCGCCGATGCGGTCGGCGTCGGCGCCGCCACCCTGGTCGAGGCCGGCGTGGTGCTGTCGGCGCGCCTGCGGCGGGACGCCAGGGAACTGCTGGGCCGCCTCCTCCGGGAGGCGGACGCGCGGATCATCGCCTTCAACGAGGACCATTGGACGGCAGCCGTGGATGCCTGATTGCGCTTCGGGAAAGGCCGACATCCTGCGCGGCTGAACTTCGGCGACTGCCTGTCCTACGCGACAGCGCGACTGGCGGGTGAGCCCTTGCTGTGCGTTGGCGATGACTTCCCGAAGACCGACCTCGAACTGGCGTAGCTCGGCCGTGTGGCCGAGCGCCGCGGCAGGCCGCGTAGGGCTGCTGCTACGCTGTCTGCCCGGCCAGGCCGGCCCGCAGCTCGAACGGGCCCAGGTGGGCGCGCACACGAACCTCTGCGCCGCGGCGCGGCGGGCGCCAGGCCATGGCCACGCCTGCCGGCATTTCTTGGCCCGTGCCTCGACCGCAAGGATCTCGGACGGATGGAGCTGTCAACGGCGATGGGAGTAGACGGCTACTGCCAGATGCTGCTGCGCCGCCCGACCCTCGAAGCCCGGGCCACGCTGGAGTAGACTACGTACAGTCCGCCATGCCCGCCGCTTTGTCGTGGACGGACTCCTCGCGTAGGGTAGGCTAGGGGAGCGGCGTCCGGCATCGCGCGTGGGCGGCTGCATCCCTTGTCTGGAGGTTGTCATGAGCCGATTGGTACGCTCGGGTTGGTGCTTGTTGCTGGTTGGGTCGGGACTCGCGCTGTCTGCGGTGAGCGCTTGCAGCGGGGGCGAAGGCTCGGTGCTCACGTCTTCGAGCAGCTCCAGCGGCGCGGGCGGCGCGGCGGGCTGCCCGGCCGGTCTGACCGACTGCGGCGGCGAGTGCGTGAAGACGAGCATCGACCCGGCCAACTGCGGGGCCTGTGGCACTGCCTGCCCCGAGGGGACGATCTGTTCGGCCGGCCAGTGCAGCGTCACGTGCCTGGGCGGCACTACCAAGTGCGGCGAGATCTGCGTGGACACGGCCGCGGATCACGGCAACTGCGGCGGCTGCGGCAAGGCCTGCGGAATCGACGAGGTCTGCTCGGCCGGGCAGTGCGGCCTGCAGTGCGGCGGCGGGACCACCAAGTGCGGCAGCGAGTGCATCGACACGAAGAGCGATCCGGCCCACTGCGGGAGCTGCGACAACGCCTGTCCGGTCGGCCAGGTATGCTCGCTCGGGCAGTGCGCGCTCGACTGCGCCGGCGGGAGCACGAAGTGCGGCGGCGCCTGCGTGGACACCGGCCTCAACCCGGCGCACTGCGGCGGCTGCAACAACGCCTGCGGCGCGGGCGAGGTCTGCTCCGCCGGGCAGTGCGGCCTGCAGTGCCTGGGAGGAACCACCAAGTGCGGCAACGCCTGCGTCAACACCAAGGGCGATCCGGGCAACTGCGGCGGCTGCGGCGTGGTGTGTGGCGGCGGCGAGGTCTGCTCCGCCGGGCAGTGCGCCCTGGAGTGCGTGGGGGGGACGACCAAGTGCGGGCAGCAGTGCGTGGACACGGAGAACGACCCCGAGAATTGCGGCGGCTGCGGCAACGCCTGCCCGGCGGGGCAAGTGTGCTCCGCGGAGAAGTGCGCGCTCGAGTGCGCCGGCGGGACGGCGAAATGCGGCAGCGCCTGCGTGGATACCAAGGCCGATCCGGGCAACTGCGGCGGCTGCGGCAAAGCATGCGCCTTCGGCGAGGTCTGCTCGGGCGGCGCCTGCGCCCTCCAGTGCGGCGGCGGCACGACCAAGTGTGGCGGCGTCTGCGTAAACATCAGCGTCGATCCGGCGAACTGCGGCGCCTGCGGCGCCACCTGCGCGGGCGGCCAGGTGTGCTCGGCGGGGCAGTGCGCTCTGGTGTGCCTGGGCGGCACGACCAAGTGCGGCAACGCTTGCGTGGACACCAAGAGTGATCCGACCAACTGCGGGAGCTGCGGTCAGACCTGCGCCGGCGGCGAGGTGTGTTCCAACGGCGCTTGCGCCCTCGTGTGCAGCGGCGGCACGACCAAGTGCGGCAACCTCTGCGTGGACACCAAGAGCGACCTGGCCAACTGCGGGAGTTGCGGCAAAGCCTGCGCGGGCGGCGAGGTGTGCTCGGAGGGCGCGTGCGCGCTGGTGTGCGGGGGCGGCACGACCAAGTGCGGCAACGTCTGCGTCAACACCAAGAGCGACACTGCCAACTGCGCGAGCTGCGGCAAAGCCTGCGCGGGCGGCGAAGTGTGCGCGAACGGCGCGTGCGCCCTGCAGTGCGTGGGCGGCACGACCAAGTGCGGCAACCTCTGCGTGGACACCAAGAGCGACCCGGCCAACTGCGGGAGCTGCGGCAAGGCCTGTGCTGGCGGCGAGGTTTGCTCCAACGGCACGTGCGCGCTGGTGTGCGGGGGAGGCACGACCAAGTGCGGCTCCTTCTGCGTGAACACGAAGGTCGATCCGGCCAACTGCGGGAGCTGCGGCAAGGCCTGCGCCGGTGGCGAGATCTGCTCCAACAGCATCTGTACGCTGGTGTGCGCGGGGGGCACGACCAAGTGCGGCGCCGAGTGCGTGGACGTCAAGAACAACCCCAAGCACTGCAACGGGTGCAATCTGGCCTGCGCGCAGAACCAGTTCTGCAACAACGGCGTCTGCCAGGGCTTCTGGCAGGCGCCGGCCAAGTGCCTCGCGGGCAACTACGGCGTGCTCGCGGGCAATCCGTGGGTAGTGTGCGCCGCGGACAACCAGACGGCGTGGGTCAGCGCCAACAACTCGGGCACGTACAAGATCACCGACATCTGCAAGTACCTCGGCTACAACAAGGTCAGCAACTGGGGCGGCACCTGCGGCAGCGTCTGCGGCTACTGCCAGGGTGGCACGAGCTGCAACAGCCCCGGTAGTCGGACCTTCGACAAGTCGACCGGCTGCAACCCGCCCGACACCCACTGCAACACCGTGCACTGGGAGTGCTCGATGTAGACATCCGCGGCCTCTCGCTAGAGCTGGATCCCCCCGCGCGCCCGCGCGATGGCCTGGTCGAGGGCGGCGGCACTGTAGCCCACGATGATGGCGCCGCCGACGTCGACGATGGGGATGGCCGCGCCGCGCTTCCCGGCGCGCTCCAGCTTGCGCTCCATCTCGGCGCGCGCCGCCGGATCGCTCTCGATGTTCTTCTCGATCACCACGACGCCGCGTTTGCGCAGGTGGGCCGCGGCCATGTGGCAGGGCTGGCACCAGGGGGCGCCGTAGATGATGGCCACGAGGCCCGCCACCGCTGCTGCCGTGCCTTCCGGCGGTGGGCCGGCGCCGGCGCTTCCGGGCGGCGGCGGGCGCGGCGGCGGCGCATGCTTGGCCAGGTAGGCAGCGCGCCGTTCGGCGATGAGCGATTCCCACTTGCTGCGCGCCATGGTTGCAACAGGGTAGGTGCCGTCGGGCCGCTTGGCGCTCAGGTCGGCGACGTAGAGCGCCTGACCCTGGCCCTCCGGCCGGTCGGTGACGACGACGCGCACGTGCTTCCGGCCGGCCTCCGGCACGGCCGCGAGGCTCACCTCGGTGTGCGTCCCGCCCTGTTCGTCGATCCACGTAAGGAGCAAGTTGGGCGTCTTGTCGCCTAGCTCGATCGCCGGGAGCTTCTCGACCAGCTCGGGGCTCGTGCCGTCGTCGGACTTCTTCTCGGAGCAGGCGGCCGGCCCGGCGAGCGCCGCCAGAACGAGCCAGGGCAGGAGGCGGCCGGCGCGGGCGCGTGCGCGTTCACGCCTCCAGTCAGTCGGCGGCCGAAGCGCCGCGCGGCGCGAGCGCGCCCGGAGGGCCGGCCCCGCAGCGTACTCCCGTACGTGAGGGGCCGGCCCGAGGACGTAAGCCGCGCCCCGCGGATGGATCGGCCGCCGTCGCTGCCGACCACCTAGATCCCCGTGAACGGATGCGCGGGCGCTCACGGGGACAGCTCCTCCCCGAGCGCCGCCCACTCGCGCAGCTTCGCGTCGAGCTCCTGCTGCAGTGATCGCTCGCGCTCGGCCAGAAGCGCCAGCTCGTGCCACTGCTCCCCGGCGCGCTCGCCGAGCTCGGCGCGCACCGCCGCGACCGCCGTCTCGGCGGCGGCGATCTGCTGCTCGAGCTCTGCCACCCGGCGCCGCTTGCGCTCCAGCTCACGCGTGGCGCGCTTGCGCTCGGCGTAGAACGCCCCGGGCGGCGCCGGTCCGCCGGGGCTGCCGCAAGGTGCGTGACCGTCACCTGCTCCCGGGCGCGTGCGCCTGCGCTCCACGTGCTCGGCCCAGTCGCGGTAGCCCCCCTCGTAGATCTCGCACGCGCCGCCCTCCAGGACGACGATGCGGCCGGTCACGGCTTCGAGGAAGCGCCGATCGTGGGAGACCACGATGGCGCTGCCCGGGGCGTGCACCAGGGCCTGCTCCAGGATCTCGACGGCGGGGATGTCGAGGTGGTTGGTCGGCTCGTCGAGCAGGAGCAGGTTCAAGGGATCGAGCAGGAGCTTGGCCAGAGCCAGGCGGCTGCGTTCCCCGCCCGACAAGTTGGCCACGCGGCGAAACGGGTCGTCGCGGTAGAAGCCGAAGCGCGCCAGGTACTCGCGCGTGAAGTCCTCGTTCATGTCGGGACGCCGCGAGCGGATCTCGTCGATGCCGCTGCGGTCCTCGTCCAGGGAGCCCAAGTGCTGGTCGTAGTAGCCGGCACAGACGTTTGCGCCCCGGCGCACCTGCCCGCCGTCACCGGGCGCGCCCTGGCCGCACAGCAACCGCAGCAGCGTGGTCTTGCCCGAGCCGTTGGGGCCGATGACGCCGATGCGGTCGCCGCGGCGCACGAGCAGATCCAGATCCGAGAAAAGGACGCGCCCTCCCCGCTCGGCCCGCAGGCCCTTGGCCTCGAGCGCGACGTCGCCGGAGCGTGGCGCCGCGGCGAAGCGGAAGCGGAGCTTGCGCGCCGCGGTCCAGACGTCCTCGGGCATCTCGAGCCGATCGAGCTTCTCGAGCATGCGGCGCCGTGCCTGGGCCTGCTTGGTCTTCTGGGCGGCGATGTTGCGGCGGATGAAGTCCTCGGTCTTGGCCACGAAGGCTCGTTGCTCCTGCGCGCGCTGGCGCTCCCGCTCCAGCTCCCCCTCGCGGGCGCGCTCGTAGGCGCCGTAGGCCATGCGGTAGACGCGCCAGCGCTTGTGCCCGAGCTCCATGGTCGTGGGGCAGACGGCATCGAGGAAGGCCCGGTCGTGCGAGACACACACGAGCGCGGCCGTGAGGCTGCACAGGTGCTGTTCGAGCCAGCGGATCGAGTCGAGATCGAGGTGATTGGTGGGCTCGTCGAGCAGCAGCAGATCCGCCGGCCGGGCCAGCGCGGCCCCGAGGCGCAGCCGGCCGCGCTCGCCGCCCGAGAGGCTGGCGACCGTCCGGTCCAAGCCGGCGCCGGCGAAGCCGAGCCGACCGGCCACCGTCTCGACGCGCCGCTCGACCTCGTCGCCGCCCGCCACGTGGTAGCGATCGGTGACGGCCGCGAGCCGGTCGAGCGCGGTGCGCGTGCCGCTCGCCGCGTCCCGCTCGGCCTGTCCGAGCTCGGCGCGCAAGGCGAGCAAGTCGCGGTAGCCCGCGAGCAGCGACTCGCGCACCGTGCCCTGCGCGCCTAGCTCGTGCGACTGCCGGTAGAAGGCGACGCGCGTCGGCGAGGGCACGGTCACGCTGCCCTGGTCGGGCTCCAGCTCGCCTGCCAAGAGGCGCAGGAGCGTGGTCTTGCCCGCACCGTTCGGCGCCACCAGGGCCGCGCGCTCGCCCCGGTTGAGCGAGAACGTCACGTCCGCGAACAGCGGCCCCTGGTCGTAGCCGAAGGACAGGCCGGCTACCTGGACGAGCTGCATGGGGCCGGTTCTAGCACGCCGGTGGCCGAATGCTCGCCGTAGCCGTTGCTGGCCCGCGCCGCGGCGGCGTACACTGAAGAAGCCGGATTCCTCCGGCCCAGCCCGGAGAGGCGTATGCGCTCGCTGCTCGTTCCCATCGTGGCCGTCCTCACCGTGAACCTTGGCCTCTACGCGGGCTGCGCCGCCGGTGGTGACGACCGCCACGGCGGGGACGGCTCGGGCGGAGACACCGGTGCCGCCGGCGCCGGTGCCACGGGCACGGCCGGCTTCTCGGCCGGAGGCGGGCTGCCCGAAGGCGGCATGGACCCCGACGCGTCTTGCGCCAAGTTCAGCGCCGAGGCCGAGCAGGCGCCGGCGGCTATGCTCACCGTGCTCGACATGACGGCCAGCATGCAGACGGCCGGGAAGTGGGGGGAGGCCCAGCTCGCCATCGTGGCGGCCATCGACAAGGACGTCTTCGACTCGATGTCGCTCGGCCTGGTGACGTTTCCGTCCTCCACCGTGGCCGGACCGGCGTGCATCTACGGCTTCGAAGTGACCTGCGGGGTTTCGGCGCTGCCGCAGGTGGCCATCGCGCCGGCGGGCAAGGACAAGAGCAACGCCCCCTCAGGCGTGCGCAAGCAGATCTACGACTACCTCGTCGCTCACAATCCCATCAGCTCGCAGGACGACGGCTCGCCCGTCTACGACGCCATAGCGGCCGGCTACAAGGCGCTCAAGCTCTACGGCGGCGTCGACAAGCGCATGATGGTGCTCATCAGCGACGGGGGCTTCAGTTGCACCTCGCTGTCCAAGCCGCAGCGCAAGGCCTTCACCGATCTGAACGGCTGCCAGGACTGGGAGCACCCCGACAACGTCAACCAGCTCATCACCCAGAACCGCACCGATCCCAACGCGCCCGTGGTGACGTTCATCGTGGGCGTGCCCGGCTCCGACACCAACGGAGGCAAGACCGGCATCTTCGACAACCCGCCCTACCCGATGCTCCTCGCCCTGAGCACCTACGCCGTGAGCGGCTCGCCCGAGACCGTCGATCCGGGCTGCGACAAGAACGCCGTCTTCTCGCAGAACGGCGCGCCGCCGGCCAAGCCCTGCCACATCGATCTCTCCAAAGGCCAGTTCGACGCCAACGTGCTGGCCGTCGCCATTGCCAAGATTCGCGGCCAGGCCCTGGGGTGCGTCTACCCGCTGCCCCAGCCGCCGCCGGGCCAGGAGATCAAGCTCGACCAGGTCAACGTGAACGTCACGCTGGACGGTGTCACCAGCACGGTGCCGAAGCGCTCGGATCCGAACGACACCTGCGCGAACGACGGCTGCTGGGACTACACCCTGCAGAACGACGTCGAGTTGCTCGGCAAGACCTGCCTGGACCTCACGGCGGCCGCGAAGGCCAAGGTGGACATCCTGGTCGGCTGCGCCACGCTGCTGAAGTAGGCGCGCGCCCGCCATGCTGCTCGGCATCGACATCGGCAACACCAACATCAGCTTCGGCGTGTTCGCGGGCGAGCGCCTCGTCCAGCACCTGCGCTGCGAGAGCGCGCGCGCGCGCACGGCCGACGAGTACGCCGTGCTGGTGCGGCGCATGCTGGAGCTGCGCGGCATAGACTGCGGCGCCGTGGACGGCGCGATTGTCGCCAGTGTGGTGCCCACGCTGACCGAGACCATCGTCGCTTTCACGAGCACCGCCTTCGGCTGCGCGCCCCTCATCGTCGGGCCCGGCATCAAGAGCGGGATCTCCATCCTTTACGACGACCCGCGCGACGTGGGCGCGGACCGCATCGTCAACGCCGTCGCCGCCTACGCTTGGGCGAAGGGCGGTGTCATCGTCGTCGATTTCGGCACTGCCACCACCTTCGACTGCGTCACGCCCGCCGGGGAGTACCTGGGCGGCGTGATCGCGCCCGGCTTGCAGATCAGTGCGGAGGCGCTGTTCGCGCGCGCCGCGAGGCTACACCGCGTGGAGATTGCCCGGCCGCGCCGCGCGGTGGGGCGCTCCACGACGGAATCGATGCAGTCCGGCTTCGTGTTCGGCTACGTCGGGCTGGTCGATGGCCTGTGCCGGCGGCTGCGCGCGGAGCTCGGCTACCCCTGCCGGGTGATCGCCACGGGCGGTCTGGCCCGGCTCATTGCCCCTGACACCGAGTCGATCGAGCACGTCGACGACGATCTCACGCTGACCGGCCTCCGGTTGGTCTACGAGCGCAACCGTCATGCCGGCGCGCGCTAGCCGCGTAGCGGCCGGCCGCGAGCCGGTGCCCGTGGCGCGGCGCTGGGCCATCCCCGCGGGCGCCGCCCTGCTCGCGGCGGCCGCGACGGGCGCCGTGCTCCTCGGCAGCGAGCCCACCTCGCTCGGCGCGGCCCTCGCCGGCCCCGGCCTCGACCGCACGATAATCGCCCACGTCAGGCTGCCACGCGTGGCGCTCGCGGCGCTCTCCGGCGGCGGCCTCGGCATGGTCGGGGCGGCCCTGCAAGCCCTGCTGCGCAACCCCTTGGCCGAGCCCTACGTACTGGGCGTCTCGGGCGGGGCGGCGCTCGGCGCCACCGTGGCGATCACCGCCGGCCTGGGCATGGCCACCGCCGTCGGCGCGCTGCTGGTGCCGGCGGCCGCGCTCGTGGGCGGGCTTGGCGCCACCGTGCTGGTTTACGCCATCGCCCGCGCCGGACCCGGGGGCACGGCCGGCACGACCATTCTCCTGGCCGGCGTCATGGTCAACTCCGTCAGCGCCGCCCTGGTCACCTTCGCCAAGACGCTGGTCGCTCCGGCCCAGGCGCAGCAGCTCCTGCGCTGGCTCGTGGGCTTCGTCGAGCTGCCGACGGGCCTTGCCTTGGGCGCGGTCGCGGCCTACGTGTTGGCTGGCTGCGCCTGGCTCGGTCGCGACGCGGGCCGGATGAACCTCCTGGCGCTGGGCGACGAGGCCGCCCGCACGCTCGGCGTAGACGTGCCGGCGCTGGAGCGGCGCGTGCTGCTCGGCGCCTCCTGCGTCGTGGGAGCCATCGTGAGCCTCACCGGGCTCATCGGCTTCGTAGGTCTGGTCGTGCCCCACGCCGTCCGAAGGCTCTTCGGGCCCGATCACCGGCGCCTCTTGCCGGTCTCCTTCCTGGCCGGCGCGGCCCTGCTCGTGCTCTGCGATCTCGGGGCGAGGCTCGCATTCGTGCCGCTCGGCACCGAGCCGCCGGTGGGCGCCGTGACGGCGCTGCTCGGGGCGCCCGCCTTCCTGGTCATCCTACGCCGGGGCGGCCAAGTGCCGCTCGACTAGCCACGGCCGGTGCAACTATCATCGGTGGATGTCGAGCGCCGGCTCGAACGACCTCTTCATCGCCTCGTATGCGCCATGACCTCCTCCTGTCCACTTCGCCGATCACTAACGGGCGCCCGCGCCCGCTGGTACTTGCTGCTCCCGCTTTGCGCCGTGCTGCTCGGGCTCCTCGTGACGACGCCCCGCTCTGCCTGGGCCGAGGAGCCCACCGACGTGGAGCTTGCTGCCGCGCGCCGGATCTTCGGTGAGGGGCTCGATCTCGAGAAGGCGGGCGACTCGGCAGGAGCGCTCGACAAGTTCGAGAAGGTTGCCAGGATCAAGATGACCCCCCAGGTGCGCTACCACGTCGCCCTGTGCCAGGAGCGCCTCGGCCGCCTCGTGGAGGCGCTGAACGGCTTCGAGCTGGCGGCCCAGGAGGCCAAGGCCGCGGGGCCCAAGGCCCAGGAGGTGGCGGACAATGCGCCGGCGCGCGCGGCCGCGCTGCGCGCTCAGGTGGGCCAGGTGCACATCACCGCCTCCGGCACGGTGCGCACCTCGAAGATCCTGCTCGACGGCAAGCCCGTCTCGCTGGCGCTGCTGGACACCGACATCCCCGTCGACCCCGGCAAGCACCTGGTGCAGGTGGACACGGGCGGGAAGATCGCGTTCGAGCAGGAGCTGCAGGTCGAGAAGGGGCAGGTGCAGTCGCTGGAGCTGCCGATCGACGATCCCGAGCCACCACCCCGGGCTGCGGCAGGGCCGGCCTCGCCCGCGGGACCGGAGCAGGCGGCGCCGCCCGCCGAGCCGGCGTGGAAGGTGCAACTTCCGGCCTACCTCGTGGGCGGCGCGGGTCTGCTCGTCGCCGCGGGCGGCGGCGTGCTCTGGGGCTTGCGCGAGGTGACGGTCGCCAACGTGCGCGAGACGTGCACCGGCAAGGAGCCGGACACGGGCTGCGACCCCGAGCAGAGGGGCACGGCCGAGCTCGGGCACACCTACGATCTGGCCAGCAAGATCGCCTTCGGCGTGGGCGGCGCGGCGGTGGTGAGCGGCGTCGTGCTCTGGTTCGTGCTCCGGCCGGGCGAGGAGGGCGCGGCGAAGGCCGCCTCGCTCGGCGTGGCGCCGCTCGGCGTCGGCGCGCAGCTCGTGGGCAGGTTCTGAAGCCCGCGGCGGCTCAGCACCAGCAGCAGCTACAGATGCCGTGCTCCACGTTGTTGTACATGATCTTGGGGTCCAGGCCGCAGCAATCGCAGCAGAAGCCGCAGCCGCTGTCCTGTCCTGTCGGCGCGCACCACTTCCAGCACTTGCCGCCGGCGCACACTAGCCCCATGGCGCACTCGTCCGACAAGGTGCACGGACTACCGGCCGCCTTGTTCTGCGTCGCCCCGCAGTCGAATCCGAGCGTGGCGTTCAGGTAGAAGCAATTGGTGGCTCCCCAGTCGTTGTTGCAGGACGCGGCGTCCATGGGATTGCAGTGTGCGGTGCAGACCTTGAGGTCCTTGATCGGCTTGAACTGCGCCGTCGTCGCCTGATAGCACTGCGCGCCCGCGGCGCAGTCGTTGCCGCTCTTGCAAACCGGCTTGCATACGCCGAGCACGAGGTCGCACCAGGTGCCGTCCGCGCACTCCTCGTCGTCGAGACAGACGCTCCAGGCCGGCCGCTGGCCGGCCAGCGTGCAGCCGACCTCGCCTGTGCCCGGCTTCACGACCGTGCACTTCTGGTTCTCGCCGCAGGCGCCTATCTGTCCGAGCGCGCACGGCCCGCCGCCGCCCCCGCCGCCGCCCTGGCCGGAGGATGCCCCGCCGCCGCCCGTTGCACCCCCGTGCCCTGCCGTGCCCGTTGCGCCCCCGAAGCCGCCGGCCGCGCCGCCGGCCGAGCTCGAGCTGCTCGATGTCGTCGAGGACGATGACGACGAAGACTTCTTCTGCCCGCTGAAGTCGAACTGGGGGAAGCAGGCTGCAAACAGCGCCAGCGCGAGCGCCGCGGCGCGCAGCAGGCCGGAGCGGGAAAGGGAGGCCATAGTCGTTCAGTCGGCGATGCCGAGCAGCTTGGCCACGCTCGAATCGTCGGCCGGGGTGAACTCGAAGCGGTCGAAATCGTTGCTCGTGACCCAGCGGAAGTCGGCCACGTTCCTGGCCTCGGGCGTGCCCTCAGTGATGCGGCACTCGTACAGGTACAGATCCACCGTGTAGCGCTCGTACGGGTGGCTGACGAAGGATATGAGATCGCCCGTCTCGACCGTCACGCCGAGCCGATGCCTGACCTCGCGAGCGAGCGCCGTGGCGTCCGACTCGCCCTCCTCCACCCGCCCGCCGGGGAACTCCCACAATAGCGGCAGCACCGCAGCCGGGCGTCGCTGGGTGATGAGGTACTTGCCCTCGCTGGCGATGACCGCCGCGACGACGCGAATGTGGCGAGCCGATTCCATGAGGATCCCGATTCTCTCTTCTCCCCCCGGGCATGGCTCCAGTGGCGCCGCCTAGATCGTGACCCGGAAGAGTTGCTGGCCCATGAGCAGGATGTCGCCGTTCGAGAGATCCTCCTCCTTCGCCAAGCGCACGAACGTGCCGTTCGAGCTGCCCAGATCCGTGAGGTACACCTTGCCCTGCTCGTGGCTCAGGCGGCAGTGCAGGCCGGACACGTACCCGTCCTCGGGGAACAGCACCTCGCCCCGCTCGCGGCCGAAGTTCATCCCCGTCTCGGGGACGGGGAAGCTCGCGCCCGTGCTCTCCCGGCCGATGACCAGCGAGATCCGCCCCACGTAGCCATCCATGGGCGAGCCCATGTGCTCGACACCGCTCTGGTCGGGCCCGTGCGGATCGAGCAGATCGAACCGGATCAGCTCCTGCCCGACGCGAAACACTTGGCCGGGCACCAGCAGGAACGGCTGGTCGGCGAGCAGCCTCCGGAACACGCCGTTGAGCGAGCCCTCGTCGCGCACGCGCAGGCCGCCCTTGCGGGGCGTGAAGGTGGCATGCTTGGGCGACAGGAAGGCGTCGCCGGCGAAGAGCTCGGCGCTGTCGCGGCCGATGACGGTCGGCGTCTTGGGCAGGGGGAAGCTGCCCGCCTCGGTCCCGTCCGGGTTGAGCGCGGTGAGCACCGCCCCGCTCAGGTCATCGGTGCCGGCCTTGGTCCGCGCCTTGGGCGGCGCGGGCTGACCCTTGATCGGCAGCTTGAGGCCGCAGGCGGCGCAGAAGCGGTTGCCCACGGGATTGGGGTGGCCGCACTCCGGGCACAGGCCGGGCGGCGCGTCCACCTTGCGCGCGGGCACCGGCGGCGGCGTGGCCCCGGGCGCGGCGGCCGGCGCCGGCTCGGGATCGCGCCAGACGGGGATACCGATGTTGGTCTGCTCGTCCTCGATGCGAGCACCAACCCCGCGCTTCTGGGTCTCGTCGAGCGCGGGCTGCGCCGCGGCCTCGCGCGGCAGCTCGGCTCCGCAGCCCAGGCAGAACTTGTAGTGGTCCTGATTCTGCTTCTGGCAACTCGGACAGATGATCACGGTGCGTTCTCCGCTGGCGTGTCCGCCACACCGGCGGCAGCCCCGCCGGCATGGAGGCTCAGGCCCCCGCCGCAGCGCACCCGGCGCCCGGCCCGAGGCCCGACTGGGCCAGTATGGTGGAAACTGGCCGCGCGATCCAGATCAAGCTTCGCATAGCGCGGGCTGGCGCCCGCAACCCACTCCGACCCGCTCCCGCTCCCGGGGCCGGCAGTCGGGAGCGGGAGCGGGAGCGGGAGCGGGCAGAAGGGAATCCTCGCGCCGCGCGACGATTCTGGGACGTAGTAGACTAGCGCGGGCTTCGCCCGCAACCCAAAGGTGCCAAGGGGCCAAGGGGTCAGGGGCCGGGGTTTGCTCGACCCCTCGACCCCTTGAATCCTCGGCCCCTGCTTCGGCAGGCGGCCTGGAATTTGCGCGCGGCGCGCACAGAGCCCAGATTAGTAGATCAGGGTGCCAGGATGGCCAGGGCCTCCCGCACGAGCTCCCCCAGCGGGCGGCCCTTGTCGGCGATGGCCGCGACGGCACGATCGGCCTCGGCCGGCCGAAACCCCAGCCGCGTGAGCGCCTCGCGCAGCAGGGCGGCCTGTCCCGGCGGCCCCGTGCCAGGCTGCGGCGACGGCGCCGCGCGGCCGCCCACCGCGTCGAGCCGGCCCTTGAGCTCGAGCAGCAGGCGCTGGGCCGTCTTCTTCCCGATCCCGGGAACGGAGACGAGGCGGGCGGCTTCTCCCCTCGCGAGCACGGCCGCCAGCTCGGCGGCGTTCATGGCGCCCAGCACGGCGAGCGCCGGCCACGGATACCAGGGCGCGGAACGCCGTGCGGTCATCCCGATCGGCAAATCCGTAGAGCGCAATGGCGTCCTGGCGCACGCTGGTCTGCACGACGAGCGCGACCCGGCCGTCGGGATCCGGGCGCAGGCGGCCGGCAGTGCCGAGAGGGGTGGCGAGCTCGTAGCCCACGCCGCCGACGTCCAGCGTGATCGTGCCGTCCGGCGCGCTCTCGACGATGGTTCCGCGCAGTAGTCCGATCACTTGCCCGTGGCTCCGTGCAAGACTCTAGCATCCCGGACGACTTGTTGTCCGGCCGCCCGCTGCTACCGTAAGCTGGGCCCAAGCCATGAGATCGCTTGCCGAGCAACGTGGAGCCGGGCCGCCTGGCCGGCCGGGGCGGGGAAGGGGGCGTGCATCTGCTTGGCCGGCCGCGGCCGTGGTGCTGTGCGCGTCCTGGGGCTGCGGCGGCGACAAGGACGGGATGGTGGCGAGGATCGACCGGCTGCGCTCCGAGATCGTCGAGCTACGGGCCGCAAGCCTCGCCCTGCAGGATCGCGTCGAGGCCCTGGAGGCGCGAGGGCGGCCGGAGGGCCCGGCGCGGCCGGCCGGCGGGAAGGCCGAACCGGCGGCACCCGGTCGGCCGGCGCTTCCGGTGGTGCGGATTGGCCCGGAGCCGGAGACGAATGGCGCTGCCCCGGCCCTGGCGCCGGAGCCGCCCGAGGAGGAGGCGGCGAGCCGGCCGGTCTTGCGCGCCGATCGTCGCGGCGGGGCGATCGCGACAGAAGGCGGACCTGCTGGCGCACCAGAGCCCACGCCGCCAAGCAAGGTGGAGCGAGGCCCAGGGGCCGGAAGGAGGGGCAAGCCGTGAAGCCCGTCGTCGTAGATGCTCTAGTGGTCGCGGCGCTGCTGGCCGGCGCGGCGGCCGCGTGGGCGCAGGACGAGGCCGCGCCGAGCGCGCCCGCCCCCGAGGTCCCTGCGGCGCCGGCGGGCCAGAGCGCGCCAGGGGTCACCGTCGTCCAAGTGCCCGGCTACGCCCCGCCCGCCCAGCCGCCCGCCCCGGACGTCAACGCCGGGCACCTGCCATCGAGCGCGCGGGCCTCCGGTGATACGTCGCGCTCGTCCGACGGCTTCGACCTCGGCTCGCCCAATGCCTCGGCGGCGACCGTCCACGGCGGAGACTAGGGCAGCTACCTCGTCTCCGGCCAGTACGTGCCCGAGATCCACACCGTCAAGCGCGGCGACACGCTCTGGGACATCTCCTTCAAGTACTTCGGCCACCCCTACGCCTGGCCGCGGATCTGGTCGTTCAACAAGCAGATCCAGAACCCCCACTGGCTCTACCCCGGCGACCACGTACGCCTGCGCGAGGGAGGGGGCGTGCGCCAGGTGGGCGTTGGCGTCGGCTTCGTCCGCCTGCGGCCGGCGGTGCCCTCGAACGCCGTCTTCGCGCGCAACCTCGGCTTCGTCGAGGACCGGCAGGAGCCGTACTGGGGCGAGATCGTCGGCAGCCCCGACGACAAGATGATGCTGTCCGAGATGGACGACGTGTACGTGCAGCTCGACGGCAAGCACGCCGTCGACGTCGGCCAGCAGCTCACCGTCTTCGAGCCGCTCGACGTGAGCAACCGGCTCGACTCCCAGATCGTGTACGTGCGAGGCACCCTGCTCGTGGACCGGCTCAACCCCAAGACGAACCTGGCGCGCGCCCGGATCGTCGAGTCGCTGGACGTGATCGCGCGCGGTGCCAAGGTCGGCGCCGTGGATCGCAAGATCGAGCCCGTGTTCCCCGTGCCGAACGAGCAGAACGTCATCGCCAGCATCGTCGGCTCGCTCTACCCGCACCAGTTCTTTGGCCGGGACCAGGCGCTCTTCATCGACAAGGGGTCCAAGGACGGCGTCCAGGTCGGCAATCGCTTCTTCGTCGTTGTCCGCGGCGACGAGTGGCGCAAGGGGCTCGCCAAAGCCGGGCCCATGGCCGAAAGACGCGCCGTGACGGATGACGACACGATGGCCCGCGTGGAGCGCACGCCGCCGCCGGGGCCGGAGGACGCCTACCCGGCCGAGACCTACGGCGAGGTCATGGTGGTGCGCGTGCGCCAGAAGACGGCCCTGTGCCTCGTGACCGCCGCGATGCGCGAGATCGCGCGCGACGCGGTGCTCATCGCGCGCAAGGGTTACTAGCGGCCCTGGCACGGCCGCCTCCGACCCTGCTAGGCTACGGCCATGTCTCATTGCGTCGCGTGCCCGGCAGCCAGCGCCCTGAGCTTCGCCTTCGTCCTGGCGCTTGCCGGGGGGCTTTGGGCCCAGTGGCAGATGCCGGGCGTCGAGCAACCGCAGCCCGGACCGGCCCCGACACCATCGGCCACGGCGCCGCCGCCTTACGGGACGGGGGTCGCGCCTTACGGGACGGGGGTCGCGCCGTACGGTGCGGAGCAGCCCCAGACGCCCGGCGCGGAGCAGTGGGCGCAACCGGCCCAGCCGTACGGCCAGCCGGTGACGGCCGGCGGCCTGGAGGCTCCGCCGCCGCTGCCGCCCTCCCAGACCCAGCGACCGCCGACCGAGACCGAGAGGAAGCTCGACGAGGCCAAGAAGGAGGACTCGGAGCGCGGGCTGACCTGGTTCTGGATCGAGGCCGAGGGCGGCTACCAGTACGTGAGCCTCGAGACCTTCGAGGCCGATGTGCCTGCGGATGTGCCCGATGAGTGCATTTCTTCTCCCATCGACCCCAAGACCGGGCAGCTCAAACCTCAGTGCGCTGAGGTGAGCATCGGCGCGGGGTTCAAGGAGAGCTCCGCGAGCGGCGGCTTCGTCGGGCTGGGGGCCGGGCTGCGGCTCGTCTACTTCACGCTCGGGCCGCGCTTCCGCGTCGGCTTCTACCCCGAGTACCATCTGTACAGCATCGGCGGCGAGCTCGGCGTGCGCATTCCCATCGGCCGCATCGAGCCGTACGTGAACCTCGGCGCCGGCTACAGCGCCATTGGCAACCTCTCCGATGCCATCTACGACCGGGTGGGCGGGGTCCAGGTGAGCGGGTTCGATGCGCGTATCGGCGCCGGGCTCGATCTGTACATCGTGCCGGCTATCTCGGTCGGCGCGGCGATAAGCTGGGAGTTCCTGGTGCTGACCCGTCCCGGCGTGGACCCCACAAAGGTCAGCCAGACGGTCGAGGATCTGCAGAGCCAGCCGAGCGCCGACCAGGCCGAGCAGGCGCGCGCGGCGGCCCTGGCCGCCGAGGGCTCGGGCTACGGCTCGGCCTTCAGCGCCGGCGCAAGGCTGGGGATCCACTTCTGACCGGTACGGCCGGGTCCCCGGAGCATGAGCCTCGCTCAGTGGGTCGTCGCGATCGCGCTCCTGGCGGCGGCGGTGGGCGGCGCGGCGCTGGTCGTGCGCCGTTCGCCCCAGCTCCGGCATGTCCTGTCCCTGTGGGCCGCGGCGCTCGCCGCCGGAGCCGTCGCCATGGTGCCCGTTTGGGCGCTGGAGCGCGCCCTGGAGCGCTGGGCGGAGCTCGACCCACTGCATGCGAGCGGCGAGCCAGCGACGCTGCTGCTCTATGGGTTCCTGGTCGCGGCTCCCTTGGAGCAGGCGGTGATCGTCGCGGCGGTGGCGCTGCCGTGGCGTCTGCGGCGCCTGCGCGTGCGCGCTGGGATCTCGCGCCAGCGCGAGATCGCGGAAGGCGTCAGCTTCGCGGCCGGGGCGGCGCTCGGCCTGTTCTGCACGCGTTCCATTGCGCAGCTCGGGGCCGGCGGCGCCGGGTGGCTGGGCGTGGCCAGGTGGGCGCTCGGGCTGGTGGCCTACCCGCTGCTCAGCATGCTCTGGGGCTACTTCCTCGGCCGCGACGCCCGGCG
>JACQWT010000508.1 GCA_016209145.1 Deltaproteobacteria bacterium | reverse complement strand
TTCGGCATCGCGCTCGCGGCGGACGCCGAGGCGCGCATTCGTACGTGCCGCGATCTGGCCGAGTTCGATGTCTGGGTCCGGCGGGCCGCGACGGTGAGCTCGGTCGAGGAGCTGTTCGCGTAGGGCTCGGGCTCGCCCGGACCGGGCACGATGGCGATCGCCAGCCTGCGGCTTGTGCGCCAGCTCGGCGGCGGGGCCAGGGGCAGCGCCTGGGTCGCGCCTCACCTGCGCATCGAGGGGCGCGGGAAACTCGGCGCGCTGGTGTTTCTCGCCCGGCAGCGGCACCTCGCCGGTCGGCAGCGCTGGCGAGCACGGTCTGCGCGAGCCCCCCGGCCGCAACCATGATGGCTTGTTGCTCGACCTTCGTCGGCTGGTCGGCGGCAACGGCTCGATGCCATGCTTCGCTCCGGCAGCGTGGATCGGTGCATCGGGCTCGGGGGCAGGATCGGTACGCTGCCAGGGAGGTCCGGAGATGAGGTCGAACGTTGGTCGGGGCGCGGCGCTCGTGCGGCTCGTCTGGCGAGGTTCGTTGTACAAGGTGGTGATTGTCGCTGCGGCGCTCGCCGCCTGCTCCGGTGGCGACTCGGCGCCGGCTTCCACGCCGGAGCCAGGGCCAAGCGGCACGGGCACGCTGGTCCTGTCGGCCGCGGGAGGCAGGTTTGAGGACGACTCGACCGGCGTGGTGATCGTCGTCCCTGAAGGGGCGCTTGCCTCCGACGTCACGGTGACGATCACCGTCGCCGCGGACGCGAGCAGTGCCGCTGCGATACCGGACTGGGAGATCGACGGCACCGGTCCTGCCGTCACGCTCGGCCCCGATGGCACGACGTTCGCCAAGCCCATTGTCCTCGGCGTGCCGATGCCCCTGGACGCGCCCGCCGGCTGGCCGACCGCCGCCTACGCGCTCGAAGCTGGCAAGTGGGCGCGCGCCAGCCTGCACGACGGCTCGCCCACGCTCTCGCTCTACGCACCGGCGAGCAAGCGCGCCTTCTTCGCGACGGACCACTTCTCGACGTTCACGCTGGGCAGGAAGTTCGACATCTTCTTCGCCGTGCCGCTCGCGCCCGACTACCTCAAGCTCCCGACCGTTGACTACCAGGAGTCGTGGGCCGGGCTCAAGGGCGTGCTCGACTTCCTGCTGGACGCCAGCGGCGCGAGCTGCGCCCCGGCCAGCGGCACGAGCACGGCCTGCACGTCGACGGTCGTGGGCACGTACACCGTCACCGCGGCGAGCGGCGGCGTCAGCGGGACCGCGACCCTCAACGTCACGGCCGGGGCGCTCAAGTGCACGAACGAGCACCTGACGGTCGGCGCCATCGCCCAACGCATCGACCTGGGTCTGGTCCGCGATCGCTTCCTGGCCTTCGAGGCCCTGACCAAGGGCTCGGCGCTCTATGCCAAGGATGCGGCCTACCGGGCTGCGGTCGCCGACGTCCGCGCCGCCCTCGTGGTCGAGAGCGACGAGCCGTCTGCGGACGAGCAACAACTCGAGGCGTTCATCCTGCAGTGGCTGGCGAGCAACGCGGCCGCTGTCTGCGATGCCGCTGCCACCGAGGCGGCGGTCGACGAGATCGCCGGCGCGCTTCCCACCCCGTGCGGCGCGCTGCCCGCCGAGGCCGACGCCTCGCTGCGCCTGCTGTGCCAAGGCGAGGGCGCGTGCGGCGTGGCTTTCGGACAGGACGCGTGCGACGACTGCATGGCCGAGTCGTGCTGCGAGCAGACGGCCGCCTGCGCGCTCGATGCAGGGTGCAAGGCCAAGTGCCTCGCGGGCCAGGCACCGCCCGGACCGGAGTGCGGCGAGGTGGCGAAGTGCCGGCAGGCGAGCTGCGCAGAGGCGTGCGGCGCCTGCGGCGGCGGGACGACGAAGTGCGGCAACAAGTGCGTCGACACGCAGACCGACCCGGCCAACTGCGGCGCCTGCGGCGTGGCCTGCGCGCCGGGCAACATCTGCTCGGCCGGGCAGTGCGTCAAAGGCGTGCCCGGCCCGAGTTGCGTGGGCCTTCCTGCTACCTGCGGGCCCAACGGCAACGCGAGCTGCTGCGAGAGCAAGCTCGTGCCCGGCGGCACGTACTATCGGAGCTACGATGGCGTCTCGTACAACGACAAGAGCTACCCCGCGACGGTGAGCGACTTCCGGCTCGATACCTACGAGGTGACGGTGGGCCGGTTCCGCGCCTTCGTGAATGCGGGCCAGGGCACGCAGCAGAATCCGTCGGTGCAGGATGCCGGCAAGCATCCGAAGATACCGGGCAGCGGCTGGGACTCCGCGTGGAACGGCAGCCTGGCAGCCGACACGGCCGCGCTGAAGACCGCGCTGAAGTGCTCCCCATCGTACCAGACCTGGACGGACAACGCCGGCGCGAACGAGAAGCTGCCCATCAACTGCGTCACCTGGTACGAGGCGTTCGCGTTCTGCGCGTGGGACGGCGGGCGCTTCGCGACCGAGGCGGAGTGGAACTACGCCGCGGCGGGCGGGAGCGAGCAGCGGGTCTACCCGTGGTCGAAGCCGGCGAGCGACAAGACCATCGACGGGAGCTACGCGGTCTACGACTGCCAAGGGGACGGGCAGGGTGGCTGCAGCTTCGCCGACATCCTTCCTGTCGGCTCCAAGCCCAAGGGCAATGGCAAATGGGGCCAGGCGGACATCGACGGCAGCATGTGGGAGTGGACGCTCGACTGGTATGGCAGCTACCCGCTTCCACGCAATGATTGCGCCAACCTGATTGCCACCTTTGACCGGGTCTACCGGGGCGGGAGCTGGAACTTCGGCGCGTCTTACCTGCCCTCCGCCTTCCGCACCAGCGGCTACTTCTACCCATCGGACCGCTACGACGGCATCGGCTCCCGGTGCGCGCGGACCCCGTAGCCAGAATGGCACGATTCTTGCGTATGCACCCCATGGTGCCATTCCCCTTGATCCCCGAACCCTCGATCATCGGGAGCTCCCGGCAGGCTGATGATCGTGGACGAAGGGACGCAATCCCCTCCTGCGGCACCGGCCATCTCTCTTCGTGTGGAGACCCTGCTCGGCTCGGTGGCCGAGCGCGTGGCCAAGAGCCCGCGCGAGCACAAGTTCAGCGTGGGCGACGATCCTCGATAGCTGCATCGAGGTGATGGAGAGCCTGGTCGAGGCCGACGGCGTCGACCCTGCCGGAGGCGCGGCATTGGCTCCAACCAATAGACTACCCGGCGGAGAAAATGTCCGGTTGAGACGTTTCGGCGAGGTCGCAACGCCTCGGTCCTGGCCAAAGTCTATGCGGAGGCGCGGACGCCACAAAACGACCGCGGGCCCCCGCAGGGGCCCGCGACAGTCGGCCGCGCAGCAGCAGGTGCTACTCGCTCGCCGGCTCCGCCGGCGCAGCGGCCGGTAGCGTGGCGCCAGGCTCCATCACGTAGGCCGGCAGCCAGACGATCTGCGACTTGCCCTTCGTCTCGACGCCCGGCTCGACCTTGGCGCGCAGCTTGCCCTCGCCGGAGCCGTCGCCGTAGTCGGGAGAGGGCGCGAAGGCCCGGTCGTAGAAGTCTGCGTCCGAGAAGTCGTACGCGATCTCCTTGATCGGTGCCTGCGAGTGGATCGCACAGCCCAGGCCCATGGTGGCCGCGAGGACAGCTCCAGCGATCACGCTGGCCGGCTTGCCCCTGCCCTTCTTGGCGAACATCGTCGTCTCCCTTTCGCTCCGTGCGCTGCGGTTGGTTTCCCGTTCCCTAGGAGACGCCGGCGGGTCGCATCTCGCGGCCGCGCCCCCTGGCTGTCGTGCTGTCTTGTTCTTTGGACGACGCAATCCTGCGGATGATTCACCTGACCTACCCGTACTAGGCTTGCCCCATGTCCCTGACCGTCCGGCTGCTCGGGGCCCTGGGCCTGCTCGCCGTCTTCGCCACGGTGCTGGTGGGCGTTCCGGCCCGTGAGCTGGCGCGCCGGCAGGCCGAGGCCGAGTTCGAGCGCCGAATCGCGACGGCGTTCCAAGGCGCGCGCGACGAGCTCGTGCGCGATGCCGACGATGTCCAGCGCCGGCTCGGGGCGCTGTGCGCGCACGACTCCTTCGTCGACTGGACGCTGGTCGAGCTGGAGCGCGCCGGCGGCACCGTCGCGCGCCTGCCGGCCGAGCGCCGCATCTCGTTGGGGAAGCTCGTCCCGGAGCAACAGCTTGCGCTGCGGCTCGATCGTCTGGCGCTCGTGGTCGGCGACGGCCTGGTGCTCGCCTCGAGCGAGGTGGGAGAGACGGGGCAGCGTCGCGCCCAGTGGGGCGAGCTCGTTCGCGGCCCGTCCGCCACGGTGCACCTCGCGGGACAGGGGGCGGGGACGGCGATCGAGAGCCACTGCGCGCGCACGAGCGGCGCCGTGGCGCTGGGCGTAGTGGGCTCCCGGCTCGTGGCGCCCCTGCTGGGCCGCGTCGGAAGCGCGCACGGCGTCTCGCTCTCGCTCGGCCCGAGCGCGCCGCCCGGCCGTGGCCAGCCCGCGCCGGGCCCACCCGAGACGCAGGTCATGCGCCGGCGCTTGAGCATCCCCGAGATCCCGGGCCTCGAAGTGACGGCGGCGGTATCGCTCGCGCCGCTGTCCGCGGCGCTGCGGCAGATCGACCGGAGCATCCTCATCAATGGGGCCATCGCGCTGCTGTTGTCGATCGCGCTCGGCGTGTTGGTCGCCCGCGGGCTGTCGCGCCCTATCGTCGAGCTCGCCCACCAGGTCCGGCAGGTCGTGCGCGGCGAGCCGCGTGCCGTGCGCGGCCGCGGCGGCCGGGAGCTGGAGGAGCTGGCCCGCTCCTTCAACCGCACCATCGAGGAGCTCACGGCGATGCGCAAGCGGCTCGCCCAGACCGAGAGGATCGCCGCCCGCCGGGAGGGGGCGCGCCGGATCGCGCACGAGATCAAGAACCCGCTGGCGCCCATACGCGCGGCCGTCGAGACGCTGCGCCGCCTGCGGGAGCGGGCCGATCCCGCATTCGAGGACTACTTCGAGGAGGCCACCTCGACCGTGCTCTCCGAGGTGCAGCGCATCGCCGAGATTGTCACCGAGTTCACGCGCTTCGAACGCATGCCGGCGCCCGCGTTCGAGCGCGTCGATCTCGTGGGGCTTGCGCGCGCCGTAGTGAGCCTGCACGCAGCGCCCGCAGGCGAAGCGGGCCCCGTGGTGGAGCTGCGCGCCGAGCCGCTGGGCGAGGTGCTCGCCGATCCCGACCAGATGGTGCAGGTACTGACCAACCTGGTCAAGAACGGCATCGAGGCGGCCTCCGCCGTGCGGCCTGACCCCGTCGTGATCGTCGCGCTCGACGCGCCCGAGGAGCACCGCGTGCGCATCCGCGTGTCGGACAACGGGCCAGGCGTCGCGCCGGCCATGCGCGCGCGCCTCTTCGAGCCCTACGCCACCGACAAGCCGGACGGCACGGGCCTGGGCCTGGCCATCGCGCAGCGCATCGCCCAGGAGCACGGTGGGGAAATCAGCTTCCTGGAAGGACCGGCGGCGGAGGCCGGCGACGCAGGGGCCTGCTTCGAGCTCGTGCTGCCGGTTGATGGACCGCCGCTGCGCGAGGGGCCGGCGGGCAAGGCCGCAACCGGCACGGCCCACGACGGCTGAGCGACGAGGCGCTCGCGCTTGCAATGGCGGGCAGCCGTGGCATGGTTCCGCCGATGGGCTGCCTGCGTTTCGGACCGGTCGGCCGCGCGTGCGTGCTGGCGTGTGCGCTCGGCGCCTCAGGTGCGGCCGATCTCGCCTGCGGCGGCGCGCCGACCAAGGCCGGCCCGGCGGCGGCGCGCCAGGCCGCTGCGCGACCCGCGCGACCGGCCGGCACCGAGCTCGCCTCTGCGCCGCGCCTGCCGTTGCGCGCCGTGGCCGAGCTGCCCGCCAGGGACGCGGCGGTCTACTTCGCCAGACGCGAGGACACCGGCCTGCTGCTGTGCGGCGCCGGCGGGCGCTGGGCCACGGCCCGCGTCCCGCTTGCTGCCGCCGTGGGTGACGCGACCCCGGCCCTACGCATTGCCACGGGCTCCCCGCTCTGGCGTGACGTGGCCGCTGCGCCCGCGCGGCCGTCGCTCGGAGCGCTGCGCGCGCTCGGCGAGGGCTACCTTGCCGCATGGGTGAAGAGCGCGCCGGGCAACGACGAGCTGTGGGCGATGGCCCTGGGCGAGCAAGGCGAGGCCCAAGCGCCGCCGCGCGCGCTCGTGCGCAGCCAGAGCCCGCTGCGCTGGGTAGAGGTGCTGCCGGTCGGGCGCGGCGCGCTGCTGTTGTGGGAGGCTGGCGGCGAGGCGGCGCGATCGTTGTCCGTGGCGCCGTGGACGCCGGACGGCCCGTCGCCGGCGAGTCACCCGGTCGCGGCGGCCGTGAGCGGCTGGCAGGCGGCGGTCGGCCCGCAGGGCGCTGCCGTGGCCCTCGTGACCGCCGGCGAAGCGGCCGGGGCCGACGCGGCGGCGGGCGGAAGCGTGCGGCTCGCGCTTCTCGGTGCCGATGGCGCCGCCGGAAGTCCGATCGTGGTCAGCGCCGAGCCGACCGCGCGGCCGGACATCCAGCTCGCTTTCTTCGCGGGCCGCTGGACGCTCGGCTGGACCGACGTGCGCGATCTCGATCCGCACGTCTACGTGGCCGCAGTGGACGCCGGCACCGGCGCCGTCGCGGTGGCACCGCGGCCGGCGATCGATCCGGTGGGCGGGCAGGTGCTGGTCGGCCTCACGGCTGGCTCCGGAAGCGCGCGCGCCCTGCTCGCGTGGGAGGCGGCGCGCGCCGGCCCGGCCGCGGTGCGGGCCATCGAGCTCGCCACGCTCGGGCCGGACGCAGCGGCCTCGGAGCAGCGCGTCGTGCTGGAGTTCCACGCCGCCGACGATGTCCCCCACTTCGCACCCGACGGCAGCGGATTCGCGGCGCTCACGCTGGCGCCGGCGCGCCTGGCGGCGCCTTCCGCGGGCGCGCCCGGCGTCGTCGTCGCTTCGCCCCTGCCGGCAGGTCCTGGAGCGATCGGGCCGAGCTACGTGCGGCTCGACGCAACGCTCGGCGTGCGCGCGGCAGAGCCGGTCCGACTCGATCCGCCGGGCGGTGTGCCGGAGAGCCTGCGCTGGCTGCACTGCGAGCGGGGCCGGTGCAGCGCGTGGGCACGCGCGGGCGCCGCTGGGGGTCGGCAGGAGCTCGCGCTGGTCGAGCTCCCGGTGCGACCGAGCCGGTGGCAGCCGGCGGCGCGATCGTTCCCACCCGAACGGCCGCCGCTGGCCACCCGGATGAGCGTCCTGGCCGAGGTCCCGGGCTGGATCCCCGCCCTGGCCGCCGCGCCGCTCGGCGACCCGGAGGCGCGGAGCCTGGTCGCGTGGTTGCAGCAGCCGGATCGGGCCGCGCCCGCGGCAGGCGCGGCGACGGCGAGCTACCGCCTCGTGTCCGCGCGTGGCCCGGTGGGCCCCGCGTACACGCTCTCGGAGCGGGCCATCGCCCTGGGCGGCATCAGCGCGGTCGCGGCGGCAGATGCAGCGCTGGCGGCGCCCGGCGCGCCCCGGCGCGGTCCCGCGCGCCCGGCGGCGGTCGTGGCCTGGGCCGGTCCCCAGCACGGGGATCCACAGGTGCTGCTCACCGCGATCGGCGACGACGGGACGAAGCTCCGGCAGCGGGCCCTGACCATCATCCAGCGCCCGAACCGGCCGCCGTCGCCGCCCAGCCTCGTCTCGGACGTGGATCTCGCAACCAACGGACGCGCCGGCTACATCGTGGCGTGGGTCGACACGCGCGACGGCAACGCGGAGATCTACGTGGCCAAGACCGATCTCGCGCTCGCCAAGATCGGCCCGGATCACCGCGTGACGAGCGCGCCCGGCGCCCGTGCCGAGGTGCGCGTCGCCGTGCGCGCCGGACGCGTCTACCTCGCCTGGTCCGACGCGCGCGCCGAGCCCGACGCCGGCATGGCTGACATCTACCTCGCCGTGCTCGATGCCGCGCGTCTGTCCAAGCTCGGCGAGGAGCGGGCCCTGCACCGCTCGCCGGCGCACTCCCGCACGCCGGGGCTGGCGCCCGTCGACGGTGGCCTTCTGGCATGGTGGATAGAAGGCGAAAGCGCGAAGGGGCCTGGCGGGCCCGCGTCGCTCTGGACGACGCGCCTGGGCGAGGCCGGCGAGCCGCTCGGCCCGGCGCGACCGGTGGCGCCCGACCCGGCCGCGGGCGTGGCCGCGGCCGCCGTGCGCTGCCCGGCCAACGGCTGCCGCGGCTTGCTCGGCGGGGCACAGGGCACCGGCCTCGCCCTGCGCGCCTTCGACTTCGCGTTCGGCGCACCGGCGGCAGCGCCGACCGCGGTCAAGCAGATCGCCACGCTGCCCGGCGCCGCGCTCCAGGACGTGTCCCTGGCGGCGGCCGACACGGGGGCCGGCTCATTCGTCTTTGCGGACAACGCCGCCGGGCGGGGCCGGATCCGGCGGCTCGACATCCGCTGGTGACCGCCCTCCCATACGCCGCGCCGCCTCCTGGGCGATCTGGCGATGGAAGCTGTGGAAGTAGGACTCGTCGGGCCACGCCGGGGCGCCGGCGACGAGCAGGCGGGCCTCGTGCGGATGGCCCGAGTCGAGGTCGACGATGGCCGCCGCGTACCTCATCGCCCAGTACACGAGGGGGCTCGAGTCGCTCGCCGCGATGAGCAGTTCGCGATCGCCGCGCCGGCCCTGGTGCGCGAAGGCACGGGCCAACGCCCCGACGGCAGCGCGCAGCATCTGCACGCGCCGGGCCAGACGCGGCACCGAGGCCGGCAAGGGCAAGCGTTGCAGCTTGCGTGCCGTGTCCAGCGCCTTCTCGGCCTCGCCCTCGAAGGCGAGGAGCAAGGCGTCGAGAAACAGGCGGTGCTCCAGGGCGGCCTCCCACGCCGGCCCGCGCCGCGCGAGCTGCAGCATCTCGCGAGCGCGCTCCACCCAGCCGTAGGCGCCGAGCGCCGTGGCCGTCAGCAAGGGCCCCATCGTGGCGGCGTGCGGGGCATGCGCGATGGCCGACGACCAACGCGACAGAATCGAGTCGATGTCACCCGAACGCATCAGCCGGCGCACGCGCCGCCGCGCCCACCAGCGTGCTGCCACGAGCGCCAGCGCCACCGCCAGCCCCACACCAAGCGGATGGACCCAGGCGAGGCGCAGCAGCGCCGCCGCCGCCGCGGCCGAGAGCACGAACAGCACCGCGAGAAACGGCCGCTGTGGCCGAGGCTCGTCGAGGGGAAGCCGCATCCACTTTCTATGCTAGCACCGACTGAGCGCGGCGTGCGCCTGCCCTCGACGCGTATGCGTTCACGCCCCCCGTCCACCCAAGCGCCCGAGATCTTGATGGGTGTGAAACAAAGCCGTTGGTGACGGTCGGCTACCTGGGCAGCGTGTCGCGCCGGCGTTCGGATTCACTGTGCCTAGTTCCTAGTTCCTAGTTTCGTTCTCGCTTGGTATGTTCCTCCCTGCGAACCTAGGCGCCGCGGTGCGATAGCGAGAACATCGAGCGGGGAATTGAACTAGGAACTAGGAACTAGGAACTAGGAACAAAGAACAGAGCACCGAGAACGGCCCGGGGCACAGGCACCAAGGCCCAACGAGCACACCCGATCTTGATGGGTGTGATTCAAGGGTCTTGGTGAAACCGGGTGCCTACCCGTTTTGGGGTTGAGCGGCGCGGAGGTCGCCATGCGAACGTCCGCTTTTGGTGCATTCGGGTGCCGACCTCCGGCGATCACCGCGCCTAGCACGGGCCCTTGGCCCTGGCGCGCCGCGTGCCCCGGGCCGCTCCCTCGAGCCCGGCCGCGCCCGCGGGCGTGCCAGGCGGTGCACCACGGGCGCCGCCTTCGCCGCCGCCGAACTCCTCGTCCGAGCCAGCCTCGTGCTGGTCGTCACCTGCGCCGACGTTCCGGGACGCGACCCCCAGATCGGGTAGGCACCCGGTGAAACCCGGGCTGGGGGATTCGGCGTAGGGGGTCCCGCCGGCCCGGGACGCCGCCGCCGCAGGGTTCCGCACCGACAGGGCCGGCCTCGGCATCGTTGTCGGCGTCGTACTCGTGGTCGCAGTCGGCGTCGTCCGGCTCGTCGGTCGTTGTCGTCTGGGGTGCGCCTCGGGCAGGCGGCGCGACAGCCCCGTGGGCGTGCTCTTCGGCGCCGTGTCGGCGGCGGAGGCCACGGCCGCCCGGGCCCTGCTGGTGCGGCTCGGCCAGATGCTGACCCACCTGGCGCGCACGCCGTGACCGGTGGCGGCGCGTGCACGCGGCCGCGGCGGCCGGGCTCTGCCGCCGGGTGGTGGAGCGTCGCGGAGCTGGCACTGGCGGGTCGAGTTTCTGGGGCGGGGCGGCATTGTTTTCTTGCTCTCTGTCTTACGGCTTGATAGATGTAAGACATGAAGGCCACCAAGTCGCCCGCCCAGCGCGCCACCCAGGCGGCACGGCTCCACGCACGCAAGGACGCCCTGCTCGCCTCCCTCCCACCCTTCACCGACCTCCTGCGCGGCAGCTTCTTCGTGCGCACGCTGCGCTGCGGCAAACCATCCTGCCGCTGTGCTACGGGCAAGGGCCACCGGGTCGCCTATGTGAGCGTCACCTTCCCCGGCGGCTACACGCAGCAGCTCACCGTGCCGCAGGCCCTCGTTCCCGTGGTCCGCCGCTGGATCGCCAACTACCAGCGCTGGTGGCGCGCCATCGAGCGAGTGTCCGAGCTCAACCGCCGCCTCTTGCGCGAACGGTTGCTGCCCGCCGCGCCGCCACCCGCCCCGGCTGCCCGGTGAGGGCGCGGGCCATGCCGTCCCAGCCCTTGCAGCCCCTGCTCGACGACACGGTGGCCGCCTACGCCCAGCTGGTGGCGGCCGACGACCAGACGCAGTGCTTTGCGAACCTCCTCGACGTGGAGCAGCAGGTGGCCCAGCTCACGGTCGAACTCGGGCGCCGCCTGCTGCAGACCTTTACGGAGGTCCGGCGCCAGCAAGCCAAGGCGACCCCACGACGGTGCGCATGCGGGCGGCTGATGGAATGGCACGCCGCGAGCCAGTGGCGCCATGGGACCCAGTTCGGTGACCTCCACGTGTCCGACGCGTATGCCTATTGCCGCACCTGCCACGCGTCGGCGCGCCCAGTGCACGGCTGGCTCGGCACGGGCGTCGAGCGCTGGTCGCTTGCGGTGCAAGAGAAGGTCGTCGACTTAGCCGCCGACGAGTCGTGCCAGCGCGCCGTGGCGAAACTTCAGCGCCACCATCCCGGACTCGTGGTGGGCCGCTCGACGGCGCTGCGCCTGCTGCACCGGCATGGCGCCCGTGCGCGTGAGTTTGTCGCCGAGAAGTTGGCGGCGGCCTTGGCCGCCGCCGCGCAGGAAGGCCGGCGGGCCGG
>JACQWT010000507.1 GCA_016209145.1 Deltaproteobacteria bacterium | reverse complement strand
AACGCGACGCGGGGCTGCTCGGCCGGCTCCTCAAGCGGGGTGAGCCGAAGTAGTGGCCGAGGCGCGTCGCTGTTCGCCCGCCCCGGGGCATGCTAGGTTGGGGGCTATGAAGCGGCGTTTCCCCTCGCGGCGACTTCTCGCGACTGCCAGCGCGCTCGTCGTCGCCGCACTCGGTGCGCCCGCCGCCGCGGGCGAAATCCCCAAGGACCCCAAGGGGCAGAAGGGCATCAGCCCCTACAACGAGATCCTCGCCCAGGGACGGCGGATGCTGCAGCAGAAGGACCTGCCGGGCGCGGTGACGACCTTCCAGGAGGCGGCGCGGCGCGAGCCGCAGCAGATGCTGGCCCACGTGCTGCTCGCCCAGGTGCTGGCCGTCAAGGGCGACCTGGACGCGGCGCTCGGGGCCACCGAGGAGGCGCAGCGCAAGGTCGGCACCGAGGACTTGCAGGCCAAGCTCCTCATCTTGCGCGCCGTCCTTCTGGAGCGCAAACAGGACTGGGAGAAGGCGAAGGAGGCATGGAGCGCATACTCCGTGTTCCTGACCGCCCATCCCGCGGTCGCCGGGTTCCGCGCCACGGCCGACGAGCGCAAGAAGCGCATCGACGAGCACCTCAAGATCGAGAAGGACTACGAGGTCGTCAAGCAGCGCATCCAGCAGGAAGCGATCGAGCGCGCGAAGCAGGCGGGCGGGGGTTAGAAGTGCCCGCGCAGAGCCGGCCTACGGCTGCCCCGGTCCCGTAGGCAACGCCGGGCGGGCCGGAGCGGGGGCGCCGGCGTCAGTCGCCACGGCTGCGCCGCCGTCCTGCGCCGCCGTCGCGTCCTCGTCGCCGCCGAACAACGCGTAGAGCGCCGCCAGCCCGAAAAGCGCCAGCCCGAGCAGCGGCAGCCACGCCGGCGTGTGGGGCTCGCCCTCCGCCAGCGTCTTGGTCGGCTCGGGATCGAACACCCCGTGCGCCGCGGCTACGCCCTTGGAGCTTGCGTCCGAGTGAAGTGAGCTCGACATGCAACACCTGTAATGAGGGGCTACTGCTTCTGCGCCTTGCCCTTGGCGGTCAGGACGTCATCGATCACGCCGTACTCCTTGGCCTCCGGCGGGCTGAGGTAGAAGTCTCGCTCGATGTCGGCGGCGATGCGGTTGCGCTTCTGGCCCGTAGCCTGAGTCAACAGCTCGATGAGCGTTTCCTTGACCTTCTTGATCTCGCGCGCCTGGATCTCGATGTCGGTCGCCTGCCCCGAGGCCCCTCCGAGCGGCTGGTGGATCATGATGCGGGCGTGCGGCAAGGCGAAGCGCTGGCCCTTGGCGCCGGCGGCCAGCAGCACGGCCCCCATCGAGGATGCCTGCCCGATGCACATGGTCGAAACCGGGCAGCGCACGTACTGCATCGTGTCGTAGATCGCCAGCCCCGCCGTCACGACCCCGCCCGGCGTGTTGATGTACACCTGGATGTCCTTGTCCGGATCCTCGCTCTCCAGGAACAGGAACTGGGCGATCACGGCGTTCGCCACGAAGTCGTCGATTTCCGTGCCCACGAAGACGATCCGGTCCTTGAGCAGCCGGCTGAAGATATTCCATTCCCGCTCGCCGCGATGCGTGGACTCGGTCACGGTGGGCACGATGTAGGCCTTCTCCCGCTCGAGGAAGCGCTTGGCCTGGCTGGCTGTCTGGATTGGGCGTTTCATGGACACCTCGGCTGTGAATGGCCGCGCTCCGGCCGGCCCCGGTCAGGCCCCCGCGATCTTCGCGGAAGCGACGAGAAGATCCAGAACCTTGTCCTCGAGGATCATCCCCATGAGCGTCTCGCGCTGGGAGCGCTCCTTGTACTCGGCCTTGATCTTCGCGACGTTCTTGCCCGACTGCTCCGCCAGCTCGGCATACCCCCGCTCCAGATCCTCCGGCGTGACGGTCAGGTTGTTCTGCCGCGCGATCTCCGCCATGAGCAGGCCTGCCCGGACCTTGATCTCGGCCTCCGCGCGCAAGCTCTCGCGCAGCGCCGGGACGATGTCGGGCGGCTCGCCCCGCGCGCGGCGAGCCGCCACGAGCTCCCGCTCGCCCATCTGGGCTTGCTGCGCCACGAGCGAAGGCGGAACCGGGATCGGGTTCTTCTCGCACAACTGCGCCACGAGCTGCCGGGCCACCTCCTGCTCCGCTTGCGTGCCCAGGCGCTTGGCCACCTGCTCGCGCAGATCGGCCCGCAGGGCGTCCAGGCTGTCGTACTCGCCGCAGTCCTTGGCAAACTCGTCGTCCAGCTCGGGCACGAGGCGCTCCTTCAACTCGCGCAGCTCCACCGCGAAATCGGCCTGCCTGCCCCGGAGCGCCGGGTTGGGGTGGCCGCCCGGGAAGCTTGCGCGCACCTGCTTCGTCTCGCCGGGCCTCATGCCCAGCAGGGCCTGCTCGATGTCCCGCAGGATCTCCCGGCGGCCGATCTCCGTCTCGACCTCCTCCGTGCCGGGCTTGCCGTCGAGATCGAAGCTCAGCCCCAGCGTCACGACGTCTCCCTCGCGCGCCCCGCGCTCGTCCGCCACCGGCGCCACCGTGGCGTGCTGCGCGCGCAGCCGGTGGATCTCCTCGTCGATCGTCGCGTCCGTCACCTCCGTGCTCGGACGCTTCGCCTCGATGCCCTTCCAGATCACCTCCGCAACCTCGGGCCGCACCTCGAAGCGCGCCTTGAACGAGAAGATCTTGCCCTCGGCGACCTCCCCGGGCTCGACCTCGGGCTGGGAAAGCGCCTGGAGGTTCCGGTCGCTGAGCGCGCGGCTCAGCGTCTCCTCCACCAGCCGCTTGCTCACGTCCGCCTGGACGCTCCGGCCGTAGAGCTGGGCCAGGACATGGCGCGGAGCCTTGCCCGGGCGGAAGCCGCGTACCCGCGCCCTCTGCTTGAGTCGGGCGTATGCCTCGTCGAGCTGGAGCTTCACGGTCTCGATCGGGACCTGGGCTCGTAGCTCCAGGAGCACCGGTGACAACCTCTCGACGGTGACGTCCATGCGCGGTCTCTCTGCACGCGGCCGGGCCGCGACGCGAAACGCAGCCTCGCTGCCATCCGCGGCTCGCAAATGCCACGCGGCCCGCAGCAGGTCAAGCGGTGGCGTACGTCGAGACGCGCATCAAGGTTGCGCGCCGGTGTCCCGTTGAAGCCGATCGACCCGGGAGCCTGGCTGTCCTAGCGGCTACTGCTCCCAGCAGCACTCGTCGTCCTCGAACGCCTCACGTTCGAGGTCGAACTCGGCTTCAAAGGCGCTGTCCTCGAGCAACTCCTCGATCGTCTGTCCGACGCGAAGGGTCGGGCGAAGGTACTCGCGCTCGAACTCCGCGAAGCTGCGGAAAGACCTGGGCGGCGACATCGTCTCTCCTCTCTTGTCCTGTGCGGTCTACGGTCCCCTGCGGGTCCGACCCAGGCCGCGCGACAGCGGCCCAGACCGAAGCGGCACCACCCCGGAGCTGCCTGTGGCCACGGCGGCGACGCTCCAGAACGTCCGGGCGAGCACGCGCTCGATGCCTGGCGCGGAGCGCTCGTCGAGCGCATGGCTCAGCCGGCGCAGTCTCCCCCGCGGGGTACTTCTGTCTACATTGACCGACATGTAGGTGACTGTAGTTTGCGCTCCACGGGTGGCAAACAAAACATCGCGGGGCGCCCGCCCGGCGCGCCGGTGTGGGGCGCCTGCTGGCGGCATCGTCGGTACCCGTTCACGGCATTTCCGCGCGAAGTCAGCAAGGACGGCTCGCCGAGTCGGCCGCGATCGCGGGGCAGGGGTGACGCGCCCGAAGGGCGCGTCGGGACCCCTCGGCCCGGCTCCTCACGTACAGGAGTACGCTCCGGGCCGGGCCTCCGGGCGCGCTCATGCGCGCAGCCCCGCCTGACGAGCCGGCTGGGAGAATGCGTGAACGCGTACCATCGTCGCCCGTCAGGAGCCGCTGGCGCGCTTGACGCTTCGACCGCCGCCCCGCTACGTTTCCGCGCAACTTCCGCCGGCGCGCGTCGATAGTGTAGTTGGCACCATGAGTGACGGCTTCATCCGAAGGCTCCGGGAACTGAGGGCCGCCTTCCTTCGGTCGGAGTTTCGACACGGTCCACGTGCAGAAGCACGAGCTGGAATCGCTGCCGGTCCTGGTCGCGGGCAAGCCGGCAATTGCCGCCCGGATCGAGCGCGCCGTGCGCAAGGCCGAGGCCGCCGCCGGCCGCCGTGGGCTGGAGACGGTGCTCGCCCAGGCCGAGGCCGACCTCGAAGATGCGGTGTGCGACCTCTACGGCCTGAGCGCGGCCCAGCGTAGCGCAGTCGTGGCGTGGCACGCGGCCCGGCGCCAGCCACCGTAGGGCACCCACCCGCTCGGGGCCTCTCGACGGCCCGCGCCTGCTCGTGTAATCGCTCCTGGAAGTGCCGCTCGCCATTGCCGTCGCCAACCAGAAGGGCGGGGTCGGGAAGACCACCACCAGCGTCAACCTCGCGGCCAGTCTCGCCGCGGCCGAGCGCCGCACGCTGCTCGTGGACGTCGATCCACAGGCCAACGCCTCGAGCGGCGTGGGCATCCGTCCGAGCAGCGCCGAGCTGAGCCTCTACGACGCGCTCGTCGAGGGCGCGGCCGCCGCCGACGCGGTGCATCCCACCGCCGTTCCCGGCCTGGACGTCCTGCCCTCGACGCAGGACCTCGTGGGGATCGAGATGCAGCTTCTCGATGCCCCCGACCGCACGACGCGGCTGCGCCAGGTGCTCGAGCCGGTTCGCGACCGCTACGACTTCCTCGTGCTGGACTGTCCCCCGTCGCTGGGGCTACTGACGCTCAACGCCCTGGGCGCCGCGCAGCAGGTGCTCGTGCCGATGCAGTGCGAGTACTACGCGCTCGAAGGCTTGACGCAGCTCATGGCGACCATCGACCGCGTCAAGGAAGTGTACAATCCGCAGCTCGGCCTGGCCGGGATCGTGCTCACCATGTTCGATGGACGTAACTCGCTCACCCACCAGGTCGCCGCCGAGGTGCGGCGCCACTTCCGCGTCTTCGACGCGGTCATCCCGCGCAACGTGCGGCTGAGCGAGGCGCCCTCGCACGGCCAGCCGGCGCTGCTCTACGACGTGCAGTGCAAGGGCGCGCAGGGCTACCTCAGCCTCGCGCGCGAGCTACTCCAGGTGCTCGAGCCACCGGCCGGCGGCGCGCTCGGCGGCGGCCCGGCCGGAGGCAGCGCGTGAGCGCCGGCAACAGCCCGCCCCGCCGCGCCCTGGGACGCGGGTTGGATGCTCTACTGCCTCCGCCCGCGCCGCCGGCACCGGCGCCGCGGGCGGCCGCGCGGTACGGCGAGGGGGCGGTGTTCTCCTGCCCTATCGAGCGGCTGGTCCCGCAGCCGGCGCAGCCGCGCCGGCGCGCGGGCGAGCCGGGACTCGACACGCTGGCGGAGTCCCTGCGCCAGCACGGCATGATCGTGCCCATCGTGGTGCGCCGCACGGCGCCGGGCGAGGATCGCTTCGAGATCATCGCCGGCGAACGGCGCTGGCGCGCCGCGCAGCGGGCCGGGCTGAAGGAGCTGGCCGTCGTCGTCAAGGACGTGTCCCCGGATCGCGCCTTCGAGCTGGCGCTGGTGGAGAACCTGCAGCGCGAGGAGCTCGGCCCGATCGAGGTGGCGGAGGCGTACGGGCGGCTGATGCGCGATCACGGCTACAGCCACCGCACGCTCGGCGATCGCGTGGGCAAGAGCCGCGCCGTGATCACGAACGCCCTGCGCCTGCTCCGGCTGCCGGCCGAGGTGCGCGCGCGCGTCGTCGACGGCACGCTGCGCGAGGGACACGCCCGCGCGCTGCTCGGAGCGCCGGACGACGCCAGCTTGCGCGAGATCGCCGAGCGCACCATGCGCGCCAGGCTGCCGGTGCGCGCGGTCGAGGAGCTGGTGCGCGCGGCCAAGCGCAAGGCCCAGGGCCGAGGTGCCGACGGCGTGGCGGCCGGCCCGCGCAGCCCGGCGGTGCGCGAGCTGGAGCTGCGCCTGGCGCGGCGCCTGGGCACCCGCTCCGAGGTGCTGCCGCGCGGCGGTGCCGGCAGGCTCGTGGTCCACTACTCGTCGCTCGACGAGCTCGACCGGATCCTCGAGGTGATCGGAGCCTGAACGACGCCGCTTGGCCCGCGGCGGCCGCTACTACGGGGCGACCGACTGGTAGAGCAGCGCCGCCTCGTCGCGTGCCTTCTGCTCGATGGACGTGCCGCGGCCGTAGATGACCGCTTGCTCGAGTTCCTGCGCGGCCTCGGCCTTGCGCTTCTGCTGCAAGAGCGCGCGCCCGAGGAAGAAGTGCGCGGGAGCGAACGTCTTGTCGAGCTTGAGCGCCTGCCGGAAGTCCTCCTTCGCCGCCTCGAGATCGGGCTGCCCCATCCGGCAGATCCCCCGCCGGACGTGCCAGTCGGGCTCATCCGCCTTGAGCGCCAGGGCTCCGCTGTATGCCTCGATGCACGACTCCCAGGCGCTGCACTTCTGGAGCATCTTGCCGATGGCGGCCAGCGCCGCCGCGTCGCTGCGGAACTGAGGCAGCGCCAGAGAGAGCTGCGCCGCGGCCTCCGGGTACTTCTCGCCCGCGAACAGCATCTCGCCAAAGGCGTAGTGGATGTGCCCGCCGCCGCCGCTGGCAATGGCCTGGCGGAAGTGAATCGTGGCGTTCAGGAAGTCGCCGGAAACGCGATAGGCGTGGGCCAAGAGCACCCGGATCTCGGGATCGCTGGGCCGCATGTGCACCGCCTGGGTCAGCACGACCACGGCGTTGGCCGGCCGCGGCGGGTCGGCCAGGTAGAGCTTGCCCAGGCTCACCGCCGCGTCGTACAGGTTGCCGTCCAGCGTGAGCGAGCGCTGGTAGCCCTCCTCCGCCCCCTGGCGATCGCCGATCCGCTCGCGCGCCACGGCCCGCCAGTACTCCGCCAGCACGTTGTCCGGCTGCACTTGCAGCACGCGGTCGAAGTACGGGACCGCCTCGGCGTAGTGACCGGCCTGCACAAACGCCACGCCCCGGTCGTAGTCCGCTAGGCCGGCCCCGGCCAGGAACCCGGCCCCGGCCGGTGGATCGGCGATGAGCTCCGGCGGCGGCTGTTCCTCGGCGCCGCCGCCGCAGGCCACCACGCCGAGCGCCAGGCCGACTGGCAGCATGCCGCTTCGCGCCAGCCTCGACGCGGTCCTGCTCCGCCTCGCTCGCCCCTGTCCGTGCCTCATCGTTCCTCGCTCACTTGCGCGTGCCGCCGGGCTCCGTTCTCATATACTACGCGCGGGCTGCGCCGGCGGCTCAAGGGTGAAACCAATACGCCTGCGCGAACGGAGCGGGCAGACGCGACCGGCACCGCCCCGCGGCCGTTCCGCGCTGTAGCCCTAGGCGAGCCGTCCGGGGCGAGAATACCACGCTGGGGCTTCGCCCCAGACCCCGCGAACGGGGCCCCAACCCCGTTCGCCCTGACCGGCAAGTCCTTGCCGGAACCACATACTACCCCCGCGCGCAGCATAGCCCCTCCGGGCGCCCGCCAGGATCCCGCATATCGTGCGCCCGGCTCGCCCCGGTCGCAACCCGCATGGGGCCCGGCCGGCGTCCCACGCCCTGCGCGCGGACGTGAGCCTCTCGCGATCCACTGTATGGACGCCGGCGGAACCAGCCCCGGCTCATCAGACCCGGGAAATCACGCGCAACCAAGGCGTCGAACCACGAGAAATGTGGATGATTTCATGGTGCTAGACACCGGCATGTCGCTTCGCGCCCCGTCGCACGCGGACTCCGCGCTGCTTTGACGCTCGCGAGAAGTTACCCGGGTCTGCTTGCGAGAAGTTGACCACCCGCGGGAGGGGTGACGACGGCGGGGGCGGAAAGGCTGCGGCGCCGGGGAGAGTCGCCCGGGGTCTGCTCGCCAGAAGTCGGCCAGCGCG
>JACQWT010000506.1:2301-12541 GCA_016209145.1 Deltaproteobacteria bacterium | reverse complement strand
CGTACAGGAGTACGTTCCGGGCCGGGCCTCCGGGCGCGCTCGCGCTCGCGGCCGCCTGACGAGCCGGCTGGGAGAATGCGTGAACGCCTACGAGACGGATGCCTTTCGGGTGCTGGCGCCCGCCGGCGCAGGCTCCGGCCCGATCCTCATTCTATGCGAGCACGCCTCCGCGCGACTGCCTGCACCCTGGGCCTGGCCCGCAGCGGATCGCTGGCTGGCCGAAACGCACTGGGCCTGCGACCTTGGCGCCGCGCCGCTCGCCGAAGCGGCGGCCGAAGCCCTCGCGGCCCCCGCGGTGCTGTCGCGCTTCACGCGCCTGCTCGTCGACGCCAACCGTGCGACCCACTCGGCCACGCTCATCCGCACGCAAGCCGAAGGCCGGGCCATCGAGCTCAACCGCCACGTGCCGGCCGCCGAGCGCCGGCGGCGCATCGACCGCTACTGGCAGCCCTACCACGAAGCCGTGCACGAGATCGCCACGCGGTGGGCGGCGCCTGTGCTGCTGGCGCTGCACACGTTTACCCCCGTGCTGGAAGGCACGCGCCGCGACTTCGACATCGGCGTGCTCTTCGACCGCGACGAGGCGCTGGCCTTGGGCCTCGCCGACCATCTCGCCGGCGCCGGCCTGAGCGTGCGCCTCAACGAGCCGTACTCGGGCAAGGCGGGCTTCATCTACTCCGTCAACCGGCACGCCCGCCAGCACGGCCGCCGCGCCGTCGAGCTGGAGGTGAGCCAGGACCGCGCCGTCGATCCTGCCTTTCGCACCGAGCTCGTGGCACGGCTCGCCGCCTGGCCCTGGCGTGCGCTGTGGCCAAGCTCGCCGTCGTAGTCATCAGCTTGCGCTGACCGGGATCTGCCGCGGCTTGACCTCCTCCTTCTTGGGCAGCACGACGCTGAGCACGCCGTTCTTGTAGCTCGCCGCGATCTTCTCGCCGTCCACGCTCGGGCCGAGACGGAACTCGCGGTGGAACGAGCCGCTCCTGCGCTCGCGGTAGTAGCCGCCCTCGCGCTTCTCCTCCTTCGCCTCCTCGCGCTTGCCCGAAAGCGCCAGGGTGCCCTCGTGCACGCGCACTTCGATGTCCTTCTCGCTCACCCCGGGCAGGTCCGCGCGCAGCACGAACTTGTCCTCCTGCTCCTCGATGTCCACGGCGGGCGCGAAGAGCTGCTCGCGGCCGTCCTCCGTGCCCCCTGCGAACAGTTCGTCGAAGATGGGGCTCCAGCGAAACAGGCTCGTGGTCGGGTTCCACAGCGTCAACATGGCGTCACCTCCTTGTTCGTTGCCATTGGCGTTGCTGAAGGCAACGTGCGTCTGGTGCGCGCGCCGTCAAGGCGTTGACAAGCGCGCCGCCGTGGTTAGCGCGCCGGCGCCTGCTTCATCTTGCAGACGCCGGCTTCGCAGTACTCGCAGGGCAGGCATGCCTGGTTGCACGCGCCGCAATGCTGCGGGGCGGAGCCGAGATCGACGCAGCATGGGCCGCCACACTTGACCGTGTCCCCGTAGCACGACTCCGCGACGCAGCTTCCCGCCGTGCAGTGCTCGCACGAGGCGCACGCCTTGCCGCAGCCGCCGCAGTTCGCGGCGTCGTGCTGCAGGTCGACGCACTTGTTCCCGCACTTCACGGTGCCGAACGGGCAGACACACTGGCCTTGCTGGCACACCAATCCCGGATCGCAGCCGTCGCCGCAGGCGAGCGGACACTTGCCCTGCAAGCAGATCTCGCCGACAGCGCAGATCTGGCCGCAGCCGCCACAGTTGGCCGGGTCGGCCTGCAGGTTGACGCACTTGTTCCCGCACTTGGTCATGCCGCCGCAGAGGAACACGCACTGACCCTTCGCGCACACCTCGCTGGCGGCGCATGCCTGGTTGCAGCCGCCGCAGTGGGCCGGGTCGCTCTGCGTGTCGACGCAGGCGCCGCACGAGACGCAGCCCGGCAGGCACTCCTTCGCCGGGCACTTCGTGGTGCCTCCCGCACACCCCAACGCACACTGGCCCCCGGAGCACACTTGACCCTGGGCGCAGGGGCAGCCGCAGGCGCCGCAGTTGGCCGGGTCCATCATCAAGTCGGCGCACCGGCCGCAGCAGTCGGTGCTGCCGTCGGGGCACTGCGGGGCGCAAGCTCCCTGCGCGCAAACCCAGCCCGGCGGGCAGGTGTTGCCGCAGCCGCCGCAGTGCACCGGGTCGGTCTCCGGGGCGACGCAACGCTCGCCGCACCTGGTCGTCCACGACGAGCAGATCTGCGAGCACTGGCCCCAGGCGCAGACGTGATAGGGCGGGCACGCCTTGTCGCACCCGCCGCAGTGGGCCGGATCGTAGCGCCAGTCGACGCAAGCCGTCCCGCACTTGGCCAGGCCGCAGGAGCAGTCCGCCGCGCACTTGCCGCCCGAGCAAACCTCCCCGGGCGCGCAGCCCTGGCCGCAGCCGCCGCAGTTGGCGGGGTCCGCGCGCGTGTCCACGCACTCGGCGCCGCACCTCGTCGTTCCCCAGAAGCAATCGGGGGCGCACTGGCCGCCGGAGCAGATCTCACAGGGCCCTTGATCCGCAGCCGACCAGTGCCGGCACGTCGGCCCCGGCGCACTGGCCGCCGGAGCAGATCTCACAGGGCCCGCAGCTCACGCCGCAACCGCCGGCGCCGCCGAGGCCGCCGCCGCCCGCCTGGCCGGCCGAACCGCCGGTCCCGCCGTGCCCGGCGGATCCAGCCGCGCCGCCGTGGCCGGGCGCAGCGCCGAGACCGGTGGCGCCGGTCGTGTCGACGGTGGCCCCGCCGTCGCAAGTCATGCCGCCGGCGAGGGCGAGCGCAACGGCAAGGGCTCCGAGCCAGGCGCGCGTGGTGTCCACCATGGTCGCCATTCAACCATATCATATGCCCCCAGGGTGGCGCCCGCTAGCGGGCGTTAGCGGGCGCCACCCCCGCGACGCCGAGTTAGCAAGTCATTCCAACTGGTTGTGCGTGGCACGGGCCTTGCGAAGCTCGCCAAGGCGAAGGAGGAACGTGGCTGCCGTGACCGAGTACGCTCACTTCGTGGCGCATGCCCGCCCCGGGCATGCGCCACTGTGCGACGAGGAGTCGGCACGCTGGCTGTGGCGCCGCCTTCGGGCCGCGTTCCCACTGGCGCTTGCTGTGGTGCTGATGCTCGACCACCTGCACATGGTCGCGCGCGCGGCCGACGCGCGGGAAGCACGACGGCGGCTCGCAGCGATCCTCGGCGCCATGGCCCGCCGTGTCGGCGTGGGCGAACTGTGGCTGCCGGTGGCCGAGCCCGAGCCCCTGTGCACGCGGGACAAGCTCTGGCGAGCCGTGCGCTACGTCGCGCTCAACCCGTGCCGGCCGGCGAAGGTCGGGGGCGCGTCGGTCCGCCTCGCCTCCGACCCGTTGGTGTGGCCATGGTCTACGCACCGCGACGTGGTCGGCGCGGTGGTGGATCCGTGGGTGGACGCGAAGCGCCTGGCCAGCGCCCTTGCGGCGTCGCCCCACGACTTCGTGCGCCGCTACCACGGCTACGTGTCCTCCGACCCGCACGTGCACGTCCATGGCACGCCGCTGCCTGAGCCGGCAGCGCCGAGCGCCCTGCCGGTCCGACACCTCGCCGACATCCAGCGCGCCGCCTGCGCCGCCACACGGCAGCCACCTGCCGCGCTGCGCCAACGCGGCGTCGCGCGGCAGGTTTTCGTGGCGCTGGCCTACGACCAGGGCTGGCACCAACCGTCGCGCTTGGGAGACACCTGCGGCGCCCACCGCACTTCCGTCCGGCGGCTCGCGCTCTCCTGTCCCTCCCAATGGCTTGCCGCTGCCTCCCTCTGCCTGGGCGACAACCGCCTCCTGCGATCTGTTCCGCCAGAAATGCTCGGTTCGGTAGCATTCCGGCGCGAACAAGTACTTGCTGAGCCAGAAATGCATCAGTTGGAAGCAAATCGGGCCGAACAAATCCACAGCGCGTACGCCCGGAGGGATTCGAACCCACGACATCCGGATCCGAAGTCCGGAGCTCTATCCAGCTGAGCTACGGGCGCGGGTCCCGCCAGGACGGGCGGTGCGACACCACCGCGCGGCGGTAGAGCAGCCGTAGATCCCGACGCGCAAGGCGTCAACTGGAGCCCCTACGGCACCGGATCGACGCGGGCGGACACGACCGCGCTGCGCTCGGGGCCAGAGGCCGCGAAGCCTGCCCCTGCGGGCGGCCGCACCGCGCCCACGTACTTCCATGCCGGCTGGTACTCGACCACCTTCCCGCCTTGCGGCGCGTGTATCACCCAGCCCCCGCCCACATACAGGCCGACGTGCCCGGGCCGCCACACGATGTCGCCCGGCTGGATCTCCGGCCACGGCACCGGCCGCAAGTCCCGCTTCTGTGCCGCCGACGTGCGCGGGATGATCGTCCCGGCGGCCTGCCACGCGGCGTGGGTGAGGCCCGAGCAGTCGTAGCAGAACGGGCCCGTGCCCCCCCAGCAGTACGGCTTGCCCAGGTTGGCGCGCGCGTACGTGACAGCGGTCATCGCCTCCGGTGACCACCACTCGCTCGCCGGAAGCGGCCGGTGCGACTCGGGCATGGTCCACGGCTCGCCCGGCGGGGACGACCAGGCGGCCGGCGCCGACATCTGCGCCGGGCCACGCTCCCCTAGCAGGCGCTGGCAGCCGCTGCCGGCCGTTGCGGCCAGGGCAAGCGTGGCCATGGTAGCGACGCGCGCCAGTGCTTCCATCGTGCCTGCGGATCGTACCGGGCCCGCCTGCTGGCGGGCAAAAACGAGACGGGCTATAGAAACGTGCCATGAGCCCGCCAGCCAGCCTCCTAGGGTTGCTCCGCCAGGGAGCCCGCCGCCCAGATCTCGCGAGCCTCCTCGCCGAACTCTCGCCCGCGGAGCGCGTCGAGCAGGTGCTCGCCGTGACCGGGCGGCGCGTGGACGCGCTGTTCGACGCCGCGGCGGACGGCCCGCCGGCCACCATCGAGGACTTCGTTCCGGCCGACGCGCCGCCCGAGACGACCATCATCTTCGAGGGCCGCAACTCGCTCCCGCTGTTCAGCCGCTTCCAGAAGCGCTTCGCGCGCCTGGGCTCGGGGGAGATCGTCGGCTACAACCACCAGCCCTGGTCGCCGCTCGTCGGCCCGGGCTACTTCGTGGTCAAGCCGGCTGGCCCGGCCGGGCCGCTGGCGGGGCACCTGTTCCTCGACTACGTGGCCCGGCCCGGCGGCATCCCCGCCGGCTGGCCGCCGTTCCGGCCCAACGAGGGCCTGCTCTCGCGCCCGGTCTGGGCCGACATGAAGGACTACATGCGCCGCGTGGCGCCGGGGGTGCTGGTCGGCAAGGCGTACCGCCGAGGCTGGCCGGCAGGGTACTTCTTCGTGCTGGTCCGGGCCGACTGATGGGCAAGCCCGAGCCGCGTCCACCCTCCCTGCTCTGGGAGGAGATGCGGCGCGCCTGGCGGGAGCTGCGGGGCGCCCGGCTCTCGCCTCTGCGCGGAGCCGCCGCCGCGGCGCTCGGCGTCTTCATCGGCTGCCAGCCCATCTTCGGCTGCCACACGCCGCTGGTGCTGGCCATCTGCATCTGGCTGCAGCTCGACGCCGCCATCGCCTGGGTCGCCTCCAACATCTCCAACCCCTTCTTCGCGCCATTCCTGGTCAGCGCCGAGGTACAGGTGGGCGGCTACCTATGGACCGGAGCGCCGGTGCCCTTCGACGCGCGCGTGGCGCGTGAAACCGGCGTGAGCGGCTTCGCCGGCTACGCCTTCCTCGGCGCGCCGCTCGTAGGCCTCGTCCTGGGCCTCGCCGCCGCGCTGCTCGTCTGCGCGACCGTCGCGGTCAAGCGCCGCTTCGCCCCGGCGGGGTCGCGCCGGCCCTACGAGCTGCCGCCGGACGCGCCGGCCTGGTGGCACACGGCCGAGCAGGTGGCCGCGCGCTACGCCCCGCCCGAGCTGTCTACGCCCGCCCAGCGCACGCGCTTCCACTACGTGCGCATCAAGCTGCTGGGCGATCCGGTGGCGCAGCTCATCGCCGATCTGGAGGGGGCCGGGGCGGGCGTGCTCGGCGAGGTGCTGGATGTTGGCACGGGCCGCGGCCAGCTCCCCATCGTCCTAATGGAGAGCAGCCGCGCCACCGCGGCCGTGGGCCTGGACTGGGACGCCGCCAAGATCGACGCGGCGCGCCGCGCCGCCGCGCGCCACGACGAGACTCCGGCCCTGTGCGCGCGCTTCGAGGTCGCCGATGCCCGGCAGGCCGAGCTCGCGCCGGCGGATACCGTCCTGCTCGTCGATGTCCTGCACTACCTGAGCCACGCGGAGCAGGACGGCTTGCTGCGCCGCGCTGCCCGCGCCGTGCGTCCCGGCGGGCGCCTGGTCGTGCGCGAGGCCGACGCGGCGCGCGGCTGGCGCAGCACGCTCACCCGGTTGGAGGAGTGGATCTTCACGTCCCTTCGCTTCAACCGCGGCGCACGCGTGTGCTTCCGTCCGGCGCGGGAGCTCGCCGCGCTGATGCGCGACGAGGGGCTCGCATGCGAGATCCGCCCCGCCTGGGGCAGGACGCCCTTCGCCAACGTGCTCATCGTGGGCCGACGCCAGGGCCGGGGCGGCGACGCGGCAGGGGCCGCCCAGTAGTGGCTCCTCAGCTCGCCCGGCGATGGGCCTCCACCGCGCGCCGATAGCGATCGAGGTCGGCAACCGATCCGCCGGTCACCCGGGCGCCAAAGCCGCAAGGGGACACCTCAACCTCGCCCGGTCCGAAGCAGCGGCTCCATACCGCCATGGCCTCTAGGTGCACCAGCCGATCGGCGCCCGGCGGCCGCAGCTCGATCCACAGCTCGTCCCAGCGCTGAGGTGGCGCCAGCGTGCGCACGAATAGCCCTCCTGCCCCGAGGTTGTACGTGAAGCCGTGCTCGCCCTCCTCGCGCCCGGCCGCCCGATACCAGACGCTCGTGCCGTACAAGAGCCGCTCGCTCGTGCGCGACTCCTGCGCGAGATCACGCAGAAGCCGGTTGGCGAGAAAGAGCAGATCTGCCGGCGAGCCCGCAAGGTCGTGTACCGCCAGCCGCACGTGCGCTGCGAGGCCCAGCCGGGCGCGGACTGCCGGGGCCGGCACCGATGCGGCGTTGACGATCCAGGCCGGCCGGGACGCCTGGGCGCGCACGTCCGCGGCTATCTCCTGCGCCAGGCACTGGGCGACGATCTCGGCGCTGCAGACGACGGCCACGACCCCAGGCCGAGCGGCCTCGCGCACCGCATCGGCGCCGGTGAGGGAGAAGACCACGCGGAAGCCCGCATGCCGGAAGATCCGCGCCGCGCGCAGGCGCGCCTCGCGTGCCGCGTCCGCCACCACGACGCTGCGCTCGTGCGGCCGCAGGGTCACGGGCTCGATCTGGGCAAGAAGCTGGAGCCGGCGCTCCAGGCCCCCGCCGTGCCCGAGGCAGCAGTCGTCGCAGCCCGCGCGCAGGGCGCCCGCGAAAACCTCGTCATCGACCCTGGCGCAGAGCCCCAGTAGCACCACGGCCTCGAGCCCATGGCGGCCCCGCACGTCGAGCGCATGGCGCACGGCTCCTTGGCTCGACAGATCGAGCAGGATCGCGGTGGGCGCGTTGCCGTCCTGCTCGACCGAGTCCCGCGCCGCGGCGAGCTCGGCCGCCCCGCGAACGTCCAGACCGGCCGCTTGCGCTGCGCGCGCCACGTGCTGCCGCACGCCCTCCTCGGCCTCGCCGAGGAGCAGCACGTAGGGAGCGCCGGTACGCTGCCGCATCAGTCCGTCTTGGTAGCGCGACGGGTGCGCGCCGGTCAACGGCGGCGAAGCTGCTCGAGGTGCGCGGCGACGATGGCATCGCCATCGTCGGTCAGCCCGGGCAGGAGCCGGCGCAGGCGCGGGGGGGCGAGCTCGGCGAGCGTGCGCAGCGCCGCGACGCGCAGCGCCCGGCCCGCGGCAGGCGAGCGCAGCAGGGCGGCGACAAGGGGCGCCAGGTCGAAGCCTAGCCCGCCGCCCCGCCTGGCCTGGCCCGCGAGCAGGCGCAGGGCCCGCGCCCGGGCGAGATCGAAGGCGCTGTCGTCCTCGACTACCGCGCGCAGGCGCGCGCCCGCACCCCCGCCGGCCAGGCGCAGGACCAAGCTCTCGTAGTCACCTCCGCCCAGGCACCAGTGCGCGCCGAGCAGACGTTCGAGCCCGTCGCGTGGGGCCCGTCGCCCGCCAGCGCGCGCCACCAGCGTGCCCGCATCCGGCCCCGCCCGCAGCGGCCGCAGGGCCTCTGGCGGCCCGGCCGGCGGCCCGGCCGGCGGCCCGGCCGGCGCGGGCGGCAGCGGACCGGCGGGCTTGCCCCCGTCTTCCAGCACGCCGCGATGCACAGCCCTGGCCGCGTGAACACGGCTTGCCGCACTCGGATTGGCGCACAAGCCTACCCGCGATGGTGGTATCCTTCGGCCGCCATGGCGCTCCGTTCGGGGATGATGGTCACGGCTTCGGTGTGCCTCGTCGAGAAGCTCGGCGAGGGGGGCATGGGCAGCGTGTGGGCGGCCGATCACCTGAGCTTGAAGACCCGGGTGGCGGTCAAGTTCATCTCGCCGGAGCTCTTCCAGCAGAGCCCCGAGCTCGCCCAGCGCTTCGACCGGGAGGCGAGCCTGGCGGCGCAGATCAAGAGCCCGCACGTGGTGCAGATCTTCGACCACGGCCGCATGGGCGACGGCACGCCGTTCATCGTGATGGAGCTGCTCGAGGGCGAGAGCCTGGAGGACCGGCTCGCGCGCGAGGGCAAGCTCGGGCTGCGCGAGAGCGTCGCCATCGTCTCGCAGGCGGCCAAGGCCCTGGGCCGGGCGCACAAGCTCGGCATCGTGCACCGCGACATCAAGCCGGCCAACCTTTTCCTCATCGAGTCCGAATACGAGCTGTTCGTCAAGGTGCTCGACTTCGGCATTGCCAAGCAGACCGGCACGGCGCCGAGCGGCGGGCTGACGGCAACCGGCGCGATCATCGGCACCCCCGAGTTCATGAGCCCGGAGCAGCTCCTCGACACCAAGGGGGCGGGGTTTCAGGCGGATCTCTGGGCCCTGGCGGTGGTGGCGTACGAGGCGCTGACCGGCCAGATGCCGTTTCGGGGCGACACCGTGGCCGGGCTCATCATCGCCATCAACAAGGCCGAGCTCACCGCGCCGAGCGAGCTGTGCCCGGAGCTTCCGGCCGAGGTCGATGTCTGGTTTCGGCGGGCCCTTAGCCGCGACGTGCAGCGCCGCTTCGGCTCGGCCAAGGAGATGGCGCTCGCGCTGATGCGGATCAGCCGCCCCTCGGCGCCCGAGCTCGATGACGCGCTCCTGAGCACGACCGACCACGGCCTGCTGGACGAGCTTCCGGGAGCCTCACGCGCTTCCGGCGGGCTGGACGAGCCAGGGACGAAGCGCAGCCCGCTGCCCGTCATCAAGGGCATGGAGGCGCTGGGCCCGTCGCCCCAGGCGCAACCGAAGCCTGCGGGGGGCGGGGACGAGGCAGCCCACGAGCCCACTCTGCCCGGCCCGCTCGCGGCAGCGCGCGACGGCGGGCGAGCCCAAGCAGTGCCCCCGGCCCGGGCGTCCGGACCGGGCGGGACGCTCGTGTCGGATGCGAGCGGTCTCGGGCCGCAGGCTGGCGGCGAGCGGGGAGCGCAGGACCTCGATCTCCCCGAGCCGAGCACGCAGCCGCGGCCCCCTCGTGCGGCCGAGCCGCGCGCAGAGACCCGCGACACCCTGAGCCTGGGCGGGGGCCCGACCACCCTGCAGGCCAGCGCTTCCACGCTGCATCCGGCCGGAGTCCCGCGCCGGATGGGGCGCGGGGCGCTCGCGGCGATTGCGGCGCTGGCGCTGTTGGCAGCCGGAGCGGCGGCGATCGCCCTTGGGCCTGGCTCGTCGGTCGCGCCGGCGAGCTCGGGACAGGCCCCGGCCGGCAGCATGCCGGCGGCGGCGTCCGCTTCGGCGGAGCCGACAGCGCCGGCGGCGTCAGTCGGAACGCCGGCGGCGAGTGCTTCCGCAGCGCCGTCGGGCGCAACTGCAGCCGGGGCTGCCGGCTCGGCGCCGGCCGGGCCGGGCCCGCGGCCGGCGCCGAGCGCGCCGGGGAAGGGAGCGAAAGGTGCGGAGCGCTACTGGGGGTTCTAGAACAAGGCTCTTCGTGCTCGTGGTCGTGCTGGCAGCGCTGGTGTTGCTCGCCCTGCCCGCCGCAGCGCAGCCAAGCGCCGCCGACCGCGAGACGGCGCGCAGCCTGATGAACGAGGGCGCGGAGAAGTTCGCCGCCAAGGACTATCACGGCGCCCTGG
>JACQWT010000506.1:0-2245 GCA_016209145.1 Deltaproteobacteria bacterium | reverse complement strand
CGGCGGCGCGCAGGCCGCGCTCGACCTGCTGGGGGAGGGGCGCGATACGCTCTTGCGCGTCCAGAACCTGCCGGCGGTGCCGAACGAGCCGGCGCCCTTTGCAGGCGCGCGCAAGGAAGCGGCCGAGCTCGCCCGCGAGCTCGGCGAGCGCATCCCGTCGCTGGCCGTGGCGGTTTCTGGCGTGCCCGAGGGCACGCCCGTCGAGGTGAGAATCGACGGCACGCTGCTCTCGCCCTCGGCCGTGGGGCTCCGGCGCAAGTTGAACCCCCGCCAGCACGTCGTGGTAGTGAGCGCCCCCGGTTTTGTCGAGGCGAGAGAGACCATCGCGCTCAAAGAGCGCGAGCAGCGGGTCGTGACGATCGAGCTGCGGCGCGAATCGCCGATGCCGGTTGCCCCTCCTGCGGCGCCAGCACCGCGGCCGGCCCCCAAGCCGCCGCCCGTGACCTTCGGCCCGACCGAGCCGGCGCCAGCCCAGGCCGAAGGGGCCGCCGTCTCGCCGCTCGCATGGGCTGGTTTCGGCGTGGGCGCGGTGGGCCTGGTGGTCGGGACGGTGACGGGGATCGTGACGCTCTCGAAGGCTGCGGACATCGACGAGCAGTGCCCCGGCGGGCCCTGCCCGGACTCTGCACGCGAGAACTACGACGCCGCCATGGCGCTCTCCTACGTGTCTACGGCCGGGTTCGCGGTGGGCGGCGCCGGGATCGTCACGGGGCTGGTCGGGCTGCTCGCCTTGGGCACAGGGCCGGAGCCGGCGGCGGCAGCGGGCGGCGGCGGCGTGGCCGTGCGGCCGGTGCTGGGGCTTGGCGCTGCAAGCGTGAAGGGGTGGTTCTGATGAAAGCAGCGGCTTGGGTGGTCGGCGCGGCCGTCGCCGTCGGAGCGGGCGCGTGCACCGGATCGAGTCAGGTCCAGGACGGCGACGCCGGGATCGGCCCGTGCCCGGGCGGCCTGGTCGAGTGCCAGGGCAGTTGTGTGCATCTCGGCGTCGATCCGCTGCACTGCGGCGGCTGCGGCAACGCCTGCCAGCAGGGGCAGCTTTGCTCGGCCGGCAAGTGCGTGCCCCGCTGCGGCAAGGGCTTGACCGAGTGCGGCTCAAGCTGCGTCGACAGCGACGTTGATCCCGCGCACTGCGGAGGCTGTGACCAGGCGTGCGCAACGGGCCAGGTTTGCTCCGCCGGCCAGTGCGGGCTTGTCTGCCTGGGTGGCACCACCAAGTGCGGCGACGAGTGCGTGGATACCCAGCTTGACCCCGCCAACTGCGGGAGCTGCGGCAACGCCTGCAAGCCAGGCAAGATCTGCTCCGCCGGCAACTGCGGCTTCGAGTGCACGGGCGGGCTCGTCAAGTGCGGGGGCGCGTGCGTGGACACCGCGTTCGATCCCGCGCACTGCGGGGGCTGCGACCAGGCCTGCGCGCAGGGCCAGGTTTGCTCGGCCGGCAACTGCGGGGTTGTGTGCCTGGGCGGCACGACCAAGTGCGGCGACAAGTGCGTGGACACCGAGCTCGACCCTGGCAACTGCGGCTCCTGCGGCAAGGCCTGCGCACAAGGCGAAGTCTGCTCCGCCGGCACTTGCAGCCTGGAGTGCGCCGGCGGCACGACCAAGTGCGGCAGCTCGTGCGTGAGCACGCAGCACGACCCGGCGCACTGCGGAGGGTGTGACAAGGCGTGCGCTGGCGGCGAGGTGTGCTCCGCCGGCAAGTGCGTGCTCGCGTGCGGCCAGGGGCTTACCAAGTGCGGCGGCAAGTGCGTGGATCTAGGCAGCGACGCCGCCAACTGCGGCGGTTGCGGCAAGGCCTGCGCCGGCGCGTGCGCCGGGAGCGTGTGCCACAGCGGCAACCACCTCTGGAGCAAGCGTTTCGGGGATGGCAGCGAGCAGCGTGCCAAGACCGTCGCCGCGGACAGCGCGGGCAACGTCATCGTCGCGGGGCACTTCCAGGGCACCGCCGACTTCGGCGGCGGCACGCTCCAGAGCGCGGGCGGAGACGACATCTTCGTGGCCAAGCTCGCCCCCGATGGGAGTCACCTCTGGAGCAAGCGCTTCGGCGATGGCAACTCGCAGATGGCCGAGAGCGTCGCCGCGGACCGCGCGGGCAGCGTCATCGTCACGGGCGGCTTCTGTGGCACAGTCGACTTCGGCGGCGGGCCGTTCACGTGTGTCGGCTCATATGACGTCTTCCTCGCCAAGCTCGCCAAGGACGGCAAGCACCTCTGGAGCAAGCGCTTCGGCGGTGGTGTCGACGACTTCGGCA
>JACQWT010000505.1 GCA_016209145.1 Deltaproteobacteria bacterium | reverse complement strand
GTGCGCGGCTCGATCACAATCTCCCGGGCGTAGTGCATGAGCTGCGAGACGCGCTTGTCCGGGTGGTAGCGCACGGCCCGCAGCCAGTGCAGCTCCCGTTCGAAGATCTCGCCCGTGGCCGGCGCGGCCCGGGCGCGCGCGAGAAACACCTCGGCGGGAACGAGGTAGCGCGCCGCGTCGGCGTCGATGGCCCCGCGAGCTTCCTTCTTGCCGCCCTCGTCCTCGCCGCGGCGCAGGCCGAGCTCGGCGGCAAGCTCGGCCCGGCCCGGATCGAGCTCGCGCGCGCGCTCCAGGGCGGCGAGGCCCCGCTCCGTGTCCTGCTTCGAGGCGGCAAGCCGGAGCGCTGCGCGGCCGAGTAGGGCGAAGCCGTCGGCGCGGTTCGGCGCCACCGACGTGGCGAGCGCGAACGCGTCGCGTGCCGCGCGGTAGCGGCCGGCATCGAGCAACAACTCGCCCAGCGCGACGATCTGGTCGGCGCTCGTCTGCCGGGCGAGCAGGCGTGCCGCCGCGCTCTCGAGCACGGCGGCGCCCCACGGGCGCAGCGCCCGGAGGTAGCGAGCGTCGCGGCGCTCGGGCAGCAGGGCGCCCAGCCGCCGCATGGCGCCGAGGAAGATCCCGGCGTGGGCGTGCTCGGCGAGCTCGGCGATGGCCTCGTGCACCGCGCCGGGCGCGGCGGGGCCCAGCTCGCGAGCCAGCGCGGATAGCTCCCCCAAGACGGCGCGGCGCAGGCCGCTCCCTTCGAGCGCCGCCCGGGCCAGAGCCTTGATCAGGCGTGCCTGCGGATCCGTGGCGTCGCGCAGAGGCGGCTGCTCGGCGCTGAAGCGGGCCAGATCGGAGAGGCGGGCCTCCAGCCGGGCGCGCACCAGCGCGCGCTGTGCGAAGCCTGCTGTCTCGCCGTCGCCCTGCGCGAGCGCCCGTTCGAGCGCCTGTCCGAGCCAGCCGCTGCGGTTGCTGGCGGAGGGACTGAGGTAGCCGGCCAGCGCGAGGGCGTCGGCCGGAGTGGTGCCCGCGGCCACGACGCGATCGAGCAGGCCGGGCGCGCGAGGGCTCTGCACGTCATCCGCCCCACCGAGCGTGCGCAACAGCGCGGCCCCAAGCGCCTGATCCGCGGTTGCCGCGGGCCCGAGATCGAGCGCCCGCTCCAGCAGCGTCGGGGCGCGCAGAACGCGCGCGCCGGGCGGGCGCCGGCGGACGCGCTCGGCGACGAGATCGAGGCGTTCTGGACTGGAGCTCGTGCGCACGTCGAGCGGCGCCAGGCCCTCGTCGGTGAAGCGTACGCGCAGCCGGCCGTCGTCGGCGCTTGCCCCCGAGCACATCTTGACGGTCAGCAGGTGCTCGCCGGGCTCCACTTCGAGCTGCACGCGGGCGCGATCGAGCATGAAGCCCCGATGGGCCTCGTCGCCCCGGGCTAGAAGCGCGCCGTCCCAGATCAGACGGAATGAACCGGAAGCGGCCACATGTACGAGCGCCGTGCGAGCTGCCTGCGGCTGCGGCAGCCACACGGCGCTCGATAGGTAGGTGCAGCTTTCCTGCCGCGGGTGGACGTACAGCGCGAGGGGGAGACCACGAGCAGTCGCCGACTCGGGCAGGGTGCGGCGCGTGCGCACGGCGTAGGCGCCCCAGGAGTAGTCCGCGCCGACGTAGCGGTGCTCTGGACGCTCCGGCCCCTCGCGGCGATCGAGGCCGCCGCCCGCATCCTCAAAGGGGCCCAGGATGGCGTAGGTCCGGACCATTCCGTCCCGCGGCTCCGGGGGCTGCTCCAGGGAGGCGCGGTCCAGGCCGGGCCAGGGCCGGGCCTCCGACTCCGGCGTGAGCATCCGCCCGAGCCAGCGCGCCTGATCGGCGATCTCGGCCGAGGGAGAGGCCGCGCCGAGCGCCGCAAGGCCGGTGCGCGCCGCACCGGCGGCAGCCTGCTCGTGCAGGCAGGCGGCAAGGACCAGGCGCGCGGCCGCCTGCTCGGGCGAGCGCCGCGCCGCGTCGAGCGACTGCTGGACCATCCGGTCGGGCGCGGCGGCCGTCCAGCGCAACTCCGTGGCGTCTCCCGCCCGGGCCTCGGCCGGGACGAGCAGCGCGGCGGCGAGCAGCGCGGCGCGCGCCGGAGCGGACCGGCCGCATAGGCACCTCGTCGCCGCCTCGACCATGTCCGCCTCCATAGCGCAGACGGCCCGCGGCGTCCGGCGCCGCGCGGATCTTGCCCCGGCTCGCGACCGGCCGATACCCTGCGGCCCATGGGCACGCTCCGGCCCTGGCGCTGCGGCCGGCCTTTCGTGGCGGCGGTCATCTTGCTCCTCCCGCTGCTCCTGGCGGCGTGGCCGGGCACGACACACGCGGCGGGAGCAAGCCGGATCGCGTGGACCTCGGTCGAGGTGCGTGCGGGCGAGGATGGGGCGCGCGTGTCCCGCACGCTGCGCGGCCTGCTGCTCGGCGCGACGCGCCGGGCGGACTGGGGCAGGGGAGGGCCGCTGCGGCTGCGTGCCAAGGTCACGGAGCTCTCCTGGGAGGTGCGCGAGGATCTCGTCCGGGTGCGCTGCGTGGTCGTGGCCGGCATCGAGGGCGGTCCCCGCGTGCGCTCGCTCATTCAGGTGGGTGGCCGCCCGTCCGAGAGAGCCGAGCTCGAGCGGCAGGCCCTCGGCATCGTGGCCGGCGGCGTGGTCACGCGCCTGGCCGACATCGCGCGCGCCCGCGCCCGCAGCCAGTGAGTGGCGTGCCGCCTACTCCTTCAGCGTTGTCAGCCGATCGGCCATGATGCTGCGGAAGTTGCGGAACACGCTCAGCACGATGGCCAGGGCGATGGCCGCCTCGCTCGCGGCGAGCACGATGATGAAGACGGCGAAGACTTGCCCGGCCACGCCGTCGGCGACGAAGTGATCGAAGGCGACGAAGTTCAGGGCGGCGGCGTTCAGGATGAGCTCCACCCCGAGCAGGATCCCCACCGCGTTGCGGCGGCTCATCACGGTGACGAGGCCGAAGCCGAAGAGCGCGGCGGAGACGGTCAGGTAGTGGATCAGCCCAATCTGCATGAGCCTACTCCTGGCCTGGGCCCCGCCGTACCGCACGCCGCGCCAGCACCACCGCGCCGATCATCGCCGCCAGCAGGATGACCGAGGCGAGCTCGAAGGGCAGCAGGAACTCGCGCAGGAAGGCGTGCCCGAGCCTGGCCGTCGAGGGGTTGGCCGCCGCGGCCGCCGCGCCGGACCACGCGTCCATCTCGCCCGCCACCTTGCCGAGCACGAGCAGCACCACCGTCACGAGCAGCAGCGCCGCTCCCACGGCGCGGCTCGGGTTGCTGTCCTTGGCCTCGTCGATGCGGGCGGTGAGCATCACCGCGAACAGGATCAGCGTCAGGGTGCCGCCGACGTAGACCAGCACCTGGACGGCGGCCAGGAAGTCGGCCGCGAGCATGAGGTAGAGCCCGGCCACGCCGAGGAAGGTGCCGAGCAGGGCAAGCGCCGAGTGGATGATGTTCCTGGCAAAGGCCACGACCGCGGCCGAGCCGAGCGTCAGAGCCGCCAGGACGAAGAAGACGATCGCGCTGGTCATGCGAGATCGGGACCCTAGCGCCACCAGGGGCCGGCTGTCCACTGGTCCCCGTCCGGTCGCAGGGTGTCGCCAAGGTCGGCACGGGCTCGGCCTTGACAAAAAATGACCTATGCGCGCCGCGGCGGATGTGTATCTTCTGCCCGCCCGCGAGGCGTCGTCCTCGCGGCGCTCGCGGCCACTGCGGTCGCGCCAGCCAGGGTCGAGCCCCGACCCGAGAGGAGATTGCGAATGGCGACCAAGAAGACCCCAGCCCCCAGGGCTGCAGGTAGCAAGACGATGAGCAAGACGCAGATCGTGCAGGCGATTGCCGAGCGTGCGGGCGGGAGCCTCAGCCGCAAGCAGGTCAAGGCCGTGCTCGAGTCTCTGTCGGACGTCGGACACAAGTCGTTGAAGAAGCTCGGCGTGTTCACGCTGCCCGGCTTCGCCAAGTTCCGCGTCGTGAAGAAGCCGGCGCAGAGGGAGCGCCAGGGGATCAATCCGTTCACCGGCCAGCCAACGACGTTCAAGGCCAAGCCCGCCTCGAGGGCCGTGCGCGCGCGTCCGATCAAGGCGATCAAGGACGCCGTCGGCTGAGAGGGTGTTTCACAGCCTCTGACAACGCGACGTTCGCGGCGAGGCGGCCCAGGGACGGCCCGGGCCGCCCCGCCGTTTTGTGCGCCCGTGCGAAGTCGGGATACCCACTCGCATCGTGCCCCGAGCGGGGGTATACCGGCCCCCGGCTGATTCACGTCGCGAGGAGGTGCCCATGTCTGTGCTCGGGGCGAAGAGGGCGGTCGTATCGGGTCTGCTGCTGGTGCTCGGGGCCGCTTGTGGCGGCGAGCCGGAGGTTCCGGCCACGCCTGTGCCGGACGGGGGCTATCCGCCGCCGCCGCCCCCGCCCGCCGAGCCCGACGCGGGCGCGATGGTGCCGGCTTACGGTCCTTGCGACCAGCTCACGCAGGTTGCGCTCTCGACGCAGATCCTGGCGCGCGCCGCGGCCGAAGCCCCGGGCATGAAGCCCGAGGGGGCCTTCGCTTGCGAGCGCGTGCCCGAGGGGAAAGGTGCGAGCGTGCCGCTGTTCATGCAGCCGGGCCGCTGCTACACGATCCTCGGGCATTCGTTCCCCAACGTGACCGAGGTCGATCTGCACTTGCTGCTGGACCCGCTGGGCGGGGCAGCGCTGCCGGGCATGGCGGCGCTCAATCCGCGGATCGCCCAGGACGCGGACATCGGCGCCCAGGCCGCGATCGGCCGCAAGGCCGACTGCTACCCGTACGCGTTCCCCATTGGGGCCGCCGCCCGCGTCGAGGTCGTGGCCCGCACCGGCGAGGGGCCGGTGGCGGTCCAGGTGTTCAGCAAGAACAAGTGAGGCTAGCCGAACGGGAGGATGTTCCAGATGCGAGCAACGGCACGAATTGCGACCGCCCTATCGATTGCCAGCCTGGCGCTGCTCGGCTGCCCGCGCGAGCAGGAGCCGGTGATGCCGGCCACGTACCAGCCCGGGGGCTACGGTCCGCCCGGATACGGCACGCCAGGCTACGCACCGCCGGCGAGCTACCCCACCTCCGCGCCGCCGGGCGCGGCGCCGGCGAGCTACCCGACATCCCCGCCGCCGAGCTATCCGACATCGCCGCCCGGGCCCACGGCGCCGCCGCCGGCCACGGCGCCGCCGCCGGCCACGGCGACTTCTCCCTTCCCCTGGCCGTTTCCCATGCCGGGGAGCACCGGTGCGCCTCCGGGCGGCCAGCCGGGCGCCGCGGGCTCGGCCACCCCAATCGATCCGGCGTTCGCGAGCGCGGCCACGGTCCCGCTCATGGCGCTCGCGGCGAGCGAGGCGCAGGGCATGCAGCCGCTTACGCCCATCGTCGCCGGCCAGTTCCAGCAGGGCCAGAGCCTGGAGCAGCAGTTCCAGATGGACCCCAACAAGTGCTACACCGTGCTGGCGGTGGGCGCCGGCATCAGCGAGATGAACATCAAGCTCATGCTCCTCACGCCGGTGCCCGGCATGAACCCGGTGCTGGCCGAAGATCACGGCTCGGGATCGAGCGCCTCGCTTGGGGGCAAGGGCCAGTGCTACCCCTGGCAGTACCCGTTCGGCGCCAACGCCAAGGCCGTCTACACGGCCGCGGCCGGCCAGGGCATCGCGGCCGGGCGCGTGTACGTCAAGTAGCGCCTACGGCTCGGACAGAAGGATCCCCGGCGCCGGGAACCCCGCGCACAGCTCGCGCACCTCGGCGCGCACGCGCTCCGTCGTCTTCTCGTCGTCCGGATGGGCGGCCACCTCGGCCATCCAGCCGGCGATGGCCCTCATCTCGGCCGCGCCCATGCCCCGCGAGGTCACGGCGGGGGTGCCGACGCGCACGCCCGATGGATCGAAGGGCTTGCGCGGATCGAAGGGGATGGAGTTGCAGTTGGTGACGATGCCGGCGCGCTCCAGGGCCTGCGCGTAGGGCTTGCCGCCCAGGCCCTTGGGCGTCACGTCGATGAGCAAGAGGTGGTTGTCCGTGCCGCCGGTGACGAGCGCGAAGCCGTGGGAGAGCAGTTCCTCGCCCAGGGCCTTGGCGTTGGCGATGATGCTCGCCGCGTAGCTCTTGAACGGGGGGCCCGCGGCTTCCCTGGCGGCGACGGCGATGGCGGCGGTCGTGTGGTTGTGCGGCCCGCCCTGCAGGCCCGGGAAGACGGCGCGGTCGATCTCCTTGCGCAGCGCGGCGCGGCACATGATCACGCCGCCGCGCGGCCCGCGCAGAGTCTTGTGCGTGGTCGAGGTCACGACGTCGGCGATTCCCACCGGCGTCGGGTGCAGCCCTGCCGCCACCAGGCCGGCGATGTGGGCGATGTCGGCCACGAGCTTCGCTCCGACCTCGTCGGCGATCGCGCGAAACGCCGGGAAGTCCCAGGTGCGCGGGTAGGCCGTGGCCCCGCACCAGATGAGCTTGGGCTTGTGCTCTCGCGCCAGCGCCCGCACCCGGTCGAGATCGATGCGGTGGTCGGAGCGGCGCACGCCGTAGGCGACGCTCTTGAAGAACATGCCGGTGATGCTGACGTTCCAGCCGTGCGTGAGGTGGCCGCCGGCCGGCAGGCCCATGCCCATGATGGCGTCGCCCGGCTGGCAGAAGGCGAGGTAGACGGCCAGGTTGGCCGGGCTGCCCGAGTAGGGCTGCACGTTGACGTGCTCGGCGCCGAACAGCTCGGCCAGGCGGCGGCAGGCGAGGCGCTCGACCGCGTCGACGTTCTCCTGGCCCTGGTAGTAGCGCTTGCCCGCGTAGCCCTCGGAGTACTTGTTGGTGAGAACCGAGCCGGTGGCCTCGAGCACGGCGCGCGAGACGTAGTTCTCGCTGGCGATGAGCCGCACGCTCTGGTGCTGGCGCAGGTTCTCCCTGCGGATGAGCTCGGCGATCTCGGGGTCGACGGTGCGAAGGCCAGGCTCGGCGGTCCCGCAGGCGGTGCTGGATGCGGTCGTCATCGGGCTACTCCAGGCTTCTGGCTCGGTGCGATCGAGCTTCCGGCCCATACGCCGGCGGGTGCGGCGGCGCAATCTGCGGCGCCACCTTGGCGCTCGCCAGGAATGACCCGGGCCTGCTTGGCAGAGTTGGCAGAAGTGGACCAGCGGGGGGGCAGGTGACGTCGGCCTGCGGGGCCCGTCACCGCGCCAGCCCGGGAGCCCCGGGCCCTCTGGCGCGGGCCTCCGGGCGGCAGCCCCCAGATTGTGATCGGCATTGACATCGGCGCTGCCGGCCTGCGGCGATGCCCGACCGACGCCGCCTCGACGGGATCGGGCGCTCTCGCGCGGTGCCCGAAGCCGGCGACACCCAGACTGGTGTGGGCGCCGCGGGGGCCGGGCACAGAGCAGGCGCCAGAGGGTGGCGGCCGCTAACGGGCGTTAGCGGGCGCCACCCCCGCGCCTTGCCGAACCGCCTGAAATTGCGCTCTGTCGCCCCTGGCACGCGGCCTGCTGAAGCACGTCGCTCGATGGTGGAAGCGCATCCGCTGGAAGTCAGCCCAGGGGCGGGCCGCGAGCCGCGCCACGACCCCTCCGGCGCACACAACCGCGCGGCCGCCTCGCACGGCGCGGCCGGCTCGATCGCCGGCAGCGCCCCCGGCTTGATCGCCGCGGTCCGCGGCTGCCACCGCTACCTGCCGCGGCGGCCGGAGCAGACGGTCCTGTACCAGCTCGTGCGCGACAACCTGGAGCCCTTCCTGGAGCACGCGCGCGAGCACTACGACAAGGGCCTGCCGCGCTACGTCGAGCAGGAGCTGCGCGGCTACCTTCGCTGCGGGGACTTCGACCGAGGTTTCGTTCGCTGCC
>JACQWT010000504.1 GCA_016209145.1 Deltaproteobacteria bacterium | reverse complement strand
GAACCCTTGCTTACTTCCGGTCGCTCGACCCGCAGCCTGGCGGCATGAACCTGCGAAAACCCCGTCGCTCCCGGCTGCATGACCCTGCGAAAATCCGATCGGCCCCTCTCGCTGGTGGCCGCATGCTCCTGCAAATCGGCTGGCGGCATGACCCTGCAAAAATCGCCTTCAGGTGGCGGCATGAGCCTGCAAACCGGCAGCCTGCGGCGCACCTTCACTAAACTGCGATGGCGACTGTCTCAAAGTCGTTGACACGCTCCGCGGCGCCCGCAGCTCGCGGCTTTCAAGGCGAGGGGCAGGGCACCACACGAGCCCGACCGAATTCGGGCCGACCCGTGGACACAGCGCAGGGACTACCCCCCCAGGATCTCCCGCCGCAGCCCCGCGTGTGCCTCGCTCGCGGCAAAGGCCACGAGGTCGCGGGCCTCGGCCTGCCGGGCGATCCATTTGAGCCGGTCGCGGCCACCCTCGGGGAGATCGGGTGTCGGGCCGAGCGCCCACGCCAGGGCGCGCAGGGCGAGCTCGGGGCTGCCCATGGCGAGCAGCGCCGCCCGCGTGCCCCAGCAGTACGCGAACGTGCCGAGGCTGGAGGCGCGGTTGCCGATCGTCTCGGCGACGTGCTCGGCCGCGGCTTGCAGCTCCGGCGCGAGCGGCGCGGGCAGGTGCTTGGCCATGAGGTCGTGGAAGCGGCGCATCCGGGCGGCGTCGGCGCCCTTGGGCTCGAAGCCCGGCGCGTGCAGCTTGAGATAGGCGGCCAGAAGGGGCCATAGGTCGATGGGCGCCGTGCGCGCCAGGCCGGCCGAGCGCGCCTGCAAGACCTTGAGCGCGCGGTGCGTGAGGAACTCGCGCAGCGCAGCGTCGCCGCTCGCGACCAGCGCTTGGCCCAGCACCACGGCGGGCGGATCGATGCTCGCCGGCAGGCAGGAGATGCCCATCGCGTTCGAGGTGTAGATCTCTATGCCGGACAGGCCGTAGGCGGCCGCAAGCTCCCGCACGGGGCGGGCGACCTCGGCGTGAGCCGCGGGCAAGGGCTTGGCGAGAATGGTCTTCAGATCGAGCGGCACGGCCGCGTCGAGCAGCGCGCCCGTCGCCGCCAGGAGCGCGCGGAAGGGCTGGTCGAACACCTCGGGCGCAAGTCGCTCGTCGTGCCGCTTCTGGGCCGCGAGGTCGCCGACACCCTCGATCTCTGCCGCCTTACCCTCGACGGCGCCGAACGTCGCCCGCATCACGGCCGCAGCGTCGGCCTGCCGCCGTAGCTCGGCGATGGTGACGGCCATCTCGAAGAGAGGCGCCTCGAAGCGGCCGGCGGCGAAGCCCCGCTGTGCCTCTGCCGCGGCAGCGTCGAGCAGGCGGCTTGCCGCCGCCTGCTCCCCCGTGCGCTCGTACAGGCCAAACAGGGCGCCGACCGGCGCGGGATCGCGGGGCCAGCTCCGGCGCGCCTTGACGAGCGTGGCCTCGGCCTGCTTGCCATCGCCGGCGCGCTCGTAGATCTCGGCCTGCCGCACCATGCGGCGGCACTTGTCGGCGGGCGACTGCGCCGCCGCGACCAGGGCCTCCTGCTGCTCGACGGCGCGCGCCGGGTCTCCGGCCCGAAGGTAGAGCTCGCTGAGCCGGTCGCGCGCCGGCACGCAGCCGGGATCGCGCTTGAGCACTTCCTGGTACGCGAGCAGTGCCCGCTCCGGGTTGGGCAAGTGCTCCTCGTAGAGCGCACCCAGGCGCAGGTAGATCTCGATCTGCCGCTGCCGGTCGGCGACGAGGCGGCCGAGGCCGATCACCGCCTGCTCTACGGCCGGCCAGTCCTCGCGCGCCGCGCACACGTCGGCGTAGGCCGACAGCGCGTCCGGGTTCTCGGGGCTTTCGGCCAGCGCCGCCTGCAACGCGGCTCGGGCGGCCTCGGTCGCGCCGAGCTCGGCGAGGAGCTTGCCCCGCGCGACCTCCAGCTCCGTGCGCTCCTTGCCCGCCGGCAATGCTTGGGCCCGGCGGCCACAGAGCTCCGCCAGCTCTCGCTTCGCGCCCGCGGCCTCGTAGATCGCCCGCAGGCGCGCGAAGGCGTCCTCGTACGCCACGTCGATGGCGACGAGGGCCTCGAGCAGCCGGCGTCCTTCGGCCTGGCCCTGCTCCGGCGCGACCGCGAGCCACAGCGTGGCCGCACGGTAGAGCGCGGCGCTCTTCTCTCTCGGGCTCTCGCTCGCTTGGGCAAGCCGCTCGAAGGCTTGCGCCGCCGCCGGCGACGGGCCCGCGCGATCGAGCAAGCGGCAAAGCGAAGCGTGGGCCACGTAGTGCTCGGGCGCCTCCGCGACGATTCGTTCCAGCAGCGCACGCGCGGCGGGCTCGTGGTGCAGGGCGAGGTGCGCCTCGGCGGCGCGCAGCAGTAGCGTCGCGCGCTCTAGCCTGTGGTCGGAGCGTGGCGCGAGATCCTCGCACAGGCGCGCGAGAAGCTCGTGGTCCTGGCGCAGGGTGGCGTGGGCGAGCATCTGCCGCTGGGCCCAGAGCCGCTCGGGCTGCTGGCGCAGGCACAGCTCGACCGCCGCGAAAGTCTCGTCCCAGCTCGTGCGGCGCTGGCGCAGGCGCGCACCCAACTGCGCATGCCCCGCCGCCTCCGGGCCCGAGAGCGCCCCGGCGATGTCCAGGAGGGCGTTCTCCAGCTCCTCGCTCGGGCCGCCCGGGAACAGGCGGCGGGCGAGCTCGTACAGGGTCGGCAAGTGCCCGGGCTCGCTCGCCAGGGCCGCGCGCAGGCGAGCCACCACGCCCGCAGCCCCGGCGGCCGCCTCGAGCGCCGCCAGCCTGCGGTCGTGCTCGGCCCGCCGCGGCCCCTCGGGCAGCCCGCCTGCGCCGGCCGCGAGCCGGCGCAGGTGCTCGGCGGCGCCGTGCCCCAAGAGCGCGTAGCGCTCGGCGAGCACCGGCGCCAGGGCCGCGTCTCCCTTGTCCCACGCCTGGCGCACGAGCTCGGCGGCCCGCTCGCGCTCGCCTTCCTGGTCCGCGGCCACGGCCGCTTCCAGGGCCAAGGAGGCTCCCTCGGCGCCATCCAGCTCGGCCGCACGCGCCGCCAGCCACCCGGCCTGGTCCGCAAGGAGCGCCGGTGTCGGTCCGGCTTCGGCCGATGCCCTCTCGTAGAGCCGTCGCAGGCCGAGATCCGCCGGCCGAGCCTGGTGGGCCGCGCCGAGCAGGCGGGCGCGCTGTGCCGTGTCCTCGGGCGAAGTGTGCAGCGCCTCGCGCACCAGCTCGAACACGCGCCCCTCCTGCCCGGCGTCAGGGTCGCGCAGCCGCGCGAGCCAGTCGCGCTCGGCCCCGAGCGCGCCGCGGCCCACGGCGGCAAGCCAGCCGCAGAGCGCGCCGACCGGCAGCTCGGGGGCGCGCTCACTCGACTGCTCGAGCAGCGTCTCCACCCGCTCCGGCTCCGTTCGCTCGTGCTGCCAGCAGAGCGCGGCCTCGACCAGAGCCAGGGCCGCCCGTTCCGGCTCGGCCACGGCGTCGGCGTAGCGCCCCAGCCGTCCGGCGGCGGCCTCGGCGCCTGCGCCCCGCAGACCGAGGCGCAGCGCGGCCTCGCTCCCGGGATCGAGGCCGAGCGCCGTGGTGAGCTCCGCGTGGAGCCGCTCGTCGTCGCCCGCGAGCTCGGCGAACACCGCAGCGCACAGGGCGCGGTCCATCTCCGCGCCGGCTACCGACTCGACCCCTGCGAGCAGCGTCTCGGCCACGCGACCCACGTCGCCGGCCCGGTGGGCCAGCTCCAGGCGCACGGCAAGGGCGGCTCCGCTGTGCGGATCGGAGCGCAGCAGCCGCTCCGCCGCCTCCGCCAGCCCCTCGTCGCCCAGCGCCGCTGCCTCGGGCCTGGCCTGGGCGCCGAGCTCCCTTCCCAGTGCCGCAGCGCCGCGCGACTCCTGCGTCCCCACGTCGGGCACGGTGCGCCCCGGGGCGCCGGGATCCGTGAGCGCCGCCACGGCGGCGGCGGCAAGCGGCCCGAGGCCCGGCTCTTGGGCCGCCGCCTGCGCGTGCTCGCCCAGGCGCCCGGGCGCCCCGGCGCCCAGCGCGGCAATGGCCAGCCGGTCGCCGAGGCCGAGCGACGACTCGTCGGCGCTGTCGGCCACCTTGGCCGCCTTGTCCGGATCGCCCAGCTCCAGCGCCCGTGCCGCCAGCGCCCGGCGGGCGAGCGCGCCGTGGGGGCCCTCGATCAGCCGGACGAGCGAGCCTATGGCCTTGGAGCGCAGGTCGCGGTGCGGAGCGCTCAGGACGCTCACGAGCCAGGACGCGCCTGGACCTAGCTCGTTCTCGCCCTCGACGGCGCGCAGGCACGCCACCAGCGTGCCGACATCGTGGCGGCGCAGGGCCTCGCGACCGGCCAGCAGCAGGTCATACGGAGCGAACTGCTCGGAGGAAGAGCCCGAGCCGGGCCTGGGTGCCGAGTCCGGTGCCTGCCCGCCTTCGCGCAAGCGCGAGAGCGCCTGGCGCGCCTCGCCGAGGGGTGCGCCGGCGAGGTCGGCGCCCACGCGCGATGCCGGCGGGACCTGGTCGCCGCTGGCGAGCCCCTCGACGAGCCGGAAAACGCGCGGGCGAACGTCCGTGGGGCGCGCCCGCTCCGCCTGCGCCAGCCTCCGGCGCATGCCGGCCTCATCGCCCAGCCCGAGTCGCGCGATCTCGGCCCCGAGGCATGCGCCGTGAGCGCGCGCCTGTGCCGTGGGTGCGGCCCGCAGCGCGGCGTCGAGCGACTCGATGCGCTGCGCCCGGGCATAGATCGCGCGCCTCACGCGCCATGGCCTCGGCGCGCGCCTCCTCGCCAGCCATCGCCAGGAGCTCCGCGACGAGCTCCAGCGCGCGCGCCCTCGCCTCGGGCTTGCTCGGATCGGGCGCCTCCTCGTACAGCCACGCGGCCCGGGCGAGCCAGCTCTGGCGCTCCCCGCTCTGGGAAAGCGCGACCACGGCATCGCGAATCTCGCTCGGCGGCCGCTCGGGAGCAGCGGCCGGCTCGGCGCCCTCCTGAGCGGACGGCTCGGGCGGCGCCTGCGGCGTGGGCTCGGGAGCGGTGGCCGGCGGGGGTTGCGGCTCTGCTACGGGCGCGAGAGCCGCCGGCGGCGGCTCGGGGACCGCCGCCAGCGTTGGCGCCGGCGCTGCCGCGTCCTGGGGCGGCGCCGCCGCGGCCGCGACGGGAGCAGGCTCCGGCGGCGGGGGCTCGGCGGGCGCCGGCTCGGCCGTGCGGCCGATGAGCTCGATCACCATCGAGCCTTCGAGGTCGAGCGGCGCGCTTGCTTCCGCCGTGGTCTCGTCCTCGATGAGAATGGCGACGGGCTCGTCCGGCACCCCTGCGGCCGTCTGCGCCGGCGGGGACGGCGGCGTGGGCGGGAGCCACAGGGGCTCGTGTCCGCGTACCTCGATCGACGGAGCCGATGGCGGCTCCGCCTCCTCTATCGTGGAGACGTCGATGGAAACCGAAGGGGCCGACGGCGGGATCTCGGACTGGGCCGGCTCGGAGATCTCGACCTCGACCGACACGGACGGTGCGCTGGGCGTCGGCTCGGGCGACAGATCGTCCTGGGTTGCACCGGGCAGTGCCGCAGGAGCTGCCGGGGATGGCTCCACCCGGGGAAGCGCCCGCGGCTCGATGTCGTCGATGATCTCGATCTCGCCCGGCTCGAGGGTTTCCTCCTCGTCCGCTCCTGGGGCGGGTGACTCGATCGGCGCGGGTCCGGCCGCCGCCGTTGCGGCGGCCGTCGCCGGCCGCGGCGGCAGCGGCGCGGGCCGCGGGACCACCCGGGCCGAGGGAGGCGTGACGCTCGCCGCGGCGCGCTTGAGCTCCGCCAGCAACCGGCCTGGTTGCGCTTCCGGCATGGGCACGGTCCGCTCCAGCGGACCTTCCTCGAAGGCCGCGATTTCAGGCGCCGCGTCGCCGTCGTCGGGCGCCGTCCCGGGCGCGGGCGTGTACTGGGCCCCCTCGGCCACGAGCTCGCCGAGGGTGGGATCGAGCTGCGGCGCAGCGGCCGGCACGGGCTCAGCGCGCGCGTCGGGCCTGGACGGCACCAGCACCGGCGGCGCGGCGCCCGGCACAAGCTGGACGAGAGGCGTTGGCTCGTCCCCGCCGAAGAGTGCGTCGACGAGCGCGTCGGCCTCGTCCTGGGTGGGGACGGCTTCGCGTACGCGGGGGGCGGTGCGCTCCGGAAGGTGCGCGGGGGCGAAGCCCGGAGCCGGCGTTCCCGTCTGCTTGGGGGCCTTTTTGCCCTGATCCTGCTCGCTCATCCTACCCCCATTCCGAATCGGTCGCGCAGAGCGACGTACGCCGGCGACAGGACGAAGGCGAGCAGGTGCCGGGCGCGATCGTTGCTGCGTGCGGCCTTGCGGCCCGGTGACCCCGGCGGCCCGGCGATCTGGTCGAGCACCGCGGCCGGAGCGCCGGCGGCGATGGCCGCCATGCGGTCGATGCTGTGCTGGGCGGCGACGGCCCAGCGCACCGGATCCTGGCCCGCCTCCTTCGCCTTCTGGCAGATCTCGCTAATGGCGCGCCGGAGCTTGCGCGACAGGGCCTTGTCCATGGCCCGCGCGATTTCCCGATACACCGCGAACTTGGGCTCCGGCAGCGAGACGTCGGCCGCGTTGCTCGCCGCGATGGCGACGGAGGCCACGGTGTGGCTGTCGTGGTGCAAGACGAGCGTCGTCCCGCAGCGCAGCGCGAAGATCTCGCGTGCCACGGCGGCGCGCGTGGCCGCATCGAAGGGCGCGGCGATGGCGCTGCCCACGACCAAGGTGGGCCGCTCGGCGGCAATCCCGCGCACCCGAAGCGCATCGCGCTGGGTGACGTATAAGTCGAAGTCCGACTCGAAGCCCAAGGCGCCCATCCAACTCGCCACGGCCCGGCGCAGCGGGTCGTCGTGGGCTTCGATCCGGTCCCTCTTGCCGACGCCTTCGGTCTTGAGCGAGGGGCCGAGCGCCTCGCCCACGGCGTCGGCCAGGCGCACCATCAGCTCGGACACAGGGCCGGAGTCCTCCGGGTGTGCGATCTCGGCGATCCCCGAGGCGTCCAGCACCGCCTGCGGCACGTGCTCGGCTCGCGCCAACAGCTCGCCCAGCTCCGCCTGCAGCGCCTCGCGCTCGTCGCCCAGGGCCACGAGGACGCCCAACGCGGCGGCGCGTAGGGCGAGCTCACCCCGAGCGTCGGCGATCTGGCCCAGCACCTCGACGCGGACGGGGTCGAAGGGCTCCTGCGCGAGCCGCTGCAGGACGACCTCCCGGGCCGCAGGGATCGCCTTGGCGCGCAGCTCGGCCGACAGCGGCGTGCCCAGAGCGAGGGCGAGCGCCTCGGCGTGGTCGGGCTGCTCCTCGAGAAGCTGGCGCACCGCGGCCTCGGCCCGGGCCGGCAGCGCGAGCTTGTCGCGATAGATCACCAAGGCCAGATTGGCGGCCTCGATGCGGCCCTCGCTCGTCTCGCGCTCCACCATGAGCTCCTCGAGTATACGCGCCGCCTCGGCCCAAGAGCCCACGGCCGCAGCCGAGCGCGCCAGCCGCTCCCGCACCTGCTGGGTGCAAAGGCCCGCCTCGTGCAGGCGGACGAGCACGGCGACGGCCTTCTCCGGCTGGCCGAGCTTCTTGTCGTACAGGTCGGCAGCGGCCAGGCCCGAGACCAGCCGCTGCTGCACCGGGGCGGAATCGAGCGACGCCAACCGGGCGAGCGGCGGCGCGGCGAGATCGAGCTCGCCGCGGGCGATGCGGATCTCTCCTTCGAGGGCAAGCGCGCCGACGTGATCGGGCTCGAGCAGCATCACGTCCCCCAACGCGCGCAGCGCCGCGGCCGCCTCGCCCTTGGAGCGCAGCGCCCGCGCGCGCTCCCAGTACATCTTGGTGAGCTCGGCGTCGCTCTCGCTCACCTGGAGCCGCTGCTCGATCAGGTGCAGGAGCCGGTCGTGGTCCTTGCGCTCGCGCACGCGGCGGAACAGCTTGTCGAATGCCACCGCGCGCCGGGGGCTGCGCTTGAGCGCGCGCTCCAGGGCGATCTCGGCGTCCTCGTGCGCGTCGGTGTGCTCGAGCAGCACGAGGCCCGCTTCCTCCCAGAACGCGGCCGCCCGCTGCTCGTCGCGGCACAGCGAGCCCAGGCGCGCGCAGCACACGCCGCAGTTGCGCCAGTCACCGAGCTTGCGCGAGACATCGCGCAGCCCTTCCCACGAGGCCAGATC
>JACQWT010000589.1 GCA_016209145.1 Deltaproteobacteria bacterium | reverse complement strand
CGCGCTGGCGGTCCCGATTGCCGGCCCACCGGCCGAGCCGGCCGGGCCCGCGGGCGAGGCCACGGCCGACGCCTCGATGGCTCCCGGCGCGGCGGCCCGGCTCGATCCCCGCGCCAACACCACGACTGCCCCGGCGGCGAGCAGGGTGGTCGCGACCACACCGGCGGCGACCAGGCCGAGGCCGCGCCGCCGCGCGCTCGCCGCCGTCGGGCTCGAGGCCGCTCCCCCCAGCGTGCGGGCCTGCGCGCCGTGCGACACGGTACGCGCTTGCGACAGCTCCGCCAGCGACTGCGACGCACCGACACCGCCGCCCGGCGCGGCCGACACGTTGACCGACACGGGCGCGCCCTCGGGCAGGCTCGGGGCCGCGATGCCGACCGCCTTCTTCAGCTCCGCGGCCATCTCCCGGGCGGAGCCGAAGCGTTCGTCGGGCAGGTTCGCCAGCGCCCGCGCGAGCCAGCGATCGATCCCGGGAGGCAGCTCGGCGCGGATCGCCGAGGCCGCGGGGAAGCTCCCGCCGGCGATGGCCACGCACAGCGAGCCCAGCGTCTCCCCGGTGAACGGCACGCGGCCCGTGAGGGCGTGGTAGACCACCACGCCGAGCGACCACAGATCGGAGTGGAAATCGACCTCCTTGCCGCTCAGAACCTGCTCGGGGCTCATGTACTCCGGGGTCCCGACCATCGCCCCGGTCGAGGTGACCACGCTGTGGCTCTGGGCCTTGGTCTGCTTGGCGATCCCGAAGTCGAGCACCTTGACGCAGATGTCGCCTTCCGCGGCGACGAGCAGGAGATTGTCGGGCTTGATGTCGCGGTGCACGATGCCGAGCTTGTGCGCCCGATCCAGGGCCTTGCACGTCTGGTCCACGATCTCGACCACCTCGGCCACGCCCAGCCGGCCCAGCCGCTCGATCCGCCGGGCCACGTCCTCGCCCTCGAGCAGCTCCATCACGATGTACGGCGTGCCGTCCTCGGTCACGCCGTGGTCCAGGGTCTGGACCACGTGCGGGCTCTTGATCTGCGCCGCCGCCGCCGCTTCGCGCGAGAAGCGCGCCAGGACCTCGGGGCTTCCCGCAGCCAGCTCCTTCGAGACGAACTTGACGGCAACCTCGGTCTTGAGGGTCAGGTGCTCGGCCACCCAGACGCTGCCCATGCCCCCCGCCCCGAGCTGGCGCACGAGGCGGATGTTGGGCGTGACCATCGTTCCGGGCACGGGATCCATCGTGCTCGGATGATAGTACGCGCCGGCGGCGGTGGCCACATGGCGGCACGGATCCGTTTTTCCTTGACGACCTGGCTTCGCCGAGGAAGCGAAGGATCGGGATGAACGCCGTCGCCGCCTTCTTTGCGCAGCCCTGCCGTCGCTACCGCAACTTCCAGATCGTCTTCACGATCCTGACCCTGAACTTCACGCTGCCGGCCCTGAGCTACACCTTCGCGCCCGAGGTGGCGATCGGCCAGTTCCTGAGCATCAACGCGCTGCTCGGCGGCACGGCGTACCCGGTACCCGAGGCGGCTAGCCACGTGTGGCGCTACCTCGGCGCCGCCAACGTCATGACCCTGGGCCTGTGCTGCCTGCTGCTCCAGCTCAATCTGCGCCGCTTCTACCCGGTGCTGCTGCCGCTCACGTTCATGAAGGGCTACGCCGCGGCGTGCTGGCTCGTGGGCTGGATCCTGCACCCGGGCTACCGCTTCTTCCTCGCGGCAGCGGTGCTCGACTTCGTCACCTGCTTCGCCTTCGTGTGGTTCGCCGGCCGGGCGAAGGTCGAGATCGACGGCCGGCCCGAGGCACGGCTCGTGCCGCGCCTTCTGGGGGAGCGCCGGTGATCCCCTGGACGAGCGTCGAGCGCCGCTGGCGCGACGCCCTGCTGGCCGCCATGATCCCGCCGGCGGCGGCGCTCGCGGCGCCGGCGGCACAGCCCCCCGCCGCGGCGGCTCTGCCGGGGCTCGGCGAGCTCGATCTCGTCCCGTTCTGGACCGCGTACGAGCGCTGCGCTCCGCCGCTCCTGCGCCTGGGGGTGCGCGTGGCCGTGTGGGTGCTCTCCCTGGCGCCGATCCTCGTCCTGGCGGTGCCTTGCCTCTTTACCCAGCTCGAGCCAGAAGAACGCGACCGCATGCTGGAGCGCGCGGCCCGATCGGACTGGTACGTGCTGCGCCAGATGGTGGTCACGTTGAAGCTCTTGGCCTGCTTCGCCTACTTCCGGGAGCCGGCCGTGCGCGCCCTGACCGAAGGACCGGGTAGCGGGTGCGGGCCATGAACCTCGTCGACGGAGCGCAGCTCACCGGCACGGAGCACCAGCGCTACGACTTCGTCGTGGTCGGGAGCGGGCCCGCGGGCGCGACGGTGGCGCGTGCGCTGGCGCGCGCCGGCGCCAGCGTTGCGGTGGTCGAGGAGGGCCCGGCCGTCACGCCCGAGCAGTGCCCCGAGGACGGTTTCTCCGCGATGGCCGAGCTGTACCGGGACCTCGGCGCGAGCCTCACCATCGGGCATCCGCCCATCGCCTACGTGCAGGGCCGGGTGGTGGGCGGCGGCTCGGTCATCAACGGCGCGATCTCCTGGCGCCTGCCCCGCGACGTGTTTGGCGAGTGGACCGCCGCCGATCCGGCGCTCGCCGAGGCCCTCCCCTGGCCCGAGATCGAGGCACAGCACGACGAGATCGAGACCGACCTGGACGTCGTTCCCACCCACCCGGCCGTGGCCGGCGCGAAGAACTCGCTCATGGCCGCCGGTGCCGAGGCGCTCGGCCTGGAGCACCGCCCCATCGCCCGCTACGCGAGCGCCTGCCGCGGCCTCGGCCGCTGCCTGCAAGGCTGCCCGGAGGGTCACAAGGCGAGCATGGATCGCACCTACCTCGCCGAGGCGTGCCGGCACGGGGCGCAGATCTACTGCTCCACCCGAGTCGAGGCCGTCAACGTGGACCGAGGCCGGGCCGCAGGCATCGCGGCCGTGGCCGAGGCGGGCGCCACGTTGCAGCTCGGCGCGCGGCGCGCCGTCGTGCTGGCCGCCAGCGCCGTGCAGACTCCGGTCCTGCTCTGGCGCAGCCGCATCCGGCAGGGTCCGGTCGGCGACTTCTTCCAGTGCCATCCCGGCGTGTCCGTGGCGGGCCGCTTTGCCGAGCCCGTGCGCATGTGGACGGGCGCGACCCAGGGCCACGAGGTCATCGGGCTGCGCTCCGAGGGGCTGAAGATCGAGGTCCTGGGCTACGACCGGGCCCTCGTGGCATTCCGCCTGAAGGGCGTCGGCCGGACCCTGCGCCGCGGCGTGGGCGAGCTCGCCCACTGGTGCCAGTGGGGAGCCGCCATCCGGGCGCGCGGCACCGGGCGGGTGCGCCCCTCGGTCTGGGGAGGGTCCGGCGGCCGCGCCAGCGTGCGCTACTGGCTCGCGCGCGAAGACGTGGTGCGGGCGCGCCGGGGGGTGCGGGTCCTCGGGGAGATGATGCTCGCGGCCGGCGCCGAGCGCGTCTGCCCGGGCGTGCACGGCTGGCACGCGGAAGTCTGCGACCGCGCCACCATGGCCGGCGTCGAGCAGGACGGCCCGCTCGATCCCACGGCCTACAGCATGGCGGCCACGCACCTGTTCGGCACCTGCCGCATGGGCAGCGATCCGCGCACTTCCGTGGTTCGGCCCGACTTCCGCCACCACGCCGTGCGCGGCCTGTACGTGGCCGACTCCAGCGTCTTCCCCAGCAACATCGGGGTCAACCCGCAGACCAGCATCATGGCCATGGCCGGCCTGTGCGCGCGCCGGCTCCTGGACGAATCGCCGCCGGGCTAACGGCTAACCGCTAATTGCTGGCCGAGGACTTGGTCCGAGGCCCTCGGGCTTGCGTTTCGCGCCGGAGGCTGGAATGCTCCGGCACAGGACAGATCGGGACGGGACGGGACGCCGCGCCGCGGCGGCCGTGGCCCGCTCACCTACCCTGCTCAGGCCCATGAAACGCTACGTGCTCCTCGCTCTCGCGCTGCTCTTCGCCGCCTGCTCCGTCATCAACAAGCCGGATGACGTGCTCCGCCCGAAGCCCAAACCGGGCTCCAGCAGCAGCAGCTCCAGCAGCGGCGTGGCGGGCGACTCGGGAACGCCGGCCGAGTGCCCCAACGGCCAGAAGGAAACCGGCGAGGAGTGCGACGAGGGCGGCAACACGGAAAGCTGCGACGAGGACTGCACGCTGCCCGAGTGCGGGGACAGCCTGCTCAACCCGAACGCCGGCGAGAAGTGCGACGACGGCGGCGAGACGCCGAAGTGCAACGCCGACTGCACACCGGCCCAGTGCGGCGACAAGACGACCAACAAGAGCGCGGGCGAGGAGTGCGACGAGGGCAAGGGCGTCAAGGAGGGCGAGAGCATCGAGACGGCCACGTGCAACACTGACTGCACCGCCGCCAAGTGCGGCGACGGCAAGCTGAACAAGACCGCCGGCGAGGAGTGCGACGACGGTGGCCTGAACCCGGGCGACGCCTGCTCGAAGGAGTGCAAGCCGTCGCCCTTCGTCATCGACGGCCCGAACGTCGCCCCGAGCATCGAGGGCGTCGCGCCGGTCGTGGCCGCGGCGACCAAGGACGATGCCCCGCACTTCCTCGTCACTTGGCGACGCGACAACGGCAATGTCGCGTCCTTGCACTTCGCGTACTACACGCCCCAGGGCAAGGTCGCGGTAAACGCCACCAAGCTGTCCACCACGACCGCCGTGCAGGAGCACGACGTGGCCGTGAACGGCGACGGACGCGCCCTGGCCGTCTGGCGCCGCGCCGACGACCAGGGCGTCGACAGCCTGCGCTACCGCTCGATCAAGAAAGACGGCACCGCCGACGGCATCGACGACAAGTTCACACAGGGCGCCGCGCCGCGTAGCCACGTCTCGGTCGCCGCGAGCACGGATAGCGAGTTCTGCGCGAGCTGGATCCAGCCGATCGCGGACATCGATACGGTCCACGCGCGCTGCTTCGACAAGGACGGCGTGCCCAAGGCCGGACAGCCGCAGGCCGTGGGCGCGGCCGACGACAGCTTCTACCCCGCGCAGCGCACGCAGCGCATCTGGAAAGCGAAGAGCGGCGGCTACACCGTGAGCTGGATCGATCCGCAGAAGGGCAAGCTCGTCGGCCACGTCATCAACAAGTCGGGCGGCCTGGATGGCTTCCCGTTCGACATCTCCGGCCTGTCGGCCGACACCGCCGACCCCGCCGGCTTCTCCGCCGGCGCCGGCCCCTTCGTCAGTGCTTTCAGCGTCTTCGACTTCCACGGCAAGAACGTGCAGAAGTGGCGGGTGCTTTTCCAGATGTTCGCGGCGCCGGGGAACCCCTCGGGCAGCAACACGCTGGCCTCCCCCGACCACGTCGACGAGCAGGCGCCCTACATCGTGGGCAACGCCACGGGCAGCTTCCTCCTCGTCTGGGACAGCACCGACCAGGGCAAGTGCACCATCCGAGCGCACCTCTACGACAGCAGCGCCAAGCCCCAGGGCGACGTGATGAACGTGAGCGCGCCCAAGGCGAACGAGTGCGACCGTCTCCCGCGGGGCGCGGTCGATGTCGACGGCAACGTCATGATCGTCTGGGCGCACACTCCCGGGCCGAACCAGCCCGCTGCGGTCCAAGCGGTGCTCTACCCCGGGCTGCTGCCTTAGTTCCCGATCATCGTTTCGGAGAAAAGCTCCGGCGCGAGCCTCTTCAGGCGCGCGGCGAGCGGCGGCGTCTTGAGCAGCGACGGCCGCACCAGCGGGCTGCCCGCCAGGGCGGGATCCGGCAGCGCCGGGCCCCCGGCCGAGCCTACGCGAAAGCCGCGCGACGCCTTGCCGCTCGGCGGATCCTCCGCCACGAGCACAAGGTCGTAGCGGCCCTTGTTCTCCGTGTCATAGAAGACCCAGGCCATGCCGCCGCGCTGGAAGTAGGCGAGCTCGGCGTCGTACTTGCCGGCCGCGACGAGCGGCTCGAGATCGGCCCGATCGTGGGCCATCCCGGCCCGCCGCCCGCGCAGGCTGTTCTGGTCGAGGTCGATGAGGTAGCCGTCGGAGCCGCGTCCCACCGCGGCCACCACGGTGTTGGGAAAGCCCTTCACGTCGAGCAGCTCGAACGAGCCCCCGCGCTGGTCGGCCACGACATCGGGGAAGGAGCCGATGCCGTCGTCCTTGGCCGCCATGATCGCCAAGAGCCCGCCCGAGGCCACCATCGCGCTCATCACGCCGCCGAGGTCCGCACGGCCGAGCAGCGCGGGCCGAAAGAGCTTGCGCCCCACGTGCTCGGGCGCGCTCTGCCGGCCGCCCGCGCCGTCCACGCGCCAGGCTTCCGAGGCCACGTACAGGCGCGTCTCGGGCGTGTGCAGCACGAGATCGAAGCGCCCGTCGTCGTCGGTGTCGTACCACACCCATTGGTTGGTCCCCTGGCTCACCGCCGACACTTCCACCTCGGGCATGCGCTGTGGATCGAGCGTGGCGAGGTTGATGCCGTCGCCCTGCTCGGGGATCGAGCTCTGATCCAGGTCGATGAGCACGCGGTTGCTGAAGGGAGCGCTGACCTCCAGAGCGTCGGGCCGGCCGTCGCGGCTCAGATCGACCACCGTGGCCCGCCCGGTGCGAGCCAGCGGCGCCGGCAGCGCCTCGGACGGCCCGGCCGGTCCCTCGACGAGATGCGCCGGGAAGGCGGCGTGGGCGATGCGCGCGAAGCGCGCGCCCAGGGCCGCGTCCTGGAACAGCGAGGGACGGAACGGCTGGCCGCCGGCAAGCTCCTCGCTCTTGGCAAGGTCGCCGTCGCTGCCAATCCGGTAGCCGGCGGTGGGTTTCCCTTCTCCGCCCTGGTCGTAGAGCAGCACGTCGAAGCGGCCGTCGTTCTCCGTGTCGTACCAGACGAACACATCCTTCTCGAGCTGCAAGACGACCATCTCGGCCTCGAACTCGCGCCGGTCGAAGACGTCGGACAGGGCGGGCAGGATCTCCTTGCCGGCGAAGCTCGATTGGTCCGCGTCCACGAACACCGCCGCGCTCTGCCGCGGGCAGAAGGGGCACGGCCGGCGGCCTTCCATGGTCAGCACGTCCACCTGGCCGTCGAGGTCGGCGTCCTCGAAGCCCATGTCGCCGCCACCTTCGCTCCACGGATCGGGAAGCTGGCGGGCGGGCTTGCTCGGGCGTCCCTGGAGGATCTTCTCGATCTCCGAGAGGTGTACGTGGAAGTTGAGCAGGCCGCCGGTCTTCTGATCCTGCCGGGCAAAGGCGTTCAGGCCGACCAACTCGCCCGCCTGGTTGACGAGCGGGCCGCCGCTGTCGCCGGGCAGAATGTTGCACGTCGACTGGATGACGACGCCCAAGTTCTTCGAGTCGACGAACTTCTTGAAGGCATCCATGGCCTTGCGGCCCTCGTCGTCGTCCTTGAACTGGGCCAGCATCGCGAGATGCTCGGAGAGCTTGCCCAGCGCGGAGATCTCGCCGCTCTTCAGGGCCCAGAGCATGCCCGCGCCGGCGTGCCCCAGCGCGATCGCAGGATCGCCCGGCACCGGCTTGTGCTTGGCGAGCGGCACCGCCACGAGCCCCGTGGGCGGATCGACGATCTTGAGGAGCGCCACGTCGCGCAGCTTGTCCGCCTTGTAGACCTCGGCGTCGTAGGTCTTCTCGTCCCGCTCCATGGCGCCGGTCTCGGCCGAGAGGTGGCCGAGCATGACGGTGGCCTTGACCACGAAGTCCTCGCTCGCGCCGCTGGCAATGACGTGCTGGTTGGTCAGAACCCAGCCGGCCGGATCGATGATGACGCCGCTGCCCAGCCCGTCGGGCACGCGAATGATCACCGTGGCCGGGGCCACGGCGCGGTAGATCTGCGTCGAGCTCTTGGGCGGCGCGCCTACCGACTTGACCTGACCCAGGTTGTCGGTGGCGAGCGCGGAGCGAGCCCGCTGCTCGATCAGCTTCTCGCTTCCCACGCGCGCCGCGCTCGGGATGCGGTGCTTGACGGCGGCGGGCTCCCCCGCGGGGCGGGCTGCCGTGCCCGAGCCGCCCGGCGCGGCGGTGGCCCCGGCCGCCGGCAGTGCCGGCGCCGGCTTGCCGTCGCCGCCGCAGCTTGCAACGCACAGGCCGGCGAGCGCCAGGGCCAGCGGCGCTGCGGCGCGGGCAGATCTCGTCTTGCGCGTCTCTTGCATCTCTGGTCCTCGTGGCCGGGGGCAGGCATCCCGACCAAGGCTGCACGCTAGCAGAAATGCCGGCCCCGCGCGCCCGGCCGGCACGTTCCGGGTGCCTACCAGAACCGGGGAGCGCCGCCGGATGAACCGCCAAGACGCCAAGGTCGCCAAGGAAAACAATCGGTTTCTTGGCGTGCTTGGCGCCTTGGCGGTTCGCT
>JACQWT010000588.1 GCA_016209145.1 Deltaproteobacteria bacterium | reverse complement strand
GGGAAGGCCACGCCGCTTGCAATTGCGGCCTTCGGCCGCGCAAGCGGCGTGCCCTCCCCGCGGGCCCTACCGGGGGAGGCGGGGCGCCGCCGCCTAGGACGTACCGGCCGACCCACCACCCGCGTGGCGCGTCCCGGCAATCATTTCTCCGCACGACTTGCGGGACGCGCCACTAGCCGTTCCGGAAGCCGCGCCTCGCGCGGCCGTTGCGCCGCGGCCGGGCACGCGACTACCATCTGCCCCGGTGAGGCTACCCCATACTGCCCGAAGTCGGCAGCGGCGAGCGGCGCTCGGCGCGGCGATCTGGCTCGCCGGCACGGGTGCAGTTGCGGGGTGCGGCGACGTGTGCGACGACGCGGTCGAGATGTGCCAAGAGTGCGAGCTCAAGACGGACGACTGCCTCGCGCGCTTCGAGCATGCCAGCGAAGCGTACTGCGCCGCGGCGGTGGACGCCTACGACGCGCACTGCGGTGCGAAATGAGCGAGAGGAGCTTCTGCCATGAGTCAGACTGCGGTGGCCGGCTCGGCCCTGGCGCTGCTCCTGCTGGCTCCGGGCTGCGCGGACCGGTGCGAGGAGCTGCAAGTCATCTGCGACGGCTGCCTGGACGCAAACCAGAAGGCCGCCTGTGAGGAGTCGGTCGACCGAGATGAGCAGGGCGAGTGCGAGCTCGACATCGACAACTATCGGGAAATCTGCGAGTAGGACGGCAAAGGGCTGAGGGATGCGACTAGCGGTCATTGCAGCACCGCGGGCGAGCCAGGGGCCGGAGCCGGCTCCGGGCGAGAGGGATGCCGCCCTGGTCCAGGACCGCCTCGCGTTGCCCGACCTGGGCTTCGAGGTCGCGATGCTCGATCCCGGCGAGGATCTGGCGCAGCAGCTCGATACCCTGCTCGGCCGCTGCGGCGAAGCCATCGATGCCCTGTTGCTCTATGCCTCCTGCCTCGTTGCCGTGGTGGGCGACGAGGAATCGTACCTGTGTCTCGATCCGAGCCAGCCCGACATCGGCGACTCGGTGCGCGATCTGAGCGGCGTCATCGCCGACCACGTGGGCTGTCCCGCGCTCATCGTCGTCGACGCCCGCTACGATCCGGCCGCGGCCAAGGGCGCGAGGCTCGCGCCCGGGCAGGTGATCGAGGCGCTGCGCCGCTCGGTGGACGGCCTGGAGACGGGCGTCGAGCTGATCGCCGCGGCGCGGCCCTTGGGAGCCCACCCCGAGCGCGTGCCCTCGCGGCTCACGGCTGGCTTGCTCGAGGCCATCGACGGGATCGAGGGGCCAGCCTCGGCCCTGCAAGCCTACGCCGTTGCCCTGCAGCAGACGAGCTTGGGCCCCTGGCCGAACGCCGCCAGCCACGATCCGGGAACCGATCCGTTCTGGCTGCGCAGCGTCGGACGCGAGCCGCGGCCCGCGCCCGTTCCGGAGGAGCCGCCTTGGGAGCCCGCGCCTGAGCGTCGGCCGGTCGAGGGGCCCGAGGAGCAAGCGCCGCCCGCGCAACCGGCCAAGGACAGGCCGGCGCCCCCCTCCCCTGCCCCTGCTCCGGCGCGGGCGCGCCCGCGCCGCGACGACGAGTGGGCGGCCTCCGCCACGATCGATGTGCCCGCGTCGGCGCGGCGGCCAAGACCGCCGGCTGAGCCGCTGCCCAAGGTGATCATCGGCGCGGCGGCGTCCTCCCCTCCCCCGGTTGCTCCCGCGCCGACCCCGGAGCCCGCGCCGGCCGTGAGCGCACCGGTCAGGCCGGCCGGCGAGATGAGCGTGGACGATTGCGTCGCGGCGGGCGACGAGCGCGCGGCGGCCGGCGATCTCGATGTCGCGCTCGCCGAGTACAAGAGGGCTTTGGGCAAGCTCGGCGCGCACGGGAAGCTGGGCCCCCAGACGGAGCCGGTACGCGCGGAGATCTACGTGCGCATCGGCAACATCTCGCGCCAACAGGGCAAGCTGCGCGTCGCCCTCTCGAACTACGACAAGGCGCTGGCGATCGATCCCTCGGACACGCGCGCGCTGCGCCAGCTCATCGATATCAACGCAGGCCTGGGCAAGTGGCGTGGGGTGGAAGAGGCCGAGGAGCGGTTCCTGGCCGAGACGCAGGACGACCCGAGTCAGTTGGACCATCTGCTCGCTTTCGGACAGCGCTGGCTGGAGCAGGCGGGCGACCCGCAGAGGGCGCGCCAGCGCTGGGAGCGAGCGCGCGACTCTTTTCCGCGGGCACGCGAGCCGCTCGAGCGGCTGCAGCCCCTCTACGAGGCCGAGGGGGCCACCGCGCTGGCGCTCGCGACGCGCAAGGGCCTGGCCTCCCTCATCGAGGATCCGGTGGCGCGCGCCGACGCCTGCTTCGCCCTGGGCCAGCACTGCCTGGGCGTGGCCCGCCGCCCGGAGCTCGGTTTCGATGCCCTGGAGCTGGCGCTCGAGGCCAACCCCGAGATGCTACAGGCGCTCGAGGCGCTCGCCACCGACCTGGCCGAGCACCAGCAGTGTCCCCGGCTGGAGCAGATCTACCGCAAGATGATCGGCCGCTTCGCCCCGGACGACGCGGCCCGGCGGCTGCTCTTGGTCGATCTGCACCGCCGCTTGTCGCTGCTGTACAGGGATCACCTTGGCAACCCCACGGCGGCGCTCGCGGCCATCGACGGCGCGCTGCGTCTCGCCCCGGGCGATCTGCCGGCGCGGCTGCTGGCGGCCGATCTGGCCCTCGGGCTCGACGATCGCGGCAGGGCGCTGATGGAGCTGCGTCAGGCCACCTTGCTGGAGCCGCGCCGGGCCGACACCCTGCGGCGGATCTTCGCGGTGGCGCAGCGCAGCGAGGAGCCGGACGTGGCGTTTCTGGCCGCCGGCGTACTCTGCTTCCTGGGCGAGCCGGAGGACCGCGAGCGCATCGTCTTCGCCGAGCACCGGGCGGAAGGCGTGCCTCGGCTCCAGCGCGCGCTTCGCCCCGGCGCCTGGGAGTGGCTGCGCGAGGAGCGGCGCGAGCGCACGGTGGACACCGTCATGCGGGCGCTGGCGCCGGCCGTCCTGCGCGTGCGCGTGCGCCAGCTCGAGCGCGAGGGCAAGCTGCCCGCGCTGCGGCCCGAGGACCGGGTCGATCCGAAGACCTCCACGCTGGCCGTGGCCAAGAGCTTCGGCTGGGGCTGCCATTTCCTCGGGATCGAGGCTCCGGCCCTGTACGTGGACAAGGAGCTGCCGCACGCCATCGTGGCGCCGTTTGCCAAGCACCTCGCGACCATCGTGGGCCGCGACGTGCTCAGCGGACGGACGCCGGCGGAGCTGGCCTTCCTCGTCGGTCGCCACCTCGCGCTGCGCCTGCCCGAGCACGAGCTCGTGACGCAGATGAAGAGCATGGACGAGCTGTCGGCCTGCTTCCTCGCCGCGATCAAGATCGTCACCGGTCGCGCCCCCGAGGGAGGCGATCTCGGCGCCGCCGTCGCCGCGCTGGCGGATCTGCTCGCCCGCTCGCTCAGCGCCGACGAGCGCGCCGTGCTGGAGGAAGCGGTGGCGCGGTTCGGGGAAGGCGGTGGCCGCACCGATCTGAACGAGTGGGTGATCGCCGTGGAGCGCTGCGCCAGCCGTGCCGGCTACGTGCTGTGCGGGGACCTGGAGACGGCGGCGAAGGTGATGCGCTCCGAGTCCGAGCCCTGGTTCTCGCCCGCGGAGGCGCGCATCGACGACCTGTGCGCCTACGCCT
>JACQWT010000587.1 GCA_016209145.1 Deltaproteobacteria bacterium | reverse complement strand
TTGTGGCCACCGCCCTGCCTTGGGCCGCGTCGATGTCGCCTCGGGCGCAGCCGGCCGCCGTGCCGGCGCAGCTCTCGGCGAGATCGGCGTAGCTCGACGACGTGGCAGCTCCGAGCCCAAGGCCCACGCCGCCGAGCAGCACGGCGCCGCCTGCCACCAACACCGAGGCCTTGTGCCGCCCCCAGAAACTTGGCGGGGCAGGCTCGGGGCCTGCGGCTCCTGGGGCAGCACCGGACGGGCCCGGCGCTGCCGGCGCGCTCTTCGGCCCGGGGCCGACCTTGATCTCGGTGCGCTCACCCTCGGCAATCGCGAGCGTGAAGGCCCGCGCGTCGTGGCCCGGCGCGCGAACCGCGAGCCGGTGCGTGCCCGGATCGACCGGCAAGAGCAGCCCGAAGCTGCCCGCGCCGAGCTCGGCCGTGCCGAGCCGGACGGTGGTGTTGGGCGGTGAGCCGGGCAGCAGGCCGAAGACCACCCGCGGAAGCCGTGGCTCGAGCTCGGCCGCTCGCTGCTGCGCCGGCGCATACCGCGGATCGGCTGGCGGAAGCTGGGCGGCGACCGCCCGAAACAGCTTCCACGCCGTGGCGATCCGACCCCGCCTGAGCTCGCACTCGCCGAGGTTCAGCTTGGTGCCGGGGGCCGGATCGATCTGGTCGCTCTCCTGGAACTTCCCGCAGGCCGTGTCGTAGGCGCCTGCCGCCATGGCCTCCCGGCCCTCGTTGAACAGGGCCTCGGCCGCCGCGCCGCACGGGTTGCTCTCGTCGTGGTTTCCGGACTCGTTCGAGCACAGCGCCGGGTGCAGCAGCTTGATGGCGACCCGGTTGCCGTTGCGGTGGGTCGCCTGGTAGACGGCCGCCATGGCCCCGACGCCGAGCAGCGCGTCAAGTCGCCACTTGCCCTCGAGTAGCTCCCCCACCCGAGCGCTCGGCCGTCCGCTGCCCCCGCGCGCGTCACCCATGGCCACGGCCGCTACGCTATCACGAACGCCGAACCGGCGCCCGCAACCTCGGATCGCACCGGACCGCGTGGGTGCCTACCCGTTTTGGGGTTGGGGGGCGCGGAGGTCGCCATGCGAACGCCCGCTTTTCGGGCATTCGGGTGCCGACCTCGCTTAGGTCGCCATGCGAACGCCCGCTTTTCGGGCATTCGGGTGCCGACCTCGCCCGGGTCGCCATGCAAGGATGAGCAACTCGCCGGCGACTAGGGCGAGGGCGGCCGTGATGAGGCGGTGGCCGAGGCACTGGTGGCGCGCGGGGCCCCGGCCATCGAGCGGACGCGGGCGCAGAGCGAAGCCAAAGGGCGCGCTGAGGGCGAGGCCAAAGGGCACGCCGACGGCGAGGCCAGGGGCCGCGTCGAGGCGAAGGCGATGGCGGTGCTGGCGGTGCTCACCGCTCGCGGCATCGAGCTGGCACAGGAGTTGCGCGCTCGCGTGCTCGACTGCTTCGACAGCGCGACGCTCGACCGCTGGCTCGCGCGAGCCGCCGTGGCGACGAGCCACGAACAAGTTTTCGGCGAGCCGTGATTCGCTGGGCGCGAGCGCGGCCTACGGCACGGGCGCGCTCGGCGGCCCGGGACGCTCCGAGCGCGCCCGCTCCAGGTACGAGCGGAGCACCGGCATGAACTCGCGCAGTTGCTCCCCGAAGCCCGCTTCGTTGGGATCCACGAGGTACTGGCAGATGAGCCCGAGGTACGCGGCCAGCACGGTGCCCGCGATCCCCTGGATGGCGCGCTCGCCGTAGCGACCACCGAGGAAGTGCCCGAGAAGCCGGGCGATCGCGTCGCGGATGCGCCGGTGGAAGCCGGCCAGGGCCCGGCGCAGCTCCGGCTCGTGCTTGAACCGGGCGAGGGAGTCGAGCCAGACCGGAACGATCAGCCGCCCGCGGCCGGCCTCGACGGCCAGGGCGCGCGTGACGGCGCCGAGCGGATCGGGGTGCTCGATCGCGGGACTGAACTGCTTCGCCAGCTCGGTTTCGACCTGAGCGGCCCACGCCTCGAGGATGGAGACGAAGATCTCCTGCTTGCTCTTGAAGTGCCAGTAGAAGCTGCCCTTGCTGACGCGTGCCGTCTGGCAGATCTCGTCGACCGTCGTCTCGTGGTAGCCCCGGGCCCGGAAGCAGCGATAGGCGGCGTGACGGATCGCGTCGGCCTTGGCGGATCCCTCGACCGCGCCAAGCCCGGCCCCCGCAGGGCGGCGAGCCCCGCCCGCGCGCACGGCAGCGTTGGGACGTGGGGGCTTCACGACATGGCCTCGGCATCCATGCGCGGACCATACCACCGGGTCGGTGCCGCCGGCCGCCCCGCGACCTCCCAGTCGGTTTCACCCTTGGGTTGCGGGCGCATCCCGCGCTATGGTGCCCCTCCCACAGCGCTGGTAGCGGCGAGGAGCGGACGATGACCAAGGCGCGCAAAGCAGGCCCGGGCGGAGCCGAGCAGGGCGCAGGCGGGGGGCTGGAGCAGTCCTTCCTCGCCGCCATGCGGGCCGCCGAGAGCTCACCCCAGAACCAGGACGCCTGGGACCACCTGGAGGAGCTGGCCGACCAGCAGCAGCGCAGCGAGGACGTGGCCAGGCTCTACTGCCAGGTGCTGGAGCAGCGCCTTCCCAAGGAAACCTGGGGGCCGCTCGCGGAGCGCGCCGTGCGCTTTCACGAGGAGTGGTTCGGCGACAGCCCGGCCCAGACCGTCGGCTTGCTCGGCCGCATCATCGAGCTCGATCCCGGCGAGGGTTGGGCCTTCGAGCGCATGGTGGTGATGCTCACGGCGGCCGAGCAGTGGGATGAGCTCCTGCGCCAGTACGACCGCGTGCTCGGCTTGACGCGGGACCGGGCGCGGCGCGAGCGGCTCCTGGAGGATGCCGCGCAGGTGGCGAAGGACTTCGCCGACCAGTCCGATCGGGCCGCCGACTACCTCCGGCAGCTCGTGGCCCTCGATCCGGCCAACCAGCGGCGCGTTGCCGCGCTGGAGCGGCTGCTCGAGCGCCAGCAGCGCTGGTCGGATCTCGTCGAGCTGTGGCGCGCGCTCGTCCCCGAGCTCGCGGCGGCGGAGGCGCGGCAGATGCGGCTGCGCATCGCCAGCGTCCTGCTCGACCAGTTGGGCCAGCCGGGGGCCGCGTTGGAGGAGCTGCGCCGGTTGCTGAGCGAGGCGCCGGGCGACGAGGCCGGCTGCGCCGAGCTGGAGCGCGTGCTCGAGGCGGGCTCGGCCTCGGCGGAGACGCGCTCGGGCGCGCTCAACGTCCTGCGCCGCAACTACCTAGCCGCCGGGCGGCACGAGGACGTGGTGCGCGTGCTGGAACGCGCCCTCGGGCTGGTCGAGCCCGAGGAGCGGCGCCAGATCCGGCGCGAGTGCGCCACGCGGCTCGCGACCGTCGGCCGGGACGCGGAGGCCATGGGCCACTACGCCACTCTCCTGAGCGAGGATCCGACCGACACCGACGCCCGCCGCCAGCTCCGGCTGCTCGGCCAGCGCTCGGGCCGCAACGATCTGCGTGGCGCCGCCCTGGTGGCCGCGGCAGAGGCGGCGGCCGACGGCGCCCAGCGCGCCGTGGTGTTGCTCGAGGCCGCCCGACTGCACCGCGACGTGCTGGCCGACGCGGATGGCGCCATTGCCCTGTACGAGCGCGTGCTCGCCACCGAGGAGGCCGAGCCCAACGACGCCCTCGGTGCGGCGCGCGAGCTGGGCGAGCTGTACGCGGCCTCTGGCCGCGCCGCGGAGCAACTCGGCGTGCTGGAGCGGCTCGCCGCCTTGGAGCGCACGCCGGCCCTGCGCCGTCAGGCGCTCGCGGAAGCGGCGCGGCTGGCCGAGCGGCTGGGCGATGTGGATCGCGCGCTGGCGAGCTACCGGCCGCTGCTCGGCTCCGAGGACGCCGGGGAGCCGCCCGACGGGGCGGCCCTGGCCGCGGTCGTCGCGCTGCTGGAGCGCAGCGAGCGCTGGCCCGAGCTCGTGGCCACGCTCGATCTGCGCGCCCGCACGGCCGCGCTGCCGCAGCAGAGTCGGGCCGATTCGATCCGCCAGGCCGAGCTCCAGGCCCAGAAGCTGGGGGCTCCCGCGGCGGCGATCGCGCTGTGGCTGCGCGTGCGCGAGGAGTTCGGCGAGGACGCGGCGAGCGTCGCCGCCCTCGACGAGCTCATGGCCGCCACGGGCCGGTGGCGGGAGCTCGGCGAGCTGCTGGGCGGCGCCGCGCGCCGGCAGCGCGGTCTCGCCGGCATGCTGCTTACCCGGTTCGGCGACATCCTGCGGCTCCAGTTGGATGAGCCGGCCCGCGCGGCCGAGATCTACGCGCAGGCCCTGGGCGTCGATCCGGCCAATGGGATCGCCCGTGCCGGCCTGCTCGAGCTGCTCGGCCTTGCGTCGTGCCGGGCTGTCGCCGCACCGGCGCTCGGTGCGGCCTTCGAGCTGACCGACGACTGGCAGAAGCTCCTGGAGATCGTCGAGCCGCGCCTGGAGGCGGCGGCCGATCCGAGCGCGAAGCTCGGCATCTTGCTGCAAACGGCCCGCCTGAGCGAAGAGCGGGCGGACGATCCGGCGCGGGCCTTGGCGGCGCTCGCCCGGGCGCTACCTCTGGAGCCCGGCAGCGTCGCCATCGAGCACGAGATCGCCCGGCTAGCCGAGCGGACGGGGCTCTGGGCTGTGGCGGCGCGCGCTCTGGGCGAGGCCGCGGCCGCCAGCGCGGGCGCGCCCGAGCGGGCTGCCGAGCTGCATCGCGCCGAGGCTCAGATCTGGGAGGCGCGGCTCGGCGATGCCGGCGCGGCGCTCGCGGCCTACGAGGTCGTCGTGGCGCTCGGGCCACAGGACGCCGCCGCCAGCGAGGCGGTCGCGCGCTCGGCGGCCGCGCTCGGCCGCTGGCCGCGCGCCGCCCAGGCGGCTGTCTCGAGCGCCGCCGCCGCGCAGAGTCTGCGCCCTTCGCTGCGCGCAGCGATGGAGGCCGCGGCCGACGGCGCGGCAGCCTTCCCCGAGCTGGCGGACGCCATGAGCGCCGCCGTACAGGCGGCGCGCTCCCCTGCCGTGCCGGACGGCGGCGGGGCCCTCGCTCCGTCGGTGGCCCGCGAGATCGAGACGACGATCGCCCTGTGGTATCGCGATAGGTGCGGCGACCTCGATGCCGCCGAGCTCGCCGCGAGCCGCGCTGCCGCGCTCGATCCGCACGACCGGCCCACCCTGGAGCTGCTGGCCGAGCTGCGCCGGCGCGCGCCGGGGCCGGCCCTGGTCGAGACGCTGCTCGGCCTGGACGAGCTTGCCGAGGGCTCGCTCGCCGCTCTGCACGAGGCGGCGCAGCACGCCATGGACGGCGCCTGGAGCAGCGCGGCGCAGATCCAGTCGCTCCTGGAGCGGCTCTACCGCAAGGCGGGGGGCCTATGGATCCGAGCGGCCGAGCCGGGCGGCGAGAAGCCACCGGCCGAGATCGCCGCCTGGGCGCTCGATCGGCTCGTGGGCCACCTCATTTTCCAAGGAGACGCCCAGCGCGCCCTGTACGTTCTGGGCGACGGTGCCCGCCTGCCGCTCGGCCCCGAGCTCGCCTGCCGCCTGCGCCGGCGTGCGGCCGAAATGCTGGAGAGCCGCGGCGAGGAGCTCCGGGCGATCGAGGTGTACCGGAGCGTGCTCGACTCCATGCCTGACGACGTCGAGACGCTCGGCCGGCTCGGCGCGCTGTGCGAAAAGCAGGATCTGGTGAGCGAGGCGCTCGCCTGGCGACTGCGCGAGCTTGGCGTCGCGCCACTGGCGGCGCGGCGCATCGAGCTGCGGCTGGAGTGCTCGCGCCTGGCTGGAGTGCTGGAGAGCCGCGGCGGGCGCGTCGAGAGCCTGCGCGCCAACCTCGCCGAGGCGCCGGGGCACGCGGCATCGATCCGGGCCCTGTACACCATCCTCGACGAGCGCGGCCGCCACGGCGAGCTGTGCGCGCTGCTCGAGGAGCAGGCCCGCGCGCTCGAACAGGCCGCGCAGGGTGCGGCGGCGGCGGAGCTCTGGAGCCAGGCCGCGGCCCTGGCCGAGGCGCGGTTGCGCGACGCGCGCCGGGCCGTGGCGGCACACGAGCGCGTGGTCGAGCTCGAAGGCGCGCTCGCGCCCGAGAAGGCGATCCGGACGGGCGAGGCGCTCGACGCCCTGGCGCGGCTGTACATGGAGCTCGGCGAGTCGGCCGCGGCCGCCGCCTGGCTCGAGCGGCGTCTCGCGCGGGCCACGGACAAGGAGCGCGTGCCGGTCTTGCTGCGCCTTTCTCGCGCCCGGCTTCAGGCCGAGCAGCGCGAGCAGGCCGTCACGTCGCTCGAGGCGGCCTTTGCCGAGGCGCCGCGCAACGCCGAGGTGCGCAAGCTCCTCATCTCGTTGCACCGCAAGCGCGAGGACTGGCCGGCGCTGGCGCGTATGCTTGCCGTTGCCTGCGAGCACTCCACCGACGAGGCGGCGGTTCTCGGCTACGCCCGCGAGGCCGCACAGATCTTCCACGAGCGCCTGGGCGCTCCCGAGCAGTCGGTGGGCGTCCTGCGGCGCGCCGTGGCGCTGGCGCCGGAGGAGCGCGGGCTCAAGGCGATGCTGGCCGACGGGCTACGCGCGGCGGGCGAGCTCGACGAGGCGCGCGCGTTGCTCCTGGAGCTCACCGAGAGCTTCGGCCGCCGCCGCAGCCCGGAGCGCGCCGGCGTGCACTTGCAGCTTGCGCGCGTGCTGCGCGCGCAGGGCGACATCGCCGCGGCGATCGAGCAGCTCGACGAGGCGGCCAAGATGGATGCCGGCAACGTCGCCATCCTGCTCGCGCTGGCCGAGCTCGCGCGCGAGGCCGGCCAGCTCGAGCGCGCCGAGCGCGCCTACCGGACGCTGCTCATCCACGTGCGCCGCGCTCCGGCCGAGCAGGTCGCCGGGCTGCCCATCGGCCCGGCCGGCGTGCTGCTGGAGCTGCGGCGCATCGCCGCGGCGCGTGGCCAGCCGGAGCAGGCCGCCGAGCTGGAGGAGTCCGCCGTCGAGGCGCTGACGCAGAACGACGCCGAGGCGCCGCAGGTGCAGCGGGTGCTGCGCGAGCAGGGCGAGTCCGAGCTGTTGCGTCGCGTGCTGGACAGCCGTCTCGGGCACGTGCGCGGCGCCCACAAGCGCGCCGCCATCCTCGGCGAGCTCGCCCAGGTGCTCGACGGCGGCCTGGGCAAGCCCGAGGATGCATTCGAGGCGTGCTTGCGCGCCGTGGAAAGCGCCCCGGACGTGCCTGCCCACCACCAGGGGGCCTGGGATCTCGGCGCCCGCCTCTCCCGGCTCGATCGCTACGGCGAGCTCGTGCGCTCGCTGTGCGAGCGCACGCGGCGCGACACCGACGCGCTCGCGCGCTGCGAGCTGCTGCTGCGCCACGGCGAGCTGTGCGAGAAGCTGGAGCAGGATCTGGAGCAGGCGGCGGCCTGCTACGAGCAGGCCGCGCAAACGGGCGTGCGCCAGCCGGACGCCTGGCGCGCCGCGGCCCGCGTGGCCGGTGCGCGCGGGCGGCAAGAGGAGCAGATCCGCCTGCTGGAGAAGCTCGCCGGCCTGGGCGAGGCTGAAGAGGAGACACGCACCGACGCCCTGTACCGCATCGCCGAGGTACGGCTCGCCTCGGGCGAGACGCTGGCCGAGGGCATCGATGCCCTGGCCCGGGCGTGGGCGCACGACGGCCGGGCGGAGCGCGCTGCCCCGATCCTGCGGCGGGCCGTCGCGCAGCACGAGCATGACGGCCGGCTGCTCGATCTCTACGAGCAGGTGGCGCGGCGCTCCGGCGACGGCGAGCTTCTGGTGGACTACCTCGAGCGCCGGGCGGCGCATCCGGAGGCCACGCTGGAGCAGGCGCGCGAGGCCGCGGCGCTGGTGACGAAACAAGGCCGGCCGGAGCGCGCCGAGGCCCTGATGCTGCGCGCCGTCGAGATTGCCCAGGAGAGCGCGGAGGGCATGGCGCCGGCCGGCTGGGCCCTGTGCGGCCTGGCCGAGGCGCGCAAGAGCGCGGGGGACGTGGCGGGCGCGGTCAAGTGGCTCGCCCAGGCCGCCGAGGTGGCCGCGCCGGAGCGCGTCTTCGCGCTCGGCCGTGAGATTGCCGCCCTGGCCGGTGGGCCCGAGGGCGATCTGACCCTGGCCGCCAAGCTCTACGAAGGGCTGCTCGATCGCTACCCCACCGCGCGCGAGGCATGGGAGCCGCTAGGGGAGATCTACCGGCGGCTCGGCCGGCTCGACCAGCTCGAGCGCATGGTGACCGAGATCCTCGACGGCCTGCAAGATCCGGGCGAGCGCAACAGCCTGCGCATCGAGCTGGCCCGGGCACTGCTGGCGGCCCACGATCGCGCTCCAGCCGCGGTTTCCCTGCTCAAGGATGTGCTCGCCGAGGATCCGGAGCGCGCCGAGGCGCAGGAGCTGCTCTGCGAGCATCTCGATCGCACGGGGGACAGCGCCGCGCTTGTCGAGCTCTTGCGCCGGCAGCTTGCGGCCGCCCAGGAGCGCGGCGAGGTGGTGGCTATCAAGGCTGCGGCGCTGCGGCTCGGCGCGCGGATCGAGGAGGGCTCGCCGGGCGAGGCGCTGGCGGTCTACCGCGGCGCCTTGCGCTTCTGCGAGCAGGACCGCGAGCTGCTGCGTGCCGTGCTGCGCCAGCTTCACCCGGAGCAGGACGCCTGGGAGCGCGCCGAGATCGGGGAGAAGCTCCTCGCCGTGGAGGAGGAAGGGCGCGCGGCGGCGCTGGCGATGGAGCTGGCACGGCTGTACGAGTCGATGGGCGACGGCGCCGGCGCGAGGCGTGCCCTGGAGCTGGGCTACGCCAAGGCACCAGGTGACGAGGGGCTTGCCGAGCTCCTGCTCGCGCGCTGCCGTGCGGACGGCGACTGCGCGGCCCAGGCGCGCCTGCTCGTGGCGGCGGCCGACCGGGCCGGGGACGAGCCGCGGCGGCTCGATCTGTGGAAAGAGGCGGCGAGCGTTTGCTGGCGGGGGCTCGCCGACCCGGCGCGGGCGGCCGAGTTGCTCGGCCGCGCCAGCGCTGCCGTGCCGGGCGACGCAGCGCTGCGCATCGAGCTCGCCACGGCGCTCGGCGAGGCGGGCGACCGCGACGCCGCCCTGCGCGCCCTGGGCGAGGGCCTCGATCAGGCGGGCCCCAAGGGACGGCTTGCGCTGCTGCGTGCGCGGGGGGCCCTGCACGCCCGCAGTGGCGACGAGGCGGCGAGCCTGGCAGATCTCGAGCAAGCCTACGCCATCGATCGGAAGGGGATGGCGCCCGAGCTCGAAGCGGCTCTGGCAGAGCGCCGCCGCGGCGCGGGAGAGCGCGGCGACGCGGCGGCCGAGCGCGCGGCCATGCTGCGCACGGTCGAGCTCGTGCTGGCGCACGGCCGGCGCGACGAGGCATCGGAGCTCTTGGCGAGCTGGGTCGAGCGCCAGAGCGGCGACCTCGAGGCGCTGCGCCGGCTCCGGGACATCGACACCGCCGACGGTCGCTGGGAGGGGGTCGCGCGCAGTTGCGCCATGCTGGTGGAGCACGAGAGCGGGCCGGCCCAGATCGACGCCGCCCTGGCCCTGGCGCACGCCTGCCACGAGCTCGCGCTGCCCGCAGGGGCACGCGAGGGTCTCGAGCGTGCCCACCGCGACCAGCCCGAGAACGCGCTCGTGCGCGCCGAGCTGCGCAAGCTCTACGAGGCCGAGGCCGCGCACGAGCCCCTGGCACGGCTCCTGGTCGAGGAAGCCCCGCTCGCCGCGACGCCGGCCGAGCGCGCGGCGCTGCTTACACGCGCGGCGCAGCTCTGGCTCGATCTGGGCGCCACCGAGTCGGCCATTCCGGCGCTGAAGCAGGTGCTCGAGCTGCAGCCGGGCGATGCCGCCACGACTGCCGTCCTGGCCGGCGCCTACGTCCGCGGCGGCCGGATCGACGACGCCGACCGGCTGCTCGACCAGGCGATTGCCGCGCTCAAGGGCAGGCGCGTCCCGGCGCTAGCCGATCTGCAGCATCGCAAGGCCCACGTCGCCGCTGCTCGCGGCGACCGGGCGGCGCAGCTCCAGCTCTTGCAGCAGGCGCACCTGACGGCCAAGCAGAACGGCCAGGTGGCGGCCGATCTGGCCGATCTGGCTGAGGAGCTGGGCCAGTGGGACCTCGCCGCCCGGACGCTGCGCACCATCACGCTGATGGACGCGGCGGCGCGCTGCCCCATCCCGCCGGTGCAAGCCTACCTGCGCCAGGCCAAGATCGCCCAGCGCCTGGGCGACCCGCGCACGGCGCTGATGTGGGCCCGGCGGGCGCAGCGCGAGGATCCCGAGAGCGAGGAGATCGTCGCGCTGCTCCGGGAGCTGGGGACGGGGTAGATCGGTTGCGGGCGTCCAGGACATTGTTCGGGCCTTGACCGCCCGGGACGGGCCAGGAGCGGCGGAACTCGTTCGCCGGATTGGGCGCGTAGGGCAACGGACCCTGGTAGCCGTTCGCCACGAGCTCGCGCAGCTCGCCCACCGTGACCTCGGTCTCGTCGAGGAAGAAGGGCGAGAGAGAGGCGACGCGCAGCGGGACCGCATCGTATTCGAGCTCGTCGCGCGCCGGGAACAACGGGTCGCCCAGGATGCTCAAGCCGCCCCGCACGCAGCGCCTGCCGGCCGGAGCGTCGGCACCACAAGGCCGCGAGAGCGCACGGGGCCAGGTGCCCGCGACGCTGCCCGAAGCAGGCCCGCTCGCGATGCCCTCGGTCGAGAGCCCTTCAAGGTGGTCGGCGTCGAGGCAGGTGCGGTCGGGCTGGGCGCCGATGCCGAAGCGTACCGGCAGGCCCATGCACTCGCCGTGCAGGGTGACGGTCCGAGGATCGATCCCGTCGCGCGGCAAGGTCAGCGTCACGGCTCGATCCACCGTGACCTCGGGCAGCGGATCGAGCACCGGGGCTCCAGCCTGCTCGCCCGGAATGGCAAACAGCGCCCGAAAGGCACGGATGCGAACCAGAACGTCACCGTCCACGCTCGCCTCGCTCGGGATTCCGAACGAAAGTGGTAGATTCGCGCCCGTCGCCACGACGAGCATCCGGTCGTCGAGAAGCTGCCGGCCGGACCGGTAGAGCTCGATGCGCAGCGTATCGACCGCCGCATCAGGGCTCGTGTCCGGTCCGATCTGATCGGGCAGGGGCATGTCGAGATCGACGTAGAGCAGCACCTGCGGGCGGGCCGGCGCCGGCCCGCAGCCGGCCAGCAGCAGGCCGAGCCAGCCGGTACGCCGCACCAGCGCGGCCAGCCGGCCGACCATCCGTACGCGTTCACGCATTCTCCCAGCCGACTCGGCGAGCCGTCCTTGCTGACTTCGCGCGGAAATGCCGTGAACGGGTACGACCATCCCTGCTCCGAGCGTCATGTGGCCTCAGCACACGGTGGCGCAGGCATAGTCGACGCACTCCGCCCACAGGAAGAACGCCTCCGTCGCGTCAGGGTAGGCGGCGACGCACCCCTCGATGCACTGGGAGCCGGCGTCGATTGCCCCACAGTCGGCCGTGCAGAGCCACACCAGGAAGCCCTCGGCCGTGGACAAGAGCTTCGCAAAAGGATCGGCGCAGTCGTCGTACAGGCAGGCCTGACAGGCGTCGCGCTCGGCGGGCTCGCAGTGCGGCGTGTCGGGCGCGCACAGCGCGGTCGCGCACGAGAGCCGATCGAGCAGCGTCGCGACGCTACCCGGGTGCGCCGCGAAGCACGCCTTCACGCAGGGCTCGATCGGGTCCTTGCACTCCTGGATGCAGGTCGCCAAGGCGTCGCAGTCGGGGTTCACGCCTTCGGCGAAGCAGGCATCCCAGGTGTCGCAGCAGTGGTCCCAGTAGCACTGGCGGCACGGCGTGGGCGCCGGCTCGGGGCGTGGCTCGCATTGCTGGTTGAGCGTGCCCGAAACCGGCTGGTTCGGTATCGCGCAGGTCTTGCAGCTCGCCCCATCGCCGTAGAGGCGGCATGCCGTGAGCCCGCTCGCCAGCCTGGCCGTCTCGGAGGAGCCGCTGCTCGCACAGCCCTCGTCGCAGCCCTGGTCGGCGTTGCCGTGCTCGTCCACCGGGCACTTGAGCAAGCACTCGAGGTAGCCCGCGCAGCCGGGATCGGTCTGGCATTCCGAGATGGCCCCGGCGCAGGCGGTGGTGACGCACGCCCCGCACTCGGTCGAGGCGAGCTCGGTGGCGGGCGGGCTGCCCCCGGCGCCGCCGGGCGCGCCGTCGCCGGAACAGGCCCCGAGCGCGAGCAGGCCACCGGCAACGAGGAGCGATGCAGTGCGAAGCCCCTGGGCGGGCCGCACGGCGCACGCGACTGCACACGCCGACAAGTCCATGAGCGCCCCTTCCCTTTCCTTCCCTTGCCGGTCCAATACCCCGGCGCAGACGAGACGTCCAGGACGAGGCGCGGCCCGCCCTGTGGCACCGCTACCGTGCAGCGCAAGCGTCCTTGGCGCACTTGCCGCCCCGGCAGGCGCCGCCGGTCCCGCAGGGAGCCTAGTATGGCAGGTCCTCAGCAATCCCCTTGCGCCTAGGCGCGGAGGACGCTGCGCTCGGCTGCGGCTCCGGCCCCGGTGCGGCGGAGCCGGGGCCCGCCTGGCTGGGCCCCTTGGCCGCGCTGCTCCGACTGCTCGCCGTCGCGCCCGGGCGTGCCGCGCCCGTGGACATGGCGC
>JACQWT010000154.1 GCA_016209145.1 Deltaproteobacteria bacterium | reverse complement strand
TCCGCCGCCCCGGCGGCGGGAGGCTCCGGCACCAGCTCGCCGGCCTGGCCGGCCGCCGGCCCGGCCGCGCCGGGCGCCTGCTCTCCCGGCTCGGCCATGAAGTCCACGTCGAGATCGACCGGCATCACGACTTCTTCCTGCATGGGCCCGGTCTCCTCCGCCGGGCCCGCCAGGAAGAGCCGGAGCAGGAGCATCAGGCGGGACGGGACCATCGGCACGTGCAGCAGGGCCGCCAGCAGCAGCGCCACCAGGAGCGGCCACCGACGGGCGTCGCGCAGCACCCACGGGGCGGGGCTCTGCGCCGTGTCCACGCCGCCGCAGCCCTGCCTCACGTTCGCCACACCCGAGCACTCCGCGCGGGGGCACAAGCGCACCCGCGCTGGTCAAGTTAGCACTACTGTGGGAGTCTTCGACTACGTTGGTGGTTGCAGGCCCGTGGCACGGATCCGGCATGGCGTGTCAGCGGTGCCGAGAAGTGGATCGATCGGCCCGGTTGCGGCTAGGAATAGCCACCCGCGGCGGCCGAGGCAGCCATGAGTGACGAGAGCAGGAGCAGGGGTCGTCTCCGATCCGGGACGGGAGGAGCGAGCGCTCACCCCGAGCCTGGCGCCGGCCACCCGCCCGGCCCGTCGCCCTGGACGGCAGCACCCCGGGGCCAGCCCCACCCACCGGACGCACCGCGCAACCAGCGGCGCCGCGGCACTGCTCCGCCGCGAAGCGGGTCTCGCCCGAGCGGCAAGATCCCCACGGCGCTCGGCCTGGTGCTGGGCGCCGCGCTCGGGGCGGGCGTCCTGGCGGCGCTGAGCTGGTCCGGGGGCTGCGGGAGCGAGCCCGCCCCTGGACGCGACCGGGCGGGGCCCGGCGGCCGCGTCGCGAGCACCGGCGCGCCGCGGGCGTCAACGGGCGGCGCGCTGCCGGGCACCTCGACGATCTCGCGCCCCGGGGCCGCCGCCAGCGCGACCCCTGACGCCGGCGCCGCGGACGCCTCGAGCGCAGCCTACGACGGCCCGTGGCTCGGGGCCATGGCACAGGCGACGCCCGTCTACGCCACCACGCGCTTTGCGGATCGCTGGCTGGGCTACGTGCGCCGCGGCGGCAAGGTCCCGACCGATGGCCGGCCGGTCAAGACCAAGGCGTGCCCCCAGGGCTGGTACGAACTCGGGGGCGGCGGCTACGTCTGCGGGAAGTACGCCACGCTGGATCTCGACAACCCGCGCGTTCGGCTGGGCGTCAAGCCTCCCGACCTCGCGGCGCTGCTGCCCTACCGGTATGCCTACAACACCGCCCACGGCACTCCGCTCTACCGCTCGGTCCCCGCCCGCGAAGAGATGATCGAGTACGAGCCCTATCTGAAGCTCGCCAAGGAGGCCCAACGCCGGCCCAATGGCCAAGGCGAGCCCGATGACACGGCACCGCCGCCCGGCAAGCACGCGGACAAGGGCACGGAGCAAGCCGCACATGGCGAAGCCCCGGAGGGCAGCTCGGCTCCCGGCACTCGGCCGCGTCGGCCGGACGCCATCCCCAGCGGCGCCGGCGAGACGGCCGCGCCTGGCCCCGGGCCGAGCCTGCCACACGCGGGGGCGGCCGGTGCCGGCCCCGCCGCCGAGCCGCCTCCGCCCCCCGGGGGCGAGGACGAGGCGGCCGCGGAAGAGGAGCTGCCCTGGTGGCAGCGCTCGGCCGATGCCGGGCCGCCGCAGGTCACGCTCGCCGAGCTCGATGAGGGAGGCGGCACCCTCGCCAAGCGGATGGTCAAAGGCTTCTTCGTGGCCATCGACCAGACCTTCGCCGGGACCGGCCGCCTGTGGTACCGCACCACCTCCGGCCTGATCGCCCCGGCCGATCGCATGGTCATTCCCAAGACGCCCGACCTGCACGGCATGGAGATGGCAAGCGGGGTACGCGCGGTGGGGTTCGTGCGCAACGCCCCGGCCCACCGCTACGGCTTCGCCGAAGGCGGCAAGGTGCTCCAGCGGCTCGATCGCGTCGAGCGCTTCACGGCGATCGGGCTCACCGGCGAGACGCGCGCGCACGCCGGCAAGCGGTACCGCGAGACGCTCGACGGCTGGTGGATGCGGGAAATCGACGGCACGTACACCGAGCCCGGTCCGGCGCCGGAGGGCCTCGCCGCGGACGAGAAGTGGATCGACGTCAACCTCACGTTGAAGACGCTCGTGGCCTTCGAGGGCGAGCGCCCCGTCTATGCCGCGCTCGTGGCGCCGGGCAAGCACTCCACCGACAAGAAGCGCGACCACCGCACGCCCACCGGCAAGTTCCGCATCCGCGAGAAGCACATCAGCACGACCATGGACGGCGAGGGCATTGCCGGCGACATGCCCTACAGCATCGAGGACGTGCCCTACGTCATGTACTACGACCGTTCCTACGCGCTGCACGGAGCCTTCTGGCACTCCAACTTCGGCCGGGAGCAGAGCCACGGCTGCGTCAACCTGTCGCCCGCGGACGCCAAGCACCTCTTCTTCTGGACCGATCCCGTGCTGCCGCGTGGCTGGCACGGGGTGTGGGCGACCGAGAAGAGCAAGGGCACGCTCGTCGTGATCCACGAGTAACCAGTCGCCCAGCACGTTCTCCGGTCGGGGCGAGCGGAGCTGGGGCCCCATCCGCCAGGTCTGGATCTTGCGCTGGTGCGTGACGGAAGCGGCCGTGTCGAGCTGCCTTGCCGCTACGCGATACGCGGGAAGCCCGCCACAGCGTCGAACCCGGGATCGAAGCTCGCGAGCTTGTCGATGATGCCCTCGCTTTCGAGCACGACCAGGAGTGCATCGTTGAAGTTGAGCGCTCCGGCCGTGTCTTGGATCACGTCGAGCACGTCGGCAACCAAGCGGCTCGCCTCGTCGGCAACGAACCGCACGAGCCCCTCATCGAACCATCCGCGCACCGCGGCGAGCACCCGGACCAGGTTGGGTGGGCTCGTCTTCTTCTCGCGAGCCCGACGACACAGGACGGGCACGGCCTCGTAGACGAGCACGTCGAGCAGCACCAGGATGTGGCCGTCCGCTTCCAGCCGGTCCGCTAGCTCCTTCGCGCGGCGATGGTGAACGTCACCCTCGTACAGGAGCGCAACGATCAGGTTCGCGTCAAGGACGACCTCAGCCATCGTAGAGCCCATCGCAGTCCTCGACGGCGTCTGCGGCCGCACCCTGTGCCAGGCCGATTGCGGCCCGCAGCGAGGCCCACGGCAGCGTTGGGCCGCTGACCCGGGCGCGGACGCGCGCCTCGCGGACTACGGCCCTGCGTTCCTCCTCGGGGAGAGCTACCAGCTCCTGCACCAAACGCTCGCGTGCTGCCTCGGTCACGAATACACCATACCACCTCCGCGGTCGTTTCACCCCGCCTTGCTGCGCCGCGCGGCCGTCGGCTCTCGCGGGAGCCGTCCACGTCGGGCGGAACGTGCCAACGAGCTTGAGACACCGAGCATCAGAGTTTGGTGAAGGTGCGCCGCGCCGACGCCGCACCGAGGTGGCGCCGCTCGGCCGGAGGCCGGCAGCGCCGATGTCAACGCCGATCACCATCAGGAGGCTGCCGCGCGAAGGTCAGCGCCCGGGGGCCTGCGCCGCAGCGCTCGGGACCCCCGCTTCCGCGCCCGGGTTGCAGGCGAAGCCCGCCCTACGCTCGAAGCGCCCTTGACTCGCGCGTCGCTTCGCAGAAGTCTGCCTTGTTGCCCATGGACGAGCTCTCGGCCCATCTCGACCGCGGCTGGGACCTGGCGCAGCGCGGCGACGCGCGCGGGGCGCTGGCATCTGCGCGGCGCGCGATCGAGCTCGACCCCGACTCGCCCGAGGCGCACCACCTGCTCGGCTTCGTGGCGGCGCTGGAGGGCAACTGGGACGAGGCACTCGACGCCTACCACCAAGCCATCGTCCTCGATGACGGTTACGTCGAGGCGATGCTCAACGCGGCGGAGCTGTACCTCCACCCGCTGCGCGAATTTGGCGAGGCCATCGAGCTGTGCGACCGAGTGCTCGATCTGACCGAGTACGACGACGAGCGGATCGAGGCGCTGCTGCTCAAGCTCGATGCGCTGCTCGGCCAAGGCGAGACAGACGCGGCCCGCAAGCTCGTCGCCGCGCTGCCTCCGGGCCCATACGAAAACGTGGGACAGCGCTTCCTCGTTGCCCGCGCCTACTTCGATGCGGGCCGCCTGGACGATGCCGCGCCGCTGCTCGAGTCGGTAGTCGAGGCCGACCCGCAGCACGCGGACGCGCTCTACTACCTGGGGCTACTGCGCGACGAGCGCGGCGACCGCCAGGGGGCGAGCGAGGCTTTCCTGCGCTCGCGCCAGCTCGATCTGCAGCTCGGGCTGCCCGGATGGGCGCCAAGCAGCGAGGCTTTCTCGGTGCTCGCGGCCAAGGCGGTGAAATCGCTCCCGGGCGAGAAACGCCAACGTCTCGGCCAGGCCGAGATGTACGTCGCCGATGTGCCCGGGCCTGAGGTGATCGTCGACGCGTCTTCATCTAGGCCGTCAATGTGCTCCGCTTCGCCGGGAGCATCGACCGGGTCGAACAGGAGCTGGGCGAAGCCCTGGAGAGCGAGATCGATTCCGCGTTTTCGGATCGGCCCCCGGCGCCGGCGCAGGCCGGGCACGGCTCGACGCTGAACTGACCGCCCTGATGCTAGGAGTGTGTCGGAGAAAGCGTGCTCGAAATGGTCCAAGTTATCGAAATCGCTCACTTTACTCTGACGCTGGAACCGAACAATTCCGCGCACTTAGTTTTTTCTCCGACAGACTCCTAGAACCAGTCGTCCTCGCAGGGCTCCTCGTCGACCGCCTCGTCCTCGTCTTCGTCGTGCAGCACGGGCAGGCGCCGCTTGCCCACCGGACCTTCGTCGACGTAGTCGCGCATGGCCTCCATCTCGCGTAGGGCCTGGAGCTTGGCCAGCGCCCGCACCTCGACCTGGCGGATCCGCTCGCGGGTGAGATTCATGATTGCGCCCACGTCCTCCAACGTGGTTCCGCCACGATCGGCGATGTCGAGGGCACAGCTCTCGGCCATCTCCCACACCTCGAGGTCGGGAAAGTTGAGCTTGATGGCGCCGGTGCGCGGCGAGACGTCCAGGTAGAGGTGGTGCTTGCACGAGACGTAGGGACACGGCCGATCGCCGCCGGCGCACTGGGCGCGCGTGCGCGGCTTCCAGTAGTCGGTCTCCGGGTAGAGCAGGCGCCCGAGCTCCAGCTCGCGCTTGGTCATGCGCTTGATGCTGATGGTACGCGCGCGCACGGCCCGCTTGCGGCGCGAACGGCGTTGCTCGCGCGTGACGGCGGTGTCGGCAGTCTGCGCCGTCTTGCGAACGGTCGCGCCGTCAAGCACGGCCAGCGGATCGGGTTCGCCCGGTGCGGGCGGAAGCTTGGCGAAGTCCGACGACGGTTGATCGGCAACCGCGGCGTGCTCGACCGGCGCTGCGCAAGTGTCGTTCCATTCCGCTGCCATCGTAAACTCCCCGTGCTGTCCGTTGCCTGCCCTCGCACGGCGCACCGCCCCCTCGCGTCCCGGCCCGGGCTCCGCACCGGTACGCGGGGTTGCGCCGCTCGACCACAGTCCCCGTGGGCTCCACGTGCGAGCCCTGGTCTCACGCCTGCCGGCGCAGAACCTGCTATTTCACCCCGTTGGCGTCGTTCCGGGGAACCGTCCCCACCCTGCAAGCGGCGGTCATGATGCTAGGACCGCCCTGGTGCGCTCGGCCGAAGGCCCTGCGGCCGACAGCCGGCGCTCGATGGACTCGAGCCGCGCGACCAGCTCGCGGGCAAGCTGGCGCGCGCGGCTAAGGTCGGATGCCACGGCGTGCGCGGTCATCGAGTCGGCCCGCTCGCGGCGAAGCCGCTCCAAGATGTCGAAGATCTTCGCCAGCGTCTGATCGAGGTGCTCCAGATCGCCGCGGACGAAGAGGAAGTGGCGCTGGATCTCCTCGATCGTCAGCCCCCGCGCCATCATGTCCTTTACCCGGAGGATCTGACGCACGACCCGCACCGGGTACAGCCCCCGGCTGCCCTGGTGCTTGCCCTTGCGCCCGACGCGGACCGAGCGCGGCAGCAGGCCGAGCTGCACCCACTTGTGCAGCGTGGCCTCCCCGAAGCGGATCCCGGCGTCGGCGAGCAGCCCGAGCAGGTCCGCCGAGGAGAGACCACCTTCGTGCTCTCGCTCGAGTCGCACCAGGGTCTCCTCACTCAACGTCGCCATCGCCGACCGTACCTGTTGCTGCCGACCTGGGGCGGACCCTATTCTACTCAATGGAATACAGTCAAGAGATTGTCCGGACATTCTCCCGGCTATCTTTTCGACGCGGCCGGCGCTCCCGGCAACGACCGTAGAACGGGATCCAGCTCGGACATTGTCTGTCACACGTCAGCCGGACTCGCGAGCGCCGAACGCTCGGGGTATCGTGGCGCCGATGCCATCCCGTGCGCCCATCGAACGCCGCGCGCGCGACGTCGCCGCCCGCGGCGCGCGCCTACGCGTGACCGAGGCCGGCGACGAGGCCGGAGCGCCGCTCGTGCTGCTGCACGGCTTCATGGTCAGCCACCTCGAGTTCGATGACGTGATCGACCTGTTCGCTCGGCGCTTCCACGTGCTCGCCCCCGACCTCCCGGGCTTCGGCGAGAGCGAGAAGCCCAGCCCGGCCCGTTACGCCTACGGGGTGGAAACCTTCGCGGAGGCGGTCGTGGATCTCGTGGCCGCGTACGGGCTGGGACGCAGCAGCGTCGTCGGGCACGCCATGGGCGGGACGGTGGCCCTGACGCTGGCCGCGCACCACCCCGAGCTGGTGGCCCGGCTGGTGCTCGTCGACGCCATCTGCTACCCGCGGCGGCTCGGGCTCGGAGCGCGGCTGGAGCTGCTGCCCGTGGTTGGGGCCGTGCTGTTCAAGCAGCTCTACGGCCGGCGGCGCTTCCGGCGCTATTTCCAGGAGCAGGTGTTCGCTCCGGACGCCGCGGTTCCCCCGGCGCTCGTCGACCGCTTCTACGCCTACTTCAACACGCCGGCCGCGCGCGAGAGCGCCTATGCGGTGCTCACCGCGCTGCTCGACACTCGGCCGGTGGTGGCGCGCATCGCGCGCATCCGCACGCCCGCGCTGGTCGTCTGGGGCCGCGACGACCGCGTGGTGCCGGCGAGCTTCGCGCTGCGGCTGGCGCGCGAGATCCCGGGGGCGCGGCTCGAGTTGCTCGACGCCGGGCACTGCCCCCACGCCGAGCTGCCGCAGGAGTTCGTCGCCGCGGTCAGCGAGTTCCTGGAAGGAAAGCGGTAGTGCTGCCCGCCGCTGTGGTCGCGCGTTTCCGGCGCAACCGGCCGGCCATGCTCGGGCTCGCCCTCGTGGCGGCGCTGGTGCTCTTCGCGCTGCTCGGCCCGGTGCTCATCGGGGCCGATCCCAACCAGAGCGACTTCTCGCTCGGTCGCGACGCCTTCGGCGCGCCGCCCGGGCCGTCCGCGGCGCACCCGCTGGGCACCGATCCGGTGCTGCGCGATCTGCTGGCGCGGCTCGCTCACGGCGCGCGGCTGTCGTTGCTCGTCGGTGCCTGTGCCACCGCGCTGGCGCTCTGCGTGGGCACGGCGGTTGGGCTGGGCGCGGGCTACCTCGAGGGCAGCCCGCGGCGCTACCGTCTCAGGCTTGGGCCGCTGCGGCTGGGCCTGCCGGTGGCGGCCGTCGACAGCGCGCTGATGCGGCTCGTAGACGTGGCCCTGGCCTTTCCCTTTCTCCTGCTCGTCACGGCCATCGGCGTGGCGATCGAGCGCGCCGACGCCCTGACCGTGGTGCTCGTCCTGGGACTGACCGGCTGGACGGGGATCGCCCGGGTGGTGCGGGCCAAGACCATGCAGGTGGTGCGCCTGGACTACGTGTCCGCCGCCACGGCGCTCGGCGCCTCGCACGCGCGGATCCTCTGGCGGCACGTGCTGCCCGCCCTGCTGCCCACCCTGCTCGTGATCGGCACGCAGGCCGTGGCGAGCATGATCCTCGCCGAGGCCGTGCTGAGCTACCTGACGGTCGGCTTGCAGCCCCCGCAGGCCACTTGGGGCCGGATGCTGCACGAGGCCGAGGGCTACCTCGGCGTGCGCTTCGCCCTGGTCGCCGCGCCCGGCTTGGCGATCATGCTGGCGGTGCTCGGCTTCGCCCGCGTCGGCGACGGGCTGCGCGACGCCCTGCTGGCCCAGGACGCGCCCCGCCGCCCACCCGCGCCCGGGCGGCTCCCGGCCGACCTGCTCATCGCCGCCGCCGCCCTCGTGCTCGTGGGCTTCGCCTCGCCCGGCCGCGTCGGGCCGCCCCGAGGACGGCCGGCCGCCCCGGGTGCCGCCCCGGTGCGCGGCGGCTGGCTGCGCGTGGCCACCTCGCAGAACATCCGCGCGCTCGATCCCGCGCTGGCCTACGACGAGGCGTCGAGCGCCATCGGCCAGCTCCTCTTCGCGCGCCTGCTGCGCTGGGACGAGCAGGGCAGGCTCGTGCCGGACTTGGCCGAGAGCCACGAAGCGCGGGACGGCGGCCGCATCCATCGCTTCCGGCTCCGGCCCGGCCTGCGCTTTCACGACGGGGCGCCCCTCGATGCCGCCGACGTCAAGCGCTCGCTCGAGCGCCTGCTCGCCCCGGGCACCCCGAGCCCCGGCGCCAGCCAGTACGCCATGATCGTCGGCCACGGGGCCTACCGCGGCGGCAAGGCGGCGAGCCTGGCAGGCGTGCGCGTGCTCGGGCCGGCCGAGATCGAGATCGAGCTCGGCCAGCCGGACGCGACCTTCCTTCCCCTGCTGGCCATGGGCTTCGCCGCGCCGGTCTGCCCCTCCTCCGGCCGGCAGGTCGAGACCAAGCGGCCGGCGCGGCCGTGCGGGGCAGGACCCTTCCGGCTCGAAGCCTGGGACCCGGGCGAGCGCGTCGTGCTGCGCCGCTTCGACGGCTACCACGTGCCGGGCATGCCCTACCTGGACGGCATCGTGTGGTACACGCAGGTGCCGGCGCGCACGCAGCGCTACCGCTTCGAGTCGGGCGAGCTCGACTACCTGCGCGAGCTGTCCGTGGCCGACACCGCCATGTTCGAGGCCGACCCGCGCTGGAAGCTCCGGGGGCGCTGGGCGCAGCCGCACTCCACCTTCGGCGTGTTCCTCAACACCGAGATGCCGCCGTTCGCCGACCGCCATGTGCGGCGCGCCGTGGCCTTCGCGCTCGACCCGAGCGTGCTCGGCAAGGTGCGGCCCAACGTGGGCCCGACCGACCGGATGATCCCCGCCTCGCTGCCGGGGCCCGAGCGCCTGCGTCCCATGCGCCGCCACGATCCCGCCGCCGCGCTCGCCGAGCTGGCTTTGGCCGGCTACGCCTACGATCCGCGCTCCGGGCGCGGCGGCTACCCCGAGCCCATCGACTTCGTGACCGTGCCGGACACCTTCGACCAGCACGCCGCCGAGATCTTCCAGCAGCAGCTCGCCAAGGTCGGCATCCGCATCCGGCTCAGGCTGCTGAGCTACGCCGCCTACCTCGCCGAGACGCAGCGCCGGCGCCGCTGCCCCATGGGCTGGACCGCCTGGGGAGCGGACTTCCCGGATCCCTCGAACTTCTTCGAGCCCATTCTCACCTCCGGAGCCATCCGCGAGGAGGGCAGCCAGAACATCGCGTTCTTCTCCCATGCCGAGCTCGACGCGGTCGTCTCGCGCGCCCAGCACGAACAGGACAGGACGCGGCGCATGGCGCTCTACGAGCGCGCCGAAGAGATCGTGCGCGACGAGGCGCCCTGGATCCCGCTCTATGCCACGCGCTACCTCGAGCTGTGGCACCCGTACGTCATGGGCTACGAGCCCCACCCGATCCTGCCGATGAAGTTCGATCGGATCTGGATGGCCGGCGCGCCAGGAGCAGAGCCGTGAAGCCCGCGCTTCGCTTCCTCGGCCGGCGGCTGCTCTGGGCCCTGGTGGTGGTCCTGGGCGTGGGCACCGCGGCATTCTTCATGGCGCGCGCCCTGCCGGGGGATCCGGTGCGCATGATGCTCGGGCCCCAGGCCCGGCCGGCCGACGTGGCTCAGGCGCGGGCGATCTACGGCCTGGATCGGCCGCTCGGCGTCCAGTACCTGCGGTTCTGGCAGCGGCTCGTGCACCTGCGACGCGATCGCGCGCCGGCCCCGGAGCACGAAAGCTGCGCGCCCTTGGGCCCGCTGCACGTCGATCTCGGCTACAGCTTCCGCTACCGCCAGCCGGTGGCGACCCTGCTCGCCGAAAAGGCCCCGCGCTCCTTCGAGCTCGCCCTGGCGGCCATGCTGCTGCAAGTGTCGATCGGCCTCGGGGTGGGGATCCTCGCCGCGCGCCGGCGCGGCAGCTTGACGGACCAGCTCGCGGTCGGCGCCACGCTGGTCGGCGTGAGCGCGCCGACCTTCGTGCTCGGCGTGGTGCTCCAGTACGTGCTCGCCTACCGGCTCGGCTGGCTGCCCTACGACGGCTACGGCCTGACGGGCGCGGAGCACCTGCGTTCTCTGGTGCTGCCCGCACTGACGCTGGCGATCTTCGGCTCGGCCATGTACGCGCGGCTGTGCCGCGACGAGCTCGGCGCCGCCCTCGCCGCCGACTTCGTGCGCACGGCCCGCGGCAAGGGCGCGAGCGAGGCGCGCGTGCTCGTGGTGCACGCCCTGCGCGGCGCGCTCGTGCCCATCGCCACGCTGGTCGTGCTCGACTTCGGCACGTTGATCGGCGGCGCCATCGTCACCGAGCGGCTCTTCCGCTGGCCGGGGATGGGCTACCTGGCGGTCGACGCCCTGGTCAACCGCGACGGGCCCGTCGTCTTCGGCACGGTGCTCTTCTCCGCCGCCGCCATCGTGCTCGCCAGCCTGGCGCTGGATCTCCTCTACGTGCTGCTCGATCCGCGCCTGCGCCGGCCGGGGCAGGCGGAGCCATCGTGAGCCGGGTACGGCGGGACCGCACGGGCAGCTCGTCCCATCGCTGCTAGCAGCTCCATCCGCCCGAGATCCTTGCGGTCGAGGCATGGGCCAAGAGACGCCGGTAGGCGTGGCCATGGCCTGGCGCCTGCCGCGGCGAATGTGGAATGTGGAACGGGAATGTGGAACAGCAGCGATCGGCAAGGGCAAGCGGAGGGCCGCAAGGGCGATGACCTCGCCCGGCGCCTGGAGGGGTTCGCCGCCGCGCTGCTCCGGAGCCTGCCTGCCTGCCCAGGGCTCGATCGTTTCTGCGAGTCCAGGGATGACATTCCACATTCCCTGTTCTCTGTTTCACATTGCACGTTTCCGTGGCTCACGTCCTCCCGCACCTCGGGCCGCCGAGCTGTCAACGGCGATGGCAGCTCGCCCCTACGCCAGCCGCCTTCGGAGTAGCGCGGCTGAGGCCACGAACACCACGATGCCGATGCCCGCCAGGGCCACGAGCTGCGGGCCGAGATCCATCACGCCCGCGCCCTTGAGCAGCACGGCGCGCAGGATCTCGACGAAGTGGCGGATCGGGCTCAGGCCCGAAAGGGGCCGGAGCCAGCCCGGCATGTTCTCGACGGGCGTGATGAAGCCCGAGAGCACGATGGCCGGCATCATGAAGAAGATGGTGCCCATGAGCGCCTGCTGCTGGGTGCGCGCGAGCGTGCCCAGGAGCAGGCCGACCCCAAGCGTCGTCAGCATGTAGAGCGCGCCGGCGAGGAAGACCACCCACAGCGGCCCGCGCAGCGGCACGCCGAATACCCAGGTGCCGGCCGCGAGCACGTAGCCGAGATCCACGAGGCCAATGAGCGCATAGGGAAGCGTCTTGCCGACAATCAGCACGTCCGTCCGGAGCGGGCTCACCAGTACCTGCTCCAGCGTGCCCGCCTCCTTCTCGCGCGTCAGGCCGCCGGCCGTGGTCACGAGCGTCACGATGACGAGCAGCGCCGCGGCCACCCCGGGCACGAAGTAGATCCGGCTCTCGAGCCTGGGGTTGTAGAGCACTCGGGGCTCGATGTTGACGCGCGGGATGGCCACGGCCTGGCCGGCGGAGGCCGCCAAGGAGGCGAGCCGCTGCCGGGCCTCTTCCTCGGCCCGGCGCATGGCAAAGGCAACCACGGCGTTCTGGGCCATGATGGCGCGGTCGAAGGCGTCGCCGGCGCACAGGGCATCCACCAGCGCACGGCTCTCCGGGCTGCGGTCCTCATCCGCGATCACGGTGGGCACGTGCTCCACCTCGAGGTTCACGGCGAAGCCGAGCAGCAGGAGCTGGAGCAGCGGCGCCACGGTGAGGATCCAGATCATGCGCCGGTCGCGAAAGGTCTGGCGGTACTCCTTGACGATGACGGACAAGAGCGCGGTGAGCATGCCTATTTCCTCAGAGCACCGTGCGCCGGAAGCGCTTGGTGGCGGCCGCGAGCAGCACGAGGCAGAAGAGGGCGAGGGCCACGAGGTCCGGCCAGATCACCTCCAGCCCGTTGCCGCGCAGCAGCACGGCCCGAAGCGCACGCAGGAAGTAGCGGGCCGGCAAGACCGAGGCCACGGCGCGCAAGAGCCAGGGCATGTTCTCGACCGGGAAGACGAAGCCCGACAGCAGCATGCCGGGCAGGAAGGTCGAGACCGCGGCCACCATGGAGGCGAGCATCTGGCTGCGCGTCGCCACGCTGATGAGCAGCCCCTGCATCAGCATGGCCAGGATGAACAGGCTCGCCACGACGAAGAGGAGCAAGAGCGAGCCGCGCACCGGCACGTGGAAAAGCGTCACGCCGAGGGCGAGCACCAGGAGCACCTGCACCAGGCCGATGACGAAGTAGGGCACGAGCTTGCCCAGGATCACCTCGAGGCGGCCGACCGGAGTCGCGAAGAGCTGCTCCATCGAGCCGCGCTCGTACTCGCGCGCCACCGTCAGGGCCGTGAGCATCACGGTGCACATCACCAGGATGACCACCATCAGCCCGGGCACCAGGAACACGCTGCTCTGCAGCGCCGGGTTGAAGAAGGTGCGCGAGCGCACTGACAGCGAAGGGGCGAGCGGGCCCACGAGGCGCTCGATCTCGGCGCGCGAGGCCGCGAGCGAGACCGCCGCGGCGTAGCCCAGGGCGATGCCCGCGGTGGTGTTGTCCGCGCCGTCGAGCAGGAGCTGCGCCTGGGCCTGTTCGCCGCGGCGCAGGCGGCGCTCGTAGCCCTCGGGCACGATCAGGGCGGCCTTGGCCAGGTAGGCGCGAAAGAGCGTCTCGACCTCGGCCGGATCGCGGCGCGAGGCCACGACCTCGAACGAGGCCGACGCCGTGAACCTGTCCACGAGCGCGCGCGAGCTGGCGCTGCGGTCCTGGTCCACCACGACCAGCGGCACGTGCTCCACGTCGAAGCTCACGCCGAACCCGAAGAGCAGGATCATCACCACGGGCATCCCCAGGGCAAAGCCCAGGATCTGCGGATCGCGGCGGATGTGCATCACCTCCTTGTTCGCGATGGCCAGGAAGCGCAGCAGGAGGCGGCGTAGCTTCAGCACGGCGCCACCTCGGCCTCGGTCGCTGCGCCGCCGCCGCCCGCCGCCAGCTCCAGGAACACGTCCTCCAACGTGGCCTCGGCCGGGCCGACCGAGAGCGCCCCGTGGCCGCGGCGCGCGAGCAGGCCGGCAAGCGCGGCCGGATCGGCGAGCGCGCCCGTCACGCGCACGCGCGCGGCCGCGCCGAAGGCGCGCACGCCGAGCACTCCCGGCACGCCACGCAGCGCCGCGGCAAGTTGGCCGGGCCGCAGCTCGCCCGTCACCTCGTGCACGGTGCCCGGCGCGTGGGCGCGCTTGAGCGCGGCCGGGGTATCCAGCGCCACGAGCTGCCCGTCGACCATGAAGCCGACCCGGTCGCAGTACTCGGCCTCGTCGAGATGATGGGTAGTGACGAACAGGGTGTTGCCGGCGGCGGCAAGCTGGCGGATGACCCGCCAGAAGGAACGCCTGGCCACCGGATCGACGCCCGCCGTGGGCTCGTCCAGAAACAGGATCGGCGGCTCGTGCAGCAGCGCGGACGCCAGGGCAAGCCGCTGCCGGATGCCCCCGGAGAGCGAGCGCGTCAGAGCGTCACGCTGCGGCCCGAGCCCCGCCAGCTCGAGCGCGGCCTCGACCCGCCCGCTCCGGCGCTTGCCGCCCAGGCCGTAGACGCCGGCGAAGAAGCGCAGGTTCTCGCTCACCGTGAGGTCGAGGTAGAGCGAGAAGCGCTGCGACATGTAGCCGATGGCGCGCTTGACCCGCTCGGGATGCGCGCCCACGTCCACGCCGGCCACCTGGGCGCGTCCCGCCGTGGGCGGGAGCAGGCCGCAGAGCATGCGAATGGTGGTCGACTTGCCGGCACCGTTCGCCCCGAGGTAGCCGAAGATCTCCCCCGGCGCGACCTGGAAGCTCACGCGGTCCACGGCGGTGAAGGCGCCGAAGCGGCGCGTGAGCCCGGCCGTCGCGATGATCGGCTGCCCGGTCATGCCGCTACGGCTCCGGCCCCCGCCGCGACGCCGGCCCGCTCCTGGTCGGCGCACAGGCCGAGGAAGACGTCCTCGAAGTCCGCCCGCACCCGCTCGGCGCTTTTTACCTCGGGCCGGGTCGCGGCCCAGGCGGCGAAGCCCTCGGCCGCGGCGCCGTCCACCACGACCCGCACCGAAGCGCCGTGGGGCGTGAGCGAGAGAACGCCGGGACGGACGGCGAGCAGCGCCTCGAGCGCGGAGCGCCGCTCGCTGGCGAGCACGAAGCTCGCGTGCCGGAAGCCCGCGCACAGGGCCCGGGGATCGCCCTCGGCGAGCAGCGCGCCGCGATGGATGAGGCCGACGCGGTGGCAGCGCTCGGCCTCGTCCATGTAGGGCGTCGCCAGCAGCACGGCCATACCACCCTCGACGAACTCGTAGAGCAGATCCCACAGCTCGCGGCGGCTGACCGGATCGACGCCGTTCGTGGGCTCGTCCAGCACGAGCGCCGCGGGCTGGTGGAGCAAGGCGCAGGCCAAGGCGAGCTTCTTGTACATGCCGCCCGAGAGCGCATCGGCGCGCCTGTCCGAGAAACGGTCCAGGCGCGTGATGCGCAAGAGGCGCTCGGAGCGCGCGGCGAACTCGCGCCGGCCCAGGGCGAAGAGCGTGCCGAAGAAGCGCAGGTTCTCGGCCACGCTCAGATCGCCGTAGAGGCTGTACTGCTGCGGCATGTAGCCGATGGCCTCGCGCGCCGCGGCGTCGCCCTGGGCCGCCGGCCGGCCGAGCACGAGGGCCTGGCCGCCGTCCGGCGCGACCAGGCCGGTCAACATGCGAATGGCCGTCGTCTTGCCGGCGCCGTCGGGCCCGACCAGGCCGTAGAGCTCGCCCCGGCGCACGTGCAGGCTCAGCCCGGCGACGGCGCAAAACGCACCGAAGCGGCGCACCAGGCCCCGGGCCGCGAGCACGGCGTCGTCGGGCGGCTCGCTCACCGCGCGCCCCCCTCGGAGCCGGGGACGGCGATCTCGACGGGCATGCCCGGCCGCAGCAGGCGCTCGGCGTTCGGCGCGGCCACCTCCACCGCGTACACGAGCCGGTCGCGGTCCTGCCGTGTCTGCACGTTGCGCGGGGTAAACTCCGCCTGCACGCCCACGCGCCGGATCTGGCCGGCGAAGATGCGGGCGGGGTAGGCGTCCGCGCGCAGCTCGACCTTGCGGCCGGGCCGGGCGGCGGCGAGCTCGGCGTTGGGGATGTAGAACGTGGCCCGCACCTCGCGGATGTCGACCAGGGAGAGCACCCGGCTGCCGGGCAGCACCACCTCGCCGGGCTCGTAGTTGCGCTCCTGCACGTAGCCGTCGCGCGGCGCGCGCAGGGTGCACTCGGCGACGGCCAGGGCAGCGCGGTCGCGCGCGGCCTGGGCGGCCTTGACCTGCTGCGCCGCCCCGCTCGTCTGCACGCCGGCCAGCTCTCCCTTGATCACGGCCGCCTGCCGCTCCGTGCCCGACGCGGCCGAGCGCTCGCGGGCCGCCTGCGCGTTGGCGTCCAGGGCGACCAACTGCTGATCGAGGCCGGCCAGCGTGCTCTGCGTCTGGTCCAGGGCCTGGTCCGAGACGCCGCCCACGAGGTGCACGGCCTCGGTCCGCTGCGAGGCGCGCTCGGTCGCCCCGCGCTGCACGTCGGCCGCGCGCTTCTGCGCCTCGGCCGCCAGGGCCGCGGCGCGCGACATGGCCAGCGCGAGCCCGGCGCCGCGCACGCCCTGCGCCGCGAGCTTCTCCGAGGTCTCGGCCGCCCGCTGTGCCGCTCGGGCGCCCTCCAGCGCCGCCTCGGCCTGGGCCAGCAGGGCGCGCGGCTCGGCGCAGTCGAGCAGAACGAGCTCCTGGCCCTGCTTGACCTCGTCGCCCGCCTGCACGCGCACGGCCTCGATCCGCGCCGGCAGACGGGAGACGACGTCGACCTTGGTACCCTCCACCGTGGCGCTGCCGCCGGAAGCGCGCTCCGCGTCGAGCCGTTGCTGCCGCAGCCGCAGGTAGAGCAGCACGGAGAGCACGGTCACGAGCACCACGAACAGCACCAGGGCACGCTTCATCTCTTGTATCCGTTCGGCGGTATCGGGGTGGCAGGTAGGGACGGCTCGCCGAGTCGGCCGTGATCGCGGCTTGCGTCCTCGCGCCGGGTCCTCACGTACAGGAGTACGCTGCGGCCCGGCGCTGCGGGCGCGCTCGCGCTGACGGCCGCCTGACGAGCCGCCTGGCAGGGGGCGTGAACGCTTACCATCCCTTCTCCTCCTCGATGCGGGCCCGCCCGCCGGCGCGTAGATAGGCCGCGCGCGCCAGCGCGCCGTCGAAGCATGCCTTGAGCCACGCGAGGCGCGCCTGATCGACTCCGTCCGTGGCCTTGCGCAGCTCCAGCGCCGTGCCCGCGCCCGCGCCGAGCGCGGCCCGGGCCGCCCGCTCGTAGATCTGCGCCGCCTCGAGCGTACGCTCGGCCGCGCTCGCCGCTGTCTCCGACGTGCGGATCTGCGCCTCGGCATCGGCGAGCTGGCGCCGGATCTCCTCGTCCGCGGCTTGCTCCTTGGCGTAGAGCTCGGCGAGCTTGGCGTCCGACTCCGCGATCTGGCGCCGCAACAGGTCCCCGTCGAAAGCGATCCAGGTGAGCACCGCGCCGGCGCTGTAGGTCGGGCCGGCCTGGTCGGTCTCGAAGTAGTTCTTCGGGTACTGGTACTTGACGGCGCCGACCACGTCGAGCGTGGGCCAGTAGGCCCGCCACTTGAGCGACCGGTCGCGCTCGGCCGCCTGCTCCAGGGCGGCAACGGTGCGGCGCAGCGGATGGGCATCGGTTCGCGGCGCCGGGCCGAGGGGCGCGCCGGCGAGAGTCTTGAGATCGTCGCTCAAGCGCAGCTCGGCGCCCGGCTCCAGTCCCAGCAAGAGCCGCAGCGTGGTCTGGGCGCGAGCCCTCTCCTGGCTCGCCTGCCCCGCGCGCGCCTCGAGCTCGGCCGCGCGCATGCGCACGCGGGCCAGATCGAGATCGCTGCCCAGGCCGGCCGCGCGCCTTGCCTCCTCCTCGCGCAGCTCGGCCCGGGCGAGGGCCAGCGACGCCCCCGTGGTGGTATCGAGCTCCTGGAAGAAGCGGGCCGCGAGGTAGGCGGCGCGCACGGCGTAGGCGATCTGCACCCGCTGCTGCTCCGCATCGGCCTCGGCCGCGCGCTCCAGGGCCTCGGCCGCCTCGGTGCGCACCGCCGTGGCGCCGGCCTCGAAGGCACGCCATGCCGCCGAGACGCCCACCGCGGCGTTGTGCAGGGAGCCGATCTCCTTCTCGATGATGATCGGTGCGCCTCCGAACGGCGGCGGCGGCGCGATCCCGGTGTCGATGACCATGTCCTGCACCGGGCCGATCGCCATGTAGCTGCCTTCCACCTTGACCCGGGGAAGCCAGGCCGTGTGCGTCTGGCTGGTGCGCGCCCGGGCGGCCTCGATGCCGTGACCGGCTGCCCGAACCGCGGGGTGGCGGCCGAGGCCCATGGCGACCGCCTGCTCCTGCCCGAGCGTGACGGCGGCCTCGGCCGGGGGCGCAGACAGGACAGCCGCGATGGCTGCGGCGGAGAAAACGTGAATGCACCGGCGCACGCGGTTCACGCGAGGGCTTCGTCGCAACCGCCGTGCCAGAGGGCAGCCGGGTCCGCTGGGACGAAGTTCGCCAGATGGATGCCGGGCACTCGGCCCGCAACTCCCGTAGCAGCCACGAAAACTCGCCATGTTACGGACCTGGCGGAAGATAGCACGGGGCGCGTGGACGTGCGCATCCTCGCGGCGACCGACCGCGACCTCGGTGCCGCCGTCCAGACGGGCCGCTTTCGCGCCGATCTCTACTACCGGCTCAACGTCGTCCCGATCGATCTCCCCCCGCTGCGCGAGCGGCGCGAGGACATCGCCCCGCTGTGCGAGCACTTCGCCGCGCGCTTCGCCCTGCGCTGCGGCTTGGGGCAGGATGCGGCGGACGGTGTTCTGGCGAACGACGCGTGGGCGCGCGATCGTCTTCGTGCACGGTGGGTCGCGGCCCGGGCGCGGTGTCGAACGGGCGTCAAGGGCCAGTGCGCCCGGCCAAGCCTGTGGCCGGGCAAGACGACCTGGTGCAAACAGGTCAGCGCGGAAGACAAGAATCATGCAAACGTCGTGGCGCTTCGTCATCTGGTCCGCGCGGTCTTCGCTGCCAACGCCGGTACGCTGAGCGTCAGGCGCCTGCACGGCACGCTCGCCGCGCGGGGGGTCAAGGTCGCCAAGGCCACGCTGCTCGGGTATCTCGAGCATCTGACCGACGCCCACCTTGCGTTCTTGGTACCGCTACGCACGGCGTCTGAGAAGCAGCGGCTGGTGAACCCGTGCAAGGTGTACGTCGTCGATCCGGGCCTCGCCGGCGCCATGCATCTCGGTGGGGCCCAGAACCTCGGCGCGTTGCTCGAGAACCTCGTCTACCTCGAGCTCCGGCGCGAGCTCGGGCGGATGGCGGATCGGCTCATCACCTACTACCGAACCGCGTCGGGGTACGAGGTCGACTTCGCCGTGGATCCGGTAGCGCGCGGTGGCGAGCTTCGGTTGCTGCAGGTGTGCGCGACGGTCCACGACCCCAGCACGCGCGCTCGGGAGCTCCGCGCGCTCGGCGAAGCCATGGCCGAAACGGGGGTGCGCGAAGCGACCATCATCACCGTCGGCGAGCGCGAAGAACTGCCGACGGACGCGGGCACGGTGCGGGCCGTGCCCGCATGGGAGTGGATCTTCGCTCCTCGCCCGTAGATGCAGACGCGCGCCGCGGCAGCAGACCGCGCCGCCAGGACGACTCGCGCTCCTCCGGACGGCTGTGCCTGCGCCGCGAAACCCCTATGCGCTCGGGATGAGCGACGGCTCCGGCAAGGCCAGTGCGTCGCCCCAGTCCACGATGAAGTCGAGCATCTCGCCCTGGGCGAGGTCGAGATCCGCGGCGAAGGACCCCTCGTTCCCCCCGCCGTCCACGTTGATGCCGAGCTTCTTCAGCTCCTTGTCGCCACGACGGACGGCGACCGCGGTCGTGGTCACGGGCGCGTCGTTGTAGCCCGAAAGGCCGGTGAAGGTCGCCTCGAGCCGGTAGCTGGCGGACTGGCGCGCCGTCCAGCGCATGACGCTGCGCTCCCCGCTGGGGCCGGGGTGGAAGGCGATGCTGTGCGGCCCGAGCACCAAGGTGTCGGACGAGACCACGGCCTCGGATGTGGGGTTGAAGCCCACGGCCGGCAGCTCGCCCACCTGGGCGTCGTGCCAGTCCACGATGACGCCATAGACTGCGGTGTCCGGGTAGACATGAAACGTATCGTCGTCCGCGGCCATCCAGCCCCAGGTCCAATTGCCCGTCGGGTTGAGCTCGGCCGACCAGGCTGCCTCCGGCTGGTCGACGCAGGCCCCGTCGGTGCAGACGAAGCCGGTGGGGCAGTCCTGCGCGTGGCAGTCGGTCCCTCCGCCCCCACTCCCACCAGTCGGGATGCCTGCCCCGCCCGAAGCGCTGGTGGCCCCGCCCTGCCCGCCGCCCGCGGTGCCGGCGCCACCGGGGCCACCGGCGCCGTCGCCGCCCGTCACGGCCGTGGTCCCGACGCCCACGTTGGACTGGCACGCACTCGCGGCCACGAGCCCCGCAACCAAGCAGAGCGCGGCAGCGCCGCGCAGCAACCGTCCCACCTTGCCAACCATCATGACGCCTCGACCTCGCTTCTCGCCCCCACGCCTCTCATTGTCGGCGGACCCGACTTCCGTCACTGGAAGTGAGAAGTGCCGCGAGCCGGCCCGGAGCAGCGCGCGTCCCGCGCTGTCCGGGACCACGGACCGGGCTCTTAATCCGCGGGGGCCACAGCCTCGACGCTCGGCCCCATGAGGCTCCTCGGGTGGCGCTCCCGGAAGCGCCTGGCCGCCTGCCGTCCCTCCTCCGTCCTGCCTGCGCCCACCAGGGCGAACACCACCAGCGCGTCGCGCTCCTCGGCGAGCTGCCCGCGCGGGAAGGCGAGCTGGTGCGCCTCCAGCGCGCGCAGCGCGCCTTCGCCATCGCCGCGCGCCTGGGCCGTCCGTGCCATCTCGAGCAGCGTACGCTCGGCGCGCAGCTCGCTCTCCCGGCCTCCCGGGCTGCTATTGGTTCGTCCGGACGCCGAGGCCGGCGGCTCCGGGGCGGGCGCCGGCGCCGCCACCGGCGCGGCCGTCGGCATCTGCGGCAGCGCAGTGGGCGGTGGCGGCGGCCATGCCGGGGGAAGGCGCCGCGCTCTGGGCCGCGGGCCGGAGGTCGGCACGCGTCCAGACCGCGTGGGCGCCAGCCCCGGCCGCGGCGCCACCGAGGAATGCGGCTCGCAGCGGTTGGCCGCCAGACGCCGCCGGTTGGCGGCAACGCGGTGGGCTATCCCCGCCAGGTAGGCGCGCGCGGGCAAGGCCGGATCGTACTGCCCCTGGCACCGATGGAAGACCAGGAACACGTCGTGCACCGCATCCTCCACGTCCCGTGGCTGGGCTCCAAGGCGGCGCAGGCAGTGCCACACGCCGGCGAACTCGGCCTCGTACACCGCGCGAAAATCGACGGCCGGGGACGGCACCTCCCTGGGCAGAAGCCTCCTTCCCCGGAAATTGTGGGCTCGCAGCAGATCCGTCACGGGAACACGCCCAGCATGCCGGCCCCGAAGGCGAGCGAGAGCGGCGGAACCTCCCAGAATGGCTCACCGGTGACCGTGTCCTGCAGGCGGATGCGGCTGAGCGCCACCAGCCAGTCCATGTGGGATCGGAACGCGAGATGGCGCGCGAGCGGGATCAAAGCGCCGGCCCGCATCCCGATTGCGCCCCAGGGCTCCCAGCTCGTGGAGGCGTCGCGCAGCCCGTGGCCCGCGGCTTCGAGCCCGCCGGCGGCAACGATCACATAGGGGATCAACTGCTTGTACGTCGGATCGGTTTCGGCCTTCGATCGCGGNNNAGGCCACGAGCAGCATGCTCGACACCGTCCCGCCCGGCACCGCCTCGTCGGCCCCCCCGTCTACCCGGCCCTCAAGGGCAATGGACAGCGAACCGCGGCGGATCCCGGCCGTCGCGCTCACGCCCAGCGTCGGTGCGGGGGCCGAGGCCAGCGCGACCACTGCGCCCAGCCCGGCGAAGCAGCCCGTCCCGGGCGCATCTTCCCCCCCTCCCTGCGCCCTGGCGCGGCCGCCGGCAGGGTGGTCCGGGAGCCGGGAGCGGGTGGCGGCTGGCCGGCCCGCCGACGTCGAGCCCGCCGCGCCCGGTCCATCCGGGGCCAGCCCGGCGGCGTCGCCGCCGACCTTTGGATCCTCGGTAGGGAGATCGGCCGGCGGCGCGGCTAGCCGGCTCCCGGACCCGTGCCCGGGCCGCGCCGCACGGCCCCCGGAGAAGGGGTCGAGCGCCATGCTGATCCCGAATGCCAACGCCGCGGACAGCTCCTCGCAGTCGTTGCGGCGAGAGACGTACTGCCGCTGGCCGAGCACGTCGCCCGCCCCGCCGAGCAGCTCGACCTGGGCCCGTAGCACACCGTGGTCCCCCGCCAGTCTCACGCGGACCGTGCGCTCGGCCGGCTCCCGCCACGGCACGTAGCCGAGCCGGGCTGCGACCGCGTTGCGGATGGCCGCGGCGTCGGGGCAGTGGCCTGCGCCCGCGCCCTGCTCGTAGACCAGCCGCGCCGTGCTCTCGGGCCCACGGGCGAGGCCTGGTGCCGTGCAGAGCAGCGTGCTCGCACCGACCAGGATGGCGGCTTGGGGTCGGAACATCGGGGCGGAGGCCATGTTACCTCAGCGCGGGCGTCCGGCCACGGGCGTTCGAGGGCTTCTCCGAACGGAAGCGCTGTCGCCCAACGGCCGCCGCGGTGCGCGAGCTCTCGGGAAGACACGGTCACACCCGACAAAGGGGCGGCGGTCGCTCAGATAGGTGCGCCGCGAGGAGGCCGAGATCCAGGACGGCGGCGCCCACCGGCACCGCTGCGAGATCGTGCGGGTCGTCCGGAACGAGATCGGGTATCATCTGAAGGTCGGGTTCAAGAGGTAGGTGCCGGCTGGGGTGGGACAGGGGCATAGGCTTTGGCCAAGAACTTGGCCCCGGTCACCCCATTTTGACCACCCCCCCTTCCGGGGTACCGGGGGGCAGGCGCGATCGCGGTCGAGCACGACGACGCCGCGGGCGGCGGCACGGCGCTCGCGCTCCACCCGGTCTTCAACGCCGGGGGCGACGGGCACAGGGCCCGCCGGAATACCGAGCGGCGCGCGCATCTGGGCATCGAGACGACTGAGCTCCGCCTCGTTTGCCGCCATCTTCCGTGCCTCCTCCAGCGCCGCGGAGTGCGCCATGCTCCTGATCTCCCGTGTTGATCTTGTTCGTGATCCTAACCGGTCGGTGTTCTGGGCACGCGAAAGACCGCCACGGGTTGTTCCGGGGATGTCCGACAGGATCTGCCACCAGTTTTTGAGAAGTTGCGCTGCGATCTCGTCGTATAGTGCCGGCGTGGAGCGTCTGCTTATCGCCGCTGCCGATCTGTGGCGCGCCACCGGCGCGGGCGACCGGCTGCGGCTCATTGGCGGTCTGGCGGTGCATCTCTACGTCGGCGCGGCAGCCCGCGTTACCGCGGACATCGACGTAGTGTGCATGGACGAGCAGGCTCGCGCCGCCGTCAGCCGGCGGCTCGAAGCGCTAGGATACCGGCTGGGTGTGACGGCACGGTGGATACGCGCCGTCGATCCCACGGGGCAGCAGCCGGTGGTGGACGTGTCGTCACACCCCGTGGTGGATCTGCGCAGGTTCGAGAACGTCGCCCTGCACGGGCCGCCGCGACACCACGACGTTGAAGGCATCAACTTGGCCCTGGCAGCGCCGGACGATCTGGCCTTGCTCAAGCTCGTCGCGGCTCGCGACCAGGACTGCGTGGACTTGCTCGTTCTCGCTGGCGCGGTGCCGCTCTCGGCCACCGCCATCGCGCGCCGCGCCGAGCGGGACGACATCGAGCGCTCGGTCGCCCAAGGCGCCGGTTACCTGCGGCACCTGCTGAGTACTGGTGCGCTGGCAGAGATCGCCGAGGAGGCGCTCGGCCGCGCCATGACCGCCGCTGAACCTGCGACGCTCGGCGGCCTGCTGGCGCAGCTCGAGAAGGAGGGGCTGTGAGACAGCACCGCTTCGTGGTGTTCGCCAGGCACCTGCGGGGCTTCGACGAGCTCGATGATGCCAAGCAGTTCGCGCTCGTGAACTTCCCGGCGGTTATCTGCGAGCGGGTGACAAGCAGCGATGGCCGGCGACAGCTTCGCGAGTTGCTGCGCCACGACTGGCTGTACGACCCGGAACGGGACGAGTGGCGGATCATGCTTGCCGCCGTCGTCCGGCCCAGGCCAGACATTCCTGCTGGCTCTTGACGCCGTGGCCCGCCTCGGCGGCAGGCCGGCGCTGCGCGCCGCGCTGGCCCGCCTCTTCGCGCGGCTCTCCTCGTCCAGCGTCACCCGCCGCCGGTCGAGCGGGTGGTTGCGCAAGCACGGACTGCGCTGACTCGGTCCTGCGAGGCGCCGGGAGGCGCCAGCGCGCGCGCCAGGGCCTCGTGCACGCCAATGCCGGCCGTGGCTATGGTCTCGGCGTAGTCGCAGCGCCCCGAGCGGAACAGCCGCCGCAGCGTGGCGAGCGGCGCGCGCACCAGCCCCAGCGCCTCGCCGCGCCAGCCCGTCATCTCGGCGAAGTGCGCCGCACCGCTGCCGTCGAGCGGCAGATCGAGCTTGTTGAGCTGGAAAACCATGGCCACGCCATCGGGATCCCGCCCCACCGCCGCCAGCGCCTCGCGAAGCTCGGCGAGCGCGGCCTCACCCGCCGCAAGCCGGTCGCGCCGCGGATCGACCACGAACACGACGGCGTCTGCGCGGGCGAGCAGGGCCCGCTCCTCGACTTGGTGCGCGGGCCCCATGCCGTGCGCCCGCGCCACCACCTCGCAGGCGCTCGCGCCCGCGCCCCACCGGAACCTGACCTCGCCTTCGGCCGACGCGACTGCCGCGGCGGCACACAGGGACGTGCGCCGGCCCGAACCGGGGCAGCCGGCGTACACGATGAGCCGCGTCGGGAGCGCGCTCGGCTGCGACGCGGCAGAGCCGCTGCCGGAAGAATCGGCTCGCGGGCTGTTGTTCGCCATGCGCACCCGGGGGCCGGCGCCATGGCTCAGGGTGGCACAGCTCAGGCCGTGCCCAACTGCGCGAAATCTCTGAGCCGGTTCTTGGCCCGATTCGTGAATGTGGACGACCATAGCACGCGGAGGCGACGACATGGCCAGCGCTGTTCGGCAAGCGACTCGGGCGGTACGAAGGGGGCGACGGCTACAGCCACGGGCGGCACGAGCGCTCGGGGCGCACAGCGCCGAGAGCACGCGCGCGGCAGCCGGAGCCGTGGCGTGCGAGGCGCGTGACACTGAGCCCGAGGGCGGGCCGGCCACGCTGCGCTGCGGCTCGTGCACCGAGCGCCACGCGCGGCTGCCGGCCACGCCAGCCCCCATCTTCGCACGGGGCGCGGAGCCGATCTTCGACGCCTGGGCCGCGCTGAGCGACCGGGCGCCCGTCGCGGGCGCGCCCTGCGAGCCAGACGATGAGATCCCCGCGACCGTGCGAACGCCGCGCTGGGGCGCTGCCGTAGCGCCGGCCCCCACCGCCGTCTTGCAGATCGCCGTCGCGGAGGCTCCTGCCGACGAGAGCCCCGAGCAGCTCGGCCCCCAGGACATCTCGGGCTTCAACTCGTTCTTCAACAACGAGTCCTTCCCGCCGGTCGTGGAGACGCACCCGGAGCCCGAGCCGGAGCCGGAGGAGCCGCCGGACGAGCCCACGCCGGAGCTCCTCGCGCGGCGGGCGCGACTGCGCAAGGCGGTGGGAGGGGCGGTCGGCGTGCTGGCGCTCGGCCTGGTCGCCATGCTGGGCCAAGGGCCGATCGCGCGGACGGTCGCGGCGGCGACGGCCCGCCATCATGCACCGGTCCCGGCCCTCGCCGCCGCCGGCGCGCTCGTCACGCCCGTCCCGGCGCCTTCGCCCACGCCGTCGGCCGGGCACCAGCCCGGCACGAAGGCCGTGGCGCCGGCCGTGGCGGCCCAGGTCGCCAGCCCCGGGCAGCAGGACGTCAGGCTCGAGACGGTGCGGCTGCTGAGCCACCGTGAGCTCGACCAGGCGGCCGCCTCGGCCCGCAAGCTCATCGCCGCGGATCCCGCCGACGCCTTCGGCTACCTGTGCCTCGGTGCGGCCCTCCAGGACCAGGGCAAGGTGGCGCAGGCCCGCGAGATCTACGTCGCCTGCCACCGGCGGACCACACGCGGCAACCGGGCCGAGTGCGGGGCGCTGCTCAACGGGGGACGGTAGCGGCCCGATCGCGCCGGATCGCGGCCACCAGGGCGCAAGTGAGCACGTAGCCGAGCGCCCCGCCCGTGAGCAGGCGCGTAGTGTGCCACAGCGGGTGCGCCCCGAGCTCCTGCATGAGCACGTCGGCAAGCATGGCCAGGCCGGCCACCAGCACCGCGACGCGGGTCTGCCTCACGGTCGGCCGCGGCCAGGCCACGAGGGCGCCCAGGCCGAGCCCGGTGATGATCCCGCCGCAGCGGCTGCACACCGGCATCGGCACCGAGGCAATGACCAGCGTGCGCTCGGGCAGCCGGTGGCAGACCACGATGAACAGGTAGTCGAGGATCAGGCCGAGCGGGCCGAGCGGCAAGTAGCGGCGCGCCAGCGGAAGCCACCACGGAAGCGAGCCGAAGAGCACGAAGCTCACCCGCGCCCAGAAGAGCAGCTCGCGCCCGACCCGCTGGCGCTCGCGCTCGTCGTGCCCCACGCGCATCAGCCCCGCTCGCGCCGCGGCGGGGACGGCGGCGTCTTGCCCAGCCGGCGCATGACCTGCTTCAAGTCCTCCCACACCTGGCGCTTGCGGCTCCGATCCGGCTCCAGGCGCAAGAGGTAGGCCGGGTGGAAGGTCGGCATGACCGGGATACGGCCGTCGAACATCCTCCACTTGCCGCGCAGCTCGGTAATTCCGACGCTCGTGCCCAGCAGGCCCTGCGCGGCAGTGACCCCGAGGGCCACCATGACCTTGGGCTGCACCAGGGCGAGCTGCTCGCGCAGTAGTGGGAGACACTTCTCCATCTCCGCCGCCGTGGGCTTGCGGTTGCCGGGCGGCCGGCACTTGACGATGTTGCAGACGTAGATCTCGTCGCGGCCGAGCCCCATGCCCGCGATCATCCGGTCGAGCAGCAGTCCCGCCGGCCCCACGAACGGCAGCCCCTGGACATCCTCCTCCTCGCCCGGGCCCTCGCCGACGAAGACGAGCTCGGCCGCGGCGCTGCCACGGGCGAAGACCGTCTGCGTGCGCTGGGCGTGCAGGGGGCAGCGCGTGCAGCCACGGATCCGCTCGCCGAGCTCGGCCAGGCGCTGCCGGCGCTCCGCGGGACTCAGCGCCGCCGCGACCGGGCGGCCGGCCGCAGGCGCCTGCGCCCGCGGCTCGGCCGCGGCCGGCGGTGCGGGGCGAGCTGTCACGGCCGCAGGCTCCGCCGGCGCCGCGGCAACCTGCTGCCGCGCGTCGCGGCGCGCCGTAGCGGCGCGCGCGCCGGGGAGCTCGCCCGCGGCGTCGCCCAGTGGCAGGCCCTCGAGGCCGGCCTCGGCCTGGTACTCGAGCCACGCCCGCGCGGCCGTGGCAATGGCGCGTAGCTCGGCGCGCGCGTCGTCGGTTGCGGCCATCTCGCCCTCGGTATGCTCGCCGGCGCTCACCGCCTCAGCGGCGCGCGCCCTCGGCCGCGAGGAAGCGCTCCGCCTCGAGCGCGGCCTTGCACCCGGAGGCGGCGGCCGTGACGGCCTGCCGGTAGACGGGATCCTGCACGTCGCCGGCGGCAAACACGCCCGGCACGCTCGTCCTTGCCGTGCCCGGCTCGACCTCGATGTAGCCGCTCAGCCGCAGCTCGAGCTGCCCCGCGAAGAGCTCGGTCAGCGGCGTGTGACCGATGGCGACGAACATGGCGTCCGCCGCGAGCTCGCGCCGCTCGCCGCTCTGCACGTTCTGCACCACGACCGCCGTCACCCGGTCCTGGGCCACGTCCTTGACCTCGCGCACGACATACCCCAAGAGGAGCTTGATCTTGGGGTTGCCTCGCGCGCGCTCCTGCATGGCCTGAGATGCCCGCAGCTCGGTACGCCGATGCACGAGCGTCACCTCGGAGCACAGGCCGGCCAGGTAGCTCGCCTCCTCGATCGCGCTGTCGCCGCCGCCGACCACCACCACGGGCTGGTCCCGGTACAGGGCGCCGTCGCACACCGCGCAGGCGCTCACGCCCTTGTTCTTGAGCCGCTCCTCGCTGGGCAGGCCGAGGTAGCTCGCCCGCGCCCCGGTGGCCACGATCACCGTCCTGCCGAGGTACAGCTCGTCCTCCGCCCACACCCGCAGCGGCCGTGCCGTCAAATCCACCCTGGTTGCGTCGGCCGTGACGAGCTCCGCGCCTTGCCGCTCGGCTTGCTGGCGCATGCGCGCCATCAGCTCCTGCCCGGCGATGCCATCGGGGAAGCCGGGGAAGTTCTCAACCTCGCCCGTGAACATGAGCTGGCCGCCGGGGATGAGCCCGCCCGCGCTGAAGCCCTCCAGGCACAGCGGCTCCAGGCGCGCCCGGGCCGCGTAGATCGCCGCCGTCAGCCCGGCCGGCCCCGAGCCGATGACGATGGTGTTCCTGAGCTTGCCGTCACCCATGGCGCACGGTCATACACGCGCGCCGCGGCGGAGTCACCGGGGGGCGCTGCAGGCCTGACCCCTCGACGCCGGCTCCGCTCTCGGGCACAACTTGGCGAGCCATGGACCTCGCCGCCCTCGAGCGCAGCTTGCGGCCCCTCGGAACGGTGGTCGTCGACCCGCGCCTGTTGCGGCGCCTGATCCGAGCACACCGCAAGCTAGGGGGGCTCGGCGTGCAGGTGCCGCACGAGCGCTGCTACGCCGTCGCGCGCGTGGAGCTGCTCGCCCTGGGCGACGCCGCGGAGCTCGGCTGCGAGCCGGGCGAGCTCGCGGAGGCCGTCCTGCTCGTGGCGCGGCCCTCGCCGCGCGAGCTGCGTGGCCGCAGCGAGACCGAGGTGAAGGCGCGCTTGTGGCGGGCGAGCTTCCACGCCCGCGTCCACGTGGAGATGGAGCGGCTGGCGCGGGCCGGCCGGCTCGACGACGCCCGCATCCGCCAGCGCATCGACCGGCTCGGCCAGACCGAGTTCGACGAGATCCGCGCCATCCTGCGGCGCGACGACCTGCTCTTGCCGCCCGCGACCGACCGGGAGGCGTATGTCGAGTTCGCCGCGCTCTACCTCGAGCTGCGCCACTTCGCGCCGGCGCTGCTCCTGACTACCTTCCCGGGTCTAGGCGACTGCGAGCCCGTCGACGCCTTGGTCGCCGCCGATCTCGACGCCGCGGTTCTGCTCGCGGCCACGCGGCCCGAAGGCGCCGAGGAGCCCCCGGCGGCCCTCCCCGGCCGGACCTCCGCGCCGACCTTCTCGGCGCCGGCCGTGCTGCCCGCGCTGGAGACGACGCGGCCGCCTCCCGTCAGCCCCCGGCGCTTCGCCCGGCTCCTGTCCCGCGCCGCGCGCGCCAGAGCGCGCGGCAACGACGTGCGCGCGGCCCTGCTCTGCAGCGCGGCCGCGGCGACGGGCGAGCCGCAGCGCCAGCGCGAGGCCGAGGCGGGCGCCCGCGCCGATCTGGAGCGGCTCGGCGCACGGCTGCGTGCCGCGCTGCGGCCGCCTGGCCAGGCGCCGGGCGATCCGGCGTCTCCGGCCTGGACCTCGCTCTGCGCCGCCCTCGGTACCGAGGCGGCGCAGCGAGGCGCGCTGCGCCTCTCGGTTGAGGCCCGCCTGTTGTACGGGCTGCAGCGGGCCGCGCTGGCACACGAGCGGCCGCAGCGGGCGGTCGATCTGGTCGACTGGGCGCTGTCGCGCGGCCGGCGGAGCGTGGTGCGCGAGCTTGCGGCCGTACGCGAGCTGCGCGTCGCGCGCCTGCTGCGCGAGGCATCCCTCCAGGGGCGCCACGTGAGAATCCCGGCCGCCGAGCGCAAGCTGCTCGCCCGGCTGCTCGAGTGGGCCTGCGTCCGGGCCGACGAGAACGCTCGGGCCGCCCTGCGGCCCCGGCTGCGCGACGTGCTCGCGACGGCGGGCCTCGAGCCGCGCGCGGCGGCCGAGAGGCTGGCGGGCGACAAGGTGGTCGAGGAGCTGCTCGATCACGTGCTGGCGAGGGGCTTTCTCACCCTGGGCGCAGTGCGCGACGCCATCTCGCGCAACGAGCTCAAGATGGGCGATCTCGCGAGCGGGCGGGAGCTTTGGGCGGGCGATGCGCTGCTGCGCGCCGACCGCGAGCTCGGGCTCGCCCTCGACGGCATCTACCGGCGCGGCGAGATCTACCTGCGGGGTCTGCAGAAGCTGAGCTCGCTGCCGTTCGGCACGCGCCTGGGACGGCTCTTGTCGCTCTACCTCGTCCTGCCGCTCGGCGGCGCCTTCGTCGTCCTGGAGGGTGTCGGCCACATCGTGAGCCCGGTGCTGGGCTGGCTCGGCCTCGGGCCGCTGCGCCCGCTCTCGTGGACGTCGTTCGTCGTCACCGCCGCGCTCATTCTCGGCCTCCTGCGCTCCGCGGCGCTGCGCACCGCCGCCCGGGAGCTGCTCGATCTTTCCGGCCTGGGGCTGTCCGTGGTCCTCTTCCGCCTGCCGCGGGCCCTCTTCGGGCTGCCGCTCGTGCGCCGCGTGCTCGCCTCGCCCGCCGTGCGCGCCGTGTTGCGCCGCGTCGTTCTGCCGGTGGCTCTTGCCGCGGCGGCCTGCGCTGCTACGCCGCTCGCGGCGCAAGACCTATGGCTGCTCGGCGCCGCCGCCCTGGCGATCTTCGCCGCGTCGAGCCTCGTCATGGGCTCGCGCCTCGGCGCCTGGCTGGAGGAGCTCTTGGTGGAGCAGCTCGCGCCGGCGTGGTGGACCGTACGCCGCCAGCTTCTGCCCTCGCTCTTCCGGCTGACGAGCGCCCTTTTCGCCGCGCTGCTGGATCTGGTCGAGCGCGGGATCTACCGGGTCGACGAGCTGCTCCGCTTCCGGCAGGGAGAGAGCCGGTTGCTCGTCGGGCTGCGGGCCGTCGTCGGCCTGCTGTGGTTCGTGGTGGCCTATGTCGTGCGCCTGTACGTTACGCTGCTCGTAGAGCCCGAGATCAATCCGCTCAAGCACTTCCCGGTCGTGACCGTGGCCCACAAGCTGCTGCTCCCCTTCACGCCGGGCCTGCTCGAGATCGGCGAAGCGGCGCTCTCGCCCCTTGGCCCCATCGCCGCCGGCGCCATTGCGGGGGTGACGGTCTTCCTCCTGCCGAGCATCTTCGGCTTCCTGGCCTGGGAGCTGGGGGCGAACTGGCGCCTGTACCGCGCCAGCCGCCCCGAGAAGCTGGGCCCCGCGCGCATCGGCCCCCACGGCGAGACGATGCGTGGCCTGCTCGTGCCGGGCCTGCACTCGGGCGCGCTGCCCAAGCTCTACGATCGGCTGCGCCGCGCGGCGCAGCGCGAGGACGAGCTGGCCCTGCTGCCCTCCCCGCTTCGCCGCCAGCCCTCCGCCGGCCCGGCCGGCTCGCTGGGCCGCTTCCGGGAGGGGATCCGCCGCGTCGAGCAGTCGGTCCGCCGCTTCGTCGAGCGCGAGCTGGGGGCGCTGCTCGACGGCTCGGCGCGCTGGACGCACGGCCCGATCCGCGTGACGGGCGTCGATCTGAGCTCCAACCGCGTACGCGTGCGGCTCGGCTGTGCTGCGCTCGGCCCGCAGGAGTGCGAGATCGGCTTCGACGCCCAGTCCGGCTTCCTGGTCGCCGGCATCGCCAAGCCGGGCTTTGTCGCCGCGCTGCCGCCCTCCGGCGAGAGCGCGCTTCTCTGCGAGAACGCGCTCGCGGGCCTCTACCAACGGGCCGAGGTGGACTTCGTGCGCGAGCAGATCCGGCACGAGATAGGCCCCGTCGCCCACTACGACATCGCCGACGAGGGCATGGTCGTCTGGCCCGGCCCCGACTTCCGCACCGAGCTCGTCTACCGCCTTGCCGGCAAGGCCGGCGCAACCGTGGTGCCGCTCGTGCGCGGCGACGCGCCCCCGCACGAGCCCTGGCCGCTCGACACCCGCCGCATTCTCTTTCGCGAGCAGGCCATCGCGTGGACCGCGTGGGTCGCGGCCTGGGCTGCGGCCGGGCTGCCGGGAGCGCCCTTGCCGCGCCTGCTGCGCGGGGCGCCCATCGTGGCGCGTGACCGGGGTTCCGAGACCACCTGAATGGATACGCTGGATCGAGTGACGGGCGCCTCGCGCTACTCGTCCGGGTTCCCCAGGGCCGCGCCCACGGCCGCGAGGAGCTGCTCGGCCGTGTACGGCTTGCGCAGGAGGGGACGCCCGCCCGCCGCGGCGCCCGGTTCGAGGGCGGCCCTGTCCGGATGCCCGGAGCAAAGGACGACGCGCACGTCGGGCCGCAGGCCGCGCATGCGCTCGGCCAGCGCTGCGCCGTCCATACCCGGCATCACCACGTCGCTGAGCAGCACGTCGATCGGGCCGGGATGGCGAGCCACGAGGTCGAGCGCCTCGCTTGCGCCCGCCGCGTCGATCACCGCGTAGCCGTGACGCTCCAGGATCATCCGCGCGAGGGCCCGGACCCCCTGGTGGTCCTCGACCACGAGAACCGTCTGGCCCGCGCCGCGCGGCACGTCGGAGGGCGAGCGCCGGCCGCGTGGCGTGACGGGCGCGTCCGATCGGGGCAGCAGGATCTCGAAGCTCGTGCCGCGGCCGGGCTCGGAGCGCACTCGGATGTGCCCGGCGTGCTGCATCACGATGCCGTGCACCGTGGACAGGCCGAGCCCCGAGCCGCGCCCCGGCTCCTTGGTGGTGAAGAACGGCTCGAAGATACGTTCGCGCGTGTGCTCGTCCATGCCGCAGCCCGTGTCGCCCACCGACAGCACGACGTAGCGGCCGGGAGGCAGCGGGCCGTCCGTTGCCGCCTTCCGCCCGCCCACGTCCAGGTTGCAGGTGGCGATCGTGAGTCGGCCACCGTGCGGCATGGCGTCGCGCGCGTTGACGACGAGGTTCATCACCACCTGCTCGATCTGGCCTTCGTCCGCCTCGACCGCGCCAAGATCGGCGCCGGTCGAGATCTCCAGCTCCACGTCCTCGCCGACGACGCGCCGGAGCATCCTTTCCAGCGAGCCCACCATGCGGCCAAAATCCAGGACGCGCGGCTCGCTCGGCTGCTTGCGCCCGAAGGCCAGAAGCTGGCGCGTCAGCGACGCCGCCCGGTCGGCGGCCTCGCGGATGGGGAGCAGGCGCCCGAGCAAGGGGTCGCCCGGAGCGAGGTCGGCGCACGCCAGGTCGGCGTAGGCCGTGACGACGGTGAGCTGGTTGTTGAACTCGTGAGCCACTCCGGCCGCGAGGCGGCCCACCGACTCGAGCCGCTGGGCTTGCAGGAGCTGGCGCTCGAGCCGCCGCCGCTCCTGCTCCAGCCGGCGGCGCTTGCTGATGTCCTTGGCCTTCACCTGGACGGCGGGCTCGCCGTCGAACTCGACGACGGCTGCGGTGATCTCCAGGGGAACGGTCGTGCCGTCCGCGCGCGGGAAGTCGATCTCGACCGCGCGGCCGTCCCAACTCTCATCCGCCCAGGCCGCGAGCTGTGCCGCGGCCGTCTCGCGCAGCCCCGGCGGAGCCAAGCCCCAGGCGTCTCGCCCCAGCAGCTCATCCGGGGCACCGGCGCCGACGAGCCGCGCCGCGGCCGCGTTCGCCAGCAGAACTCGCTCCGCGCGCAGGAGGGCAATCGCTTCCGGCGCCGAGTCGAACAGCGTCCGGTAGCGCTGCTCGCTCTCGCGCCGGGCCTTCTCGGCGAGCGCCCCCCGCCGTTCGGCGTCAAGCCGATCCAGGGCCCGGGAGATGACGCCGGCCAGCGCCGCGACGAGCTCCACCTCGTCCGCGCCGAAGAAGCCCGGCTCGCCCGCATACACGTTGATGGCGCCCACGATCCGGCCGGCCGCGCGCAGCGGAACCGCGGCAGAGGAGGCCAGGCCGAAGCGCCGCGCCGCGTCCTGCCAGGGAGCCATGCGCGGATCGGCGGCGATGTCGGGGCAGACAACGGGCTGCCCGCTGCGGATCGCCGTTCCCGTGGGCCCCCTGCCCTCCGGCACCTCCTCGCGCACGTCGATGCGGATCCCCTGCGTGTAGCCCACGCCCTCGCCGTGCTCGGCCGCCACCAGGACTTGCGTGCCCTGCGGCGACACCATGCCCACCCAGGCGAGACGCAGCCCGCCGGCCTCCACCGCGATCAGGCAGGCCTCGCACAGTAGCTCGCCTTGCTCGCCGAGACTGCTGGCGGCGTCGCCGGCCCGGCGCAGCATCTCCAGGAGCCGGTTCAGGCGCCGCAGGCGCTCCTCGGCCAGCTTGTGCGCGGTCACGTCCAGGGCCGTGCCGACGACCTCGGCCGGCCGGCCACTCGGGTCCCGCCGCACCTGCCCGCGCACCAGGAACCAGCGCACGCTGCCGTCGCGGTGCAGCATCCTGCGCTCCAGCTCGTAGCGCTCGATGTCCCCCCTCTCCATCCTTCTCCACAGCTCGCCGATGTTCTCGCGCTCCTCCGGGTGCGTGACCTGCGACCAGTCCTGCACCTCTCCTTCCCGATAGCCGAGCAGGCTCTCCAGCGCGCCGCCCGACTCGACCTCCGGCCGCCCGAAGGGGCTGCGCCAGGCCGCCACCCCGCCGGCCTCCGTGGCGAGCCGGTACCGGTCCTCACTCCGGGTCAGGGCTTGCTCCGCAAGCCGGAGGCGAGTGACATCGACGATCTGGCACAGGTAGCACAGCGGCTCGCCCCGCCGGCCGCGGACGAGCGAGACGCTGAGCTCGCCGAGGCTCACGCCCCCGTCCGCCCGCACGTAGCGCTTCGTGAAGCGCGCGACGCTCTGATCGCCCGACAGCAGCGCCGCCCGCTCGCGCCGGTCGCGCTCCAGATCGTCCGGGTGCGTGATGTCGGCCACGCCGCGCCCCAGAAGCTGCTCCCGCGTGTAGCCGAGGAACTCGCACGCCGCCGCGTTGATCCGCAGGATGCGCTCGTCGAGCCCCGCAATGCCCATGCCCACGGCGGCGCGCTCGAAGGCCAGCTCGAATGCCTCCGCGTCGTCGCTGCCGGGGCCGGCAGTGTCGGGGCCACGTGCCGCGGCCGGCGTCTCGTCGTGGCCCTTGCTACCCTTTCGCACCATACCCCCCGTACCCCTGCGCTCGTTCTAGCCGGTTGGCCTTCCCCCGTCCAGAGCAACTCGCCGGCCGGCCTGATCGACGGCCCTGACTGGCCGTGCTACGTCCCGCCCGTCATGGTCCCGGCCCGCCGTCAGCTCCGAGCGGCCTGCACCGCGCTGGCAGTGGCGTTGGCCCTGCTCGCCGCCAGAAGCGCGCGCGCCGAGGCGTCCACATGGCTTGCCCTGGGCGGCGGCGCCACGGCCTGGCAGGACGCCGGCACGAGCGGGCTCACCTTGTCGCCGGCGCTGAGCTTCGATGCCGGCGTAGGGACTACAGACGAGGCGCCGTTCGTCTTCGGCGGCCTGTTCCGGATCCAGCCCGTCATCGAGCAGGGCACGGATCTCGTCTGGCTCGGTCGCGCGGCCACGCGCGGCTTCATGTCCGGCTGGTTCGGCGTCGCCCTGGACGCCGGCATGTACGCGCGCTTCTGGGGCACGGGGGGGGCGGGCTTCACGGGCGAGGCCGTGCTGGGCGGGCCGCTCGGCTTGCAGCTCGCGGTGCTCGGCGCCGCAGGCAGCGAGGACGCCCGCGCTTTCGGCGCCGTGCTGGGCCTCGATCTGACACGGCTGACCGTGCACCGGCGCCACCTGCTGGACTGGTGGCCGAGCCCTCGGCCCGACGACGAGATCCGCACGCGCTCGGCAGGGCGCTAGGAGACGGCTGCGCGTGGATCTTGCTGCGAGCAAGGCCGCCCTGGCCGCGGCGGTCGTCCTCGGCGGCTACCTGTGCGGCTCCGTCCCCTATGGCCTGCTCGTCGCCCGACTCCGGGGCGTGGACATCCGGCAGCGCGGCAGCGGCAACAGCGGCGCGACCAACGTGGCGCGCTCCCTGGGCAAGAAGCTCGGCGCGCTCGTGCTCGCGCTCGACGCCGCCAAGGGCGCGCTGCCCGTCCTGCTCGTCCTGTGGCTGGGGCTCGATCGGAGCGTCCATCCGTTCGTCGTTACCCTCGCCGGGCTGGGTGCGGTCCTGGGCCACTGCTACCCGCCGTGGCTGCGCTTTCGCGGCGGCAAGGGGGTCGCGACGGCGCTCGGCGTGTTCGCGGTCGTCGATGCGGAACTGGCGCTCGGCTGCGTCGCCGTCTTCGTCGTGCTCTGGGTCGCCTTGCGTCTCGCCTCCGTGGGCTCGATGGCCGCGGCCCTGCTGCTCCCGCTGCTGCAGTGGGCTGCGGCTCGGCCCAACCACGAGCTCGCCCTCGGCATCGGCGCCGCCGCGCTCATCATGGTGCGCCACCGCGACAACTTGCGGCGCCTGCGCGCGGGCAAGGAGCACCGGGTTTGACGGCGCGCAGGAAGCCCTAACCAGTAGATCAGTGCCGGGCCCGGCAGGTGAGCTCGTAGCCGCGCGCCAGGTACGCAAGCAGCACTTGCCCGGCGCGCTCGGCCGACTCGCCGAACACGATGACGCCGTCCTCGTGGCCGCCCATGGCGGCGATGCGCGTCTCGGAAAGGGCGCTGGCGGTGTAGAGCCGCTGGATCTCGCGGGCCATCTCGGGCGTGCCGTACGCGACGTGCGGGTCCGTCACGGGCACGTGCAGCTCGCGGGCACGGCGCCAGATGATGGGGCTGTGTGCGTGCAGCACGAAGCGGATGGCAGGCGTGAGATCGTAGATGGCGCCGTGGGTCATGCTTTCCGAGGAGGGCTCGACCGGGCCGTGGCTGCGCACCCAGTTGCGCTCGTAGTCGTAGCGCTCGACCACGCACAAGTGCCCGAGCCCGATGTGCGCCAGGCCCGAGGTCTGCGTCCCGGTGATGAGCATGGAGCGCGCCCCGCGCGGCGCGCCGGGAGGCCCGATCCTCCCGCTCACGTTGCCGTAGCCGGCGCCGCCGTAGCGCAGCGGATCCTGGCCGACCAGCAGGGCCATGGCCATGATCTCCCGCCATGCCACGAGCTTGCAGCCGAGCTCGCCGTAGCGCTGCGCCGGCAAATCGGCGCGCTCGTGCTCGGCCCGGAACTTGACGACCCCTTCGGCGCCCACGTGCGCCCTTCACTTCCCCTTGTTCTTGCCTTGCTCGTCGCCGGACAGCTCGCGCAGGCTCGCGCGCAGCTCCATCTGCGAGAGCATGAGCTGCTGGGGCTGCCGCGCCGAGGTGAGCTGCATGCGCGTCTGGAGCTGCACCTCGCCCCGGGACACGACGGCCGCGCCGGCGGGCTGGGTCCAGCTTCCCTTGCCCTGCGAGTCGAAGGCGCCGACCGCCAGGCCCTCGCTCTGCTCGCCTTCCAGCTCGGCCTTGGCCGCGTACTGCCGCACCTCCAGGCTGCCCGACAGCTCGTCCCCGGCGACGGCCTGGACGCGGTAGACGCGATAGCGAAGCACCGGCACGCCGGCCACCGCGGTTCGATCGGTGACCATCCAGTATGCACCTTGGCCGACCGGCTCGGCCGGAGCAACGACGCGCAGCGTGCCGAGCGCCTCGGCCGCCGCCACCGGAGCCTGGCGCAGGCCCTCGTCCGTGCCCTTGCCGAGCTTCACATCCGCGCGCCCGGTGCTCCCGTCGGGCTGGAGCGCAAGGCGCATGGAGGTCCCCTTGATCTTGGCCACGTCGCGCTCGAGCCCGGGCGGGATGCGGCCGGGCTGGCTTGCCGCAAGCGAGACCTTGGCCACCTTGACCGCGAGCAAGAGCGGCCCGGCCGCGCCGCCGTCGGCCTGCCCCTCGGGCTGCTCGAGCTGCAAGCCGAGCACGTACTCCAGCGTCGGCAGCATTTGCGTGCCCGCACGCATGCTGACCGTGAGCTCGACACGCTCGGGAACGGCGGTGCCGGCGGCGACGCGCAGACCCACGCGCGGCTCGCCGCCCGGCGCAAACAGCTCGATCTTGAGCGGCGCGCCGGACGCGTGGACCTTGTCCGCCTGTCCTGGCCCGAACACGCCGTCGGGGGGCGGCCCGGTCTCCTCTGCCGAGCCCGCGGGCTTGGCCGCCGCCGATTTCACCGCCGCCGCGAGCCGGCCCCCGAGCACCGGGCTCACCGTCTCGGCGGCGGGCGGGCCCGCGTCCGCGGCAGGCCCCTGCTCCTTCTTCTCCTCGCAACCCCAGGCGCCCACGCCAAGCGCGAGCGCCACCGCTACCAGTCGAGAAACCGGGCGCCAGAGCATCATGCTGAGGGTGTAGCCGGATCGAGCCACGGGGTGCAAGCGGCCCGCTACGCGCCCTCTGCGGGCTTCTCGGGCTCTGCCTCGGCCTTGGTTTTCGCCGGCTTCGCCGCCGCGGCCTTCGCCCCCTCGCCCTCGCCCTTCGAGGGCGCCTTCTTCTTCGCGGGCGCCTCGTACTTGGGCGGCTCGCGCGTGCCCGAGCCCACGGCGTGCGGGTGGCCGTACGGATTCCACGCCGTGCCCGCCGCGCTGCTCTCGTGGTCGAAGCGCGGGGCCGCGGGATCGCCCGCCGGCTCGGGCAGCGGCGCCAGCTCGCGCCCGATGCCGGCCCGGCTGCCGATGCCCTGCTGCGTCCAGATCCGCACGTCGCCCAGCACACGGGCACGGTTGGCCAGCCGGCGCCAGCCCCGGGCACCGCGCAGCCGCTCCCAAAGCGACGGTGGCGAAACCGCGCCGGGCTGGCCCTCAACCCATACCCGGCAGTTGCCGATCCCCGTGCCCACCATCTCCTCGCGGCACAGGCAAATCCCGAGCTCCCGGGCGATGTCGCTGACGCGGCGCCCCGGGGCTACCTCGGCCTCGCGATGCTCGTTGACGAAGGTGACGTGTGGCATGGCGCTAGCGGGGCTATCTCGTCGAGCCGGCCGGGCGTGTCAAGAGGCAGGTCAGATCGGCCTAACGCGCCGCACGACGCGGACGATGCCCCAGAGGCTCCAGGCAGCCAGCGCCAGCATCAGCGCCGCGAGCGCCAGCACCCACTCGCAGCTCGGGGGGTCGTCGCCGTCGAGCAGCACCCAGATTTCGCCGGCGGCCGGCGCGCCCGCCCGGACGAGCGCGCGCCCGAGCCCGAGGTGGCGGCCGCCGAAATCTCCCAGGCGAACCAGGCGCCCGGCAAGGACGTCGGGCGCCACGAAGGCCGCCCCGGAGTACCCCGCCGGCACGCGGAACTGCACCCAGCGCGCGGGCGCCCCGGCCACCGGCGCAAGCCGGAAGCCGTCGCGCTCGGCGAGGCGGCGGTAGCGCACCGAGCGCGATAGATCGAGCGTGGCGCGCGCGCGCACGAAGCGGCCCGCGTGCTCGGCGCGAAGCGGGACGCTGCCCAGATCGCCCAGCTCGCGCGGCCGGTGCTCGACAAGCGCGTAGATGGCCTCGCCCCGCAGCAGCCAGGCGGACGCCGAGGCCGCCACGAGCACGAGCGCCATCAGCACGAGGCTCAGCTTGCGTAGCGGCTGGGGCGAAGGCGGCAGACCGCTCAGCTCGGGATCGGGGCCACCGGTCGGCTCGCTCGCGCCCGCAGCGTCCACCTCGGGCTCCGAATCCTCTGGTTGCTCGGCTGGCACGTCGCTGGCGAGTCTATACGACGCGCGCGGTTTGCGGAACCCATCAGCCTGCGCTAGGTGCAGAAGACATGTACCCGTTCACGGCATTCCCGTGCCAGCAACGACGGCTCGCCGAGTCGGCCGCGATCGCGGCTTACGTCCTCGGCCCGGGTCCTCACGTACAGGAGTACGCTGCGGCCCGGGCCTCCGGGCGCTGCTCCGCTAGTCAGTCCCGCCGCGCTCACGGCCGCCTAGCAACGACGGCTCGCCGAGTCGGCCGCGATCGCGGCTTACGTCCTCGGCCCGGGTCCTCACGTACAGGAGTACGCTGCGGCCCGGGCCTCCGGGCGCTGCTCCGCTAGCCAGTCCCGCCGCGCTCACGGCCGCCTGACGAGCCGGGTGTTGGAATGCGTGAACGGGTACGAAGACATGCACGCGAACACACGACGAAAGAGCGGGCTTGTCCCCGCGCTGCTGCTGGCGGCGGTGTCGGCGGGCGGCAGCGGGTGCAGTTGTGACTCGGGCGCCGCGGCGGCCGGCGCCACCGACGCCGGCGCGACCGACGCCGGCGCCGGCGCCGACGCCGGGCCGAGCGATCTCGACCTCGTCCGCTACGTCGACCCGTTCATCGGCACGGACGACAGCAACTCGCCGCATCCGGTGCCGGGCGGGGCCGGCGGCAGTACCTACCCCGGCGCCGTCGTGCCGTTCGGCATGGTGCAGTTCAGCCCGGACACGCCGACCGCTTCGCCCTCGGGCTATCGCTTCGGCGACACCAAGATCGACCAGTTCAGCCTCACCCACCTGGACGGCGCGGGCTGTGCGAACGACGAGGACATACCGATCCTGCCGGTCGTGGGCGATCTGACCGCCTCACCTGGCACGAAGTGGTCGAAGTACCGGTCCGGCTACGCCAAGGCGTCCGAGGTCGCCTCGCCCGGGTACTACGGCGTCGACTTGGAGGAGCACGGCATCCGGGCGGAGCTCACGGCGACCAAGCGCACCGGCTTCGCACGCTTCACCTACCCCCCGACTCCGAGCGCCCGGATCCTGGTCCATGCGGGCCGCAGCGCCACCGGCGTGCGCGAGGGCACCATCGAGATCGCGGGCCCGGATCGGATTCGGGGCACGGTCACGGCGGGTGGCTTCTGCGGGTCGGACAAGACCTTCCTCATCCACTTCGCCATCGTCTTCGACCGGCCCTTTGGCGAGCTCGGCACCTGGCTCAATGACGAGGTGACTCCGGGCTCGACCGGCGCCAGCGGGGCCCCCTCGGGCGGGTTCGTCACCTTCGACACGACCTCCAACGCGGTCGTACAGATGAAGATCGGCCTTTCCTACGTGAGCGTTGCCAATGCCGAGGCGAACCTCGCGGCCGAGAACCCCGGCTGGGACTTCGCGGCGGTCCGCGAACTGGCGGCGGCCGAGTGGAACGCCGTCCTCAACAGAATCCAGGTGACAGGAGGGGGCGAGGGCGACCTCAAGAAGTTCTACACGGCGCTCTACCACGTATTCCAGAGCCCCAACGTGGCGAGCGACGTCAACGGCGAGTACATGGGCTTCGACCACAAGGTGCACAGCGCAGCCGGGACCACCTACCAGAACTACTCCGGCTGGGACATCATCCGCTCCTGGACGCACCTCATCGCGGCCGTGGCGCCGGAGGGGCCGGACATCATCCGCTCGATGGTGCAGGACGGCGTGGAGGCGGGCCTGTTGCCCTTCTGGACCCACCAGAACGTAGAGACCAACGTCATGGTGGGCGACCCGGGCACGGTGAACGTGGCCAACGCCTACGCGATGGGGGTGCGCGGCTTCGACACCGAGGCTGCGCTCAAGCTCATGAAGAAGTCGGCGGACAACCCGAACTTCACGCAGCGCTGGGGCCTTGCGAACTGGATCGATCTGCACTTCGTGGGCAATGCCGCCATCAGCCTGGAGTACGCGATGGCGGACTTCGCGCTGGCGCAGTACGCGCAGGCGCTGGGCGACACGGCCGCGTACGAGAAGTACATGGCGCGGTCGGACTACTGGCGGGAGAGCTGGAACCCGGACGACGGCTACATCGAGCCCCGTGTGGCCCCGCCGCTCCCGGGCGCCGACGCCGCGCGGATCTACGAGTTCCAGGTCTTCGGCCCCGGCGCGCCCGCGACCAACCTGGCCCTGGGCGGAAGCGCCACGGCGAGCGGCGCCTGCAACGCGAACGAGGGGCCGGAGAAGGCCATCAACGGCACCTGGAATGGCGGCGGCTCGGACAAGTGGTGTGACAACAGCAGCAAGAAGAAGTGGTGGCAGGTAGATCTCGGAACGACGTACAGCGTCGACAAGCTCGTCATCCACCACGCCGGCGCGGGTGGCGAGGCCCCGTCCTGGAACACGCAGGACTTCACCATCAAGGTCAGCACGGACGGGGCCGCTTGGACGACGGTGGAGACGGTGACCGGCAACAGCGCCGACGTCTCCACGCACACCATCGCGGCCGTGGACGCCCGCCACGTCCGGCTCGAAATCAGCGTCCCAATCCAGACGGGCGGCACCTGGGACTGCCAGCCCTTCGATCCGGCGGCCGAGTGCGGCTTCATCGAAGGAAACGGAGCCCAGTACGTGTGGCTGGTGCCCCACAACCTGGAAGGGCTGCTCGCGCTGATGGGCGGCCACGCGGCGGCCGTGACGCGGCTGGGCGATCTGTTCACCGAGCTCAACGCGGGCACGAAGCGGCCCTACTTCTACATCGGCAACGAGCCGGAGCACGGCACGCCGTGGACCTACAACTTCGCGGGCGCACCCGGGCAGACCCAGGCGGTCGTGCGACGCATCGTGGATCAGGAGTTCAACCCCGGGCCGGGCGGGCTGCCGGGCAACGACGATCTCGGGGCCACGTCGGCGTGGCTGGTCTGGTCCTGTCTCGCGCTCTACCCCGTGGTCCCCGGCACCGACGTCCTGGTTCTCCACGGCCCCTACTTCCCGTCGGCCACCGTTCGTCTGGCCAACGGCAACACGGTCAGCATCAGCGCCAGCGCCGCCGGCGCGGGCGCGCCGTACGTCCAGGGCCTGGTGCTCGACGGGACCGCGACGACCAAGAGCTGGCTGCGCTTCGGCGACATAGCGGCGGGCGCTACCCTAGAGTACACCATGGGCGCCGCTCCCAACGAGGACTGGGGCAGCGGCCCGGCCGACCTGCCGCCGTCGTTCGCGCCACCCTAGAGCACCGACCGGCCCATGCCCTCTGCCCCGCCCCCAAGCCGCGACGGCGTCGTCCGACTGCTCTGTGGCGAGCGCCGGGCCCTGCACGTGGCCGAGATCGCCGGCCGCCTCGGGTTGGATCCGGCGCAGCGGGCCGGGCTGCGCGAGCTGATCGAGGAGCTGGTGGGCGACGGCGTGCTCGTGCCGCGCCAGGGACAACGCTTCCGGCTGGCCGAGCAGGCCGCCGGCGAGCGCGACCGCACGCTCGAGGGCGTGGTCAGCGTGAACGCGCGCGGCTTCGGCTTCGTCAAGCCCGACGAGCTCGGCCAGGACGTGTACGTTCCGGCCGTGGCCATCGGCCCGGCCATGCACCGCGATCGCGTCGTCTGTCGCATCGTGAGCCGCACGCGCCGGGGGCTGGAGGGCGAGATCGTCCAGGTGCTGGCTCGGGGCCGGCGTCGCGTTGCCGGGCTGCTGCGCCGCTCGGGCCGCAGCGCCTGGCTCGAGCCGGACGACGCCCGTGTGCGCGGGCCCATTGTCGTCGATCCGCCGGCAGCGACCGACCGCACCTGCGCGCGCGGCGGGCAGGCTGGCGGGACGGCAGCCGTGGTCGAGATCGAGCGCTACCCCGAGCTCGCGGGCGAGCTCCCCCAGGGGCGCGTGGTCGCCACGCTCGGCGTGCCGGGCGAGCCGGACGTCGAGGTGGCCAAGATCCTGGGCGAGCACGGGATCGAGGAGGCGTTTCCGCCGGCGGTCGAGGACGAGGTGCGGGCGATCCGCGAGGAGCTTGCTCCCGCCGATCGGGGCGACCGCGAGGATCTCACGGACAAGCCCCTGCTCACCATCGATCCCGAGGATGCACGCGACTTCGACGACGCGGTGTGGGCCGAGCGCGACGACGCCGGGCGCTACCGGGCCTGGATCGCGGTGGCCGACGTGGCCTGGTACGTCCGCCCTGGTACGTCCCTGGACGCGGAGGCGCTGCGGCGCGGCAACGCCGTCTACCTCCCCGACCGCGCCATCCCGATGCTGCCGGCGCGCCTTGCCGCGCGGCTGTGCTCCCTGTTGCCCGGCGAGCTGCGGCCCTGTCTTTGCGTCGAGATCGAGCTGGACGCGGCGGCTCATCCCACCGGCTCACGGATCTTCGCCGGCCTCATGCGCTCCGCGGCGCGGCTGACCTACCCCGGCGTGGCGCGCGCGCTCGGGCTGAGCCACGCCGCGGCGCGCGAGGCCGAGGCCGAGCGCTTCGCCCCCGGGCTCGGCGTGATGTGGGATCTCGCGCGCCGGCTGCGTCGCCGGCGCCTCGGCCGCGGCGCGCTCGATCTCGATCTCCCCGAGCCGCACATCGTGGTCGACAACGAAAGCCGGCTGCCCGTGGCGGTGCGCCAGCGCGGCCTCGATCCGGGCGTGCGTCAGGCCTACCAGCTCATCGAGGAGCTGATGGTGCTGGCGAACGAGACCGTTGCCGCCAGCGCCGTGAACCGCGGCCTCGGCGCCATCTTCCGCGTGCACGGCCCGCCCGATCCGGACAAGCTCGCGCGCTTTGCCGCCGTCGCCACCGAGCTCGGCGTGCCGATCGAGGCGGGCGAGGAGCTTCAGCCAAGGCAGCTCTCCCGCCTGCTGCGCCGGATCGGCACCCACCCCAGGAGGGCGCTCCTGAGCACCCTGCTCTTGCGCTCGCTCAAGCAGGCCATCTACGACCCCGTCAACATCGGCCACTACGGGCTCGCCTCGCCGGCCTACCTGCACTTCACCTCGCCCATCCGGCGCTACCCGGATCTGGTCATGCAGCGGGTCGTCCACGCCGCGCCCGGCCCCCAGATGCCGCCGGCCGAGTGGCTGCGCACGGCCGCGCGCTTGTCCTCCGAGCAGGAGCGCAACGCCATGGAGGTGGAGCGACAGGTCACGGATCTGTACCGCGCCCTCTACATGCAGGCTCGCGTGGGCGAGGAGTTCGAGGCCACGGCCATGGGCATGTCGGACGCGGGCGTCTTCGCGCGCATCGAGGATCCCTTCGTCGAGGTGCTCGTGCCCATGGAGGAGCTCGGCGCGGAGCCCTACGTGCTCGACGAAACCGGCCTGCGCGCCGTCGGCCGGCGCTCGGGCGGCTCGATCGAGGTGGGCGACGTGCTCCGGGTGCGCATCGGCTCCGTCTCGGTGCTGCGCCGCACGGTGTACGCGAGCCGCGTGGGGCCGCGGGGACGCTCGCGCCGGAGCTCCCAGACACAACCGGAGCGGCGACGCGATCGGCGCCAAGACGGGCGCGAATCGGGGCGGGGCGGCCGGCGTCGGGGCTAGTTTGACTAGCCAGTCCTCGGGGGGCTTCCCGCTCGTCCACCTGTCGCGTATTCTCGTACTGTACGCCACCACGAGGTCCTCGCGATGAAAGCAGCAAAGAAGACAGCAGTGCTCACCATGCTCGCCGCCCTGCCGGCAGCGCTTACCGGCGCCTGCTCCGGCGGCGAGCCCAGCGCCGTGCCGGCCGGCTCCTCCGGCGGCGGCGGCCCCGCCGGATGCCCGGCCGGGCTCACCGACTGTCCGGGCAGCGGTTGCGTGCCGCTGTCGCTGGATCCGGCGAACTGCGGCGCCTGCGGGGTCGCCTGCGCTCCGGGCGAGGTCTGCTCGCAAGGTCAGTGCGCGATCGCGTGCGGCGGCGGCACCACCAAATGCGGTGGCAAGTGCGTGGATTCCGCCACCGACCCCGCCAACTGCGGCGGCTCGGACAGTGCGGCCTGGACTGCGCCGGCGGCACCACGAAGTGCAGCGGCAAGTGCGTCGATGCGAGCCTCGATCCGGCCAACTGCGGCGGCTGCAACAACGCCTGCGGCCCCGGCGACGTCTGCTCGGAGGGCCAGTGCGGAGTCGCCTGCCTCGGCGGCACCACCAAGTGCGGCAACAAGTGCGTGGACGCCAAGCTCGATCCGGCCAACTGCGGCTCGTGCGGAGTCGTCTGCGGCTCGGGCGAGGTCTGCGCCAGCGGGCAGTGCGGCCTGGTGTGCACCGGCGGCACGAGCAAGTGCGGCGACAAGTGCGTGAACACCGAGAACGACCCGGCCCACTGCGGCGGTTGCGGCAAGAATTGCGGCCCCGCAGAGATCTGCTCGGCGGAGAAGTGCGGCAACGTCTGCGCCGGCGGCACCACCGCGTGCGCCGGCAAGTGCGTGGACACGAGCACTAGCTCGGCCCACTGCGGGAGCTGCGGCAACGCCTGCCCGCAGGGCCAAGTCTGCTGGGCCGGCCAGTGCGGCCTCGTGTGCTCGGGGGGCACGACCAAGTGCGGCAACGCCTGCACGAACACGAACATGGATCCGGCCAACTGCGGAGGCTGCGGCGCTGCCTGCCCGCAGGGCCAAGTCTGCTCCGCCGGCCAGTGCGCGCTCGTCTGCGTCGGCGGCACGACCAAGTGCGGCAACGCCTGCGTGGACACCAAGGCCGATCCCGCCAACTGCGGCAACTGCGGAGCTACCTGCCTGCAGAGCCAAGTCTGTTTCG
>JACQWT010000515.1 GCA_016209145.1 Deltaproteobacteria bacterium | reverse complement strand
GACGTCCTCGGCAAAGACGTGTCTCAACAGCCAGGCCCACGGCTTGCGTGTCGGCACCCGCGCCCCGCCCCCTGCGAACAGCTCCAGCTGCTGGTCTGCGGGCTCCGGCCCGAGCTCGGAGCCGGGCGGCGGGCGGCTAGGAAATTTGATCTGGCGTTTCCGCGCTGCGGGGTGATGGGCGGGGCGGCGGGCTCCGGCGGCGTGGGCGGCGGAGCCGGCATTGCGCCGGGCTGCCAGAGCTGCATCGACCAGGTCGATGGCAGCGGAAGCTGTACCAGCGAGGCCGGAGCGTGCCAGGCCAGTGCCCCCTGCCAGGAGCTCGTCAAGTGCTGCGACGGCTATGGCTGGACGCAGGACTGCATCAGCAAGTGCGCCGCCACGTACCCGGAGGGTCTGAGCGCGTTCTCGATGCTCATCTACTGCGAGGTCTGCCAGAGCTGCTTGCAGCCCTGCACGGGCGCGGCCCTGACCACGAACTTCTGCCAGTACGACTAGGAGACTGTCGGGAAACCCGGCGAGGACGAGCCGGCGAGCGGGCAACCCTCGGCCAAGCGCCGCTCTCGCTACGTACTTGGGCGTGCCCACGATGGCCCCAGTCTGGGTCAGGCCCTCGCCTTCGACGCCCTGGAACTTGCTGATGCCGAAGTCGACGATCTTGACGAACACGCCGCCGGGCTCGGGCTCGGCGAGCAGGAAGACGTTGGCGGGCTTGAGGTCGCGATGGATGATGCCCGCATCGTGAGCCGCGGCCAGCCCGGCGAGAAGCTGCAGGCCGACGGTGAAGGCCTCGCGCACGCCGATGCGTCCCACGCGCTTGAGCCGGTCGTTCAGGGCTCTCGCCGACCAGATGCTCCATGACCATGTAGCGGGTGCCGTCGGCGAGCTCGCCCAGGTCGAGCACCTCGCAGATGTGCCGCGAGCCGATGGATCCGGCCGCGCGCGCCTCGCGTTCGAAGCGGGTCACGTTGGCCTGATCCTGCGCCACCTGGGGATGGAGCACCTTGATGGCCACGCGCTTGCCGATGCGCTCGTTGACGCCCTCGTACACCGCTCCCATCCCGCCCTCGCCGAGCAAGGCGACGAGCCGGTACTTGCCGTCGATGAGATCGCCGATGCCGATGGTCAAGGCCGCTCCAGGCGGCGCGCTGCCGGTCGAGTGGCCTTGCTCGGCCCCGGCCGGCTGCACCGCACGAGACATGATAGACCGACCACGGCCCGACCGGCACTCCCTGGCGTGCCCCGGTGCGGGCGAGGCCCTGGATGGTCGAGAGACCGGTGCAAGGGGGCCCCACAAAATGCCGACGAGCGGCGTGGCCGGTCTGGCCTCGCCGCTCGCCTGGCGGTGTTCCTGGCAATGCGCCCGATCAGCCGCCGCCGAAGATGCCCTCGACCTGCGCGAAGAGCTCCTTGGCCTTGTCCTGGCACTCCTTGTTGCCCGCGACGCCCTTGGCCCACTTGCCGAGGGCACCGAGGAACTTGCCGCGCGCCTCCTTGCACCCGCCGATCAGGTGCTCCTTGCGGCACTTCTGCACGCAGTCGGACTTGGCCGCACGTGCTTCCCTCTTCGCTTCTCGCTTGCCCTGGCGGCACTCCTTCTTGCACGCGCGCTTGTCCTTGCCCTTCTTGGCCTTGCAGTCCTTCTTGCAGTCGCGCTTCTCGGCGCGAGCGGCCTGCTTGGCCTCGCGCTTGTCCTTGCGGCAGGTGTGCTTGCACTGGCGGAGCTGCTTGCACTCGGCGCGCTGGGCCTTGAGCAACTGGACGTTCTCGTCGGCGCCGAGCGACTTGATGGCGTCCTTGCAGCTCGGGCGTTCCTCGTCGGCCTCCTCGTCGGCGAACTCGTCGATCTGTTCCTGGACGTCCTCGTCCTCGTCGTAGACATCGGCGGTGTCGGATGCCTCCTCCTCGGCGTAGGCCGGCAACGGCGCCGGCGTGACACCGACGAAGAAGCTCAGGATCACGGTGTACACGAACCAGAGACTTCGTTTCATCGTCCTACCCTTCCACGGTGTGTTCCGACTCCGGGCGCAGCCCCCGGTGCCGCGCGTTCGACCTCGCTGCCGATTGGAGTCACCGCCAGCGTCGGCTGGCTGAGAAGGCGATGCTAGGCGCAGCCGCGACCGCTTCGCAACCGCGATCGGGCGCGAGCACATTTCCGTCGTGGCCGCGGCGTCCGTCGTCGGAAACCTGCTTCGGCCGCCAAGGCCGTTGCGCCGGCGGCCCGGCCCGTGACAGAGTCGGCGCCGGCTTTGGGCTGAGCAGACGCCATCGAGCCCATCCGCCTTGGCTTCGAACCTCGACGAGAAGGAAACACGGTCATGAAGAAGTACCTCGCACTGGGACTTGCTGGTCTGACGTTCGCGGCGATCTCGGTCAGCACCGACGACGCCGACGCTGCCTGCGGCTGCGTCAAGGATTGGAAGGCCTGCGTGGCCACGGCCAAGAAGGACCACAACCCGGCATCTACGCCCGGCCAATCGGCCAAGGCGCTCAAGGATCGCATGAAGGCATTCCGCGCCTGCGACAAGGACTTCCACAAGTGCGTCAAGCAGTGCGGCAAGGAGTGCATGGACGCCTGCAACGAGGCCGAGCAGGACGCCAAGAAGGAGTGCGCCGAGGCCTTCGAGGAGACGCTGTGCCCGATCAAGGGCAACGACGCCGAGGCGTGCAAGAAGGAGGCGAGGGAGCAGAAGAAGGAGTGCAAGCAGGCGGCGGATGACGCGCAGAAGGCCTGCAAGAAGGAGTGCAAGGACTAGCGCCAACGCCCTCGCTGCGCTCACCCGGAGGCGGCTGCGGAGTAGGGCCGCGCCTTCCCGTGCGGCCGGTCGCCTGGTGCGATCGGCCGTTGTGCTTTGGTTGGCCCGAGCGGCTGCCACCCAGCACGAATCCGACGACCGCGCAGCCCCGCGGGCGGCTAGGAAATTTGATCTGGCGTTTCCGCGCTGCGGGGTGATGGGCGGGGCGGCGGGGGGGCGGCTAGGAAATTTGATCTGGCGTTTCCGCGCTGCGGGGTGATGGGCGGGGCGGCGGGGGGCAGCGGAGACGTTGGCCGGATGCCGCCGCGGGCGAGGGACGGGCGCGGAGGTGTGTCGGCCGGCCGGTCGACATGCCGCTGCGCATGGACCGGTCCGATGGCGGGCCTGCCGCGGTCCGTTGGGCCGGTGGTCGGCCGCGGTCGGCCAGGGCTCGCGTCGCGTCGCGTGGCCAGCCGCTCAGCCCGGCGGCGAACGCAGGTCGAGCTCGAGCTGGCCGAGCGGGGCGCGGCG
>JACQWT010000514.1 GCA_016209145.1 Deltaproteobacteria bacterium | reverse complement strand
ACCTCCTCGCGAAGAGCGGCGTTCTCCCTCTCCAGCTCCGCGATGCGCTCTGCGTCCGTCACACATGCATAAGTCCATTTGGCGACCGACAAGGGCCAAGTTTTCCGCTAAACTCGTACCGCTACCGCACGGGATCGTAGGCGCAGCGGAAGCCGCGCAATTCGGGAAGCTCGTCGAACGGATCGACCTGCGCGTTGGAGATAGAACCTCCTTCGGGATCTTCGATCAACCACTGGCTGATGTAGAGGCCCATCGCCGGCCCGAACTGCACGCTGATCGTGCTCGTGCCAAGGCTCTTGGGATCGGGCATGTCATTGTCGAGCGCGCAGAGTGCGCCTGCCTCGGCGGCGGTCGAAGGAGCCCTGGTAGCTGAAATCTCATCACGTGCGCCGAACAGATCATAGTGGCCGAAGGGGCCAATGTCGGCGGCGTAGGAACGGATCGGCTCGAAGCCCGTTGCACGCCGCTCCAGCGCCTGGCAGCCCGCGCTCTCGAACGAGGACCAGAAGCAGTCGACCCAAGCGCGCAGGAGCTCCGGCTTGCACACGCTCGGCTCATCGCCGTGGCTGGCGCGCACCAGCTCGGCCAACGTCGGCAGCCGGCCGCCGCGCCACGCGCAGAGGATCGCCGCCCGGGCGAAGTCGGCGTGCACCGGGTGGTCTTGCAGCGCCGGGTCAGTCCAGGGACCGGGCACGTGCGGCAGCTCGGGGAACTCGGGCGGAGGAGCGCACCAGCCGGCTTCGACGCAGTGGCGGTAGCACGCGTTGGCGACCTCGTCCCGGTCGACGAAGAAGCCTCGAACCACGACGCGCCTCGCCACGACCTGGTGCCAGGGCGGCTCGCACGCGTCGATGGGGCTCAGCCGGCCCTGCGCGTCGAACCGGAAGGAACCAATCCACGCCTTTCCCCGCGGCACGGGCAGGGGCGCAGAGCATCCCGCCAGCGGCGGGGCCACGCCGGCAGGAAGCTCGAGCTCTTCGGCTGTGCCATCGCAGGCATCTGCGGCGGCGCCTGCCGCCGACAGCTCGGTGCGGCCACCGCAGGCTGCGGCGAGCGCGGCAGCCGCAGCGAACGGCACCCAGCGGGCTCCTCGCCGGAGGCCGAGGGGCGCTCGCCAAGGCCGGACGCCTAGCCTCCGCCCCCGCGCCCCCGCGGGGAGTCGACCTATGGCCACTTCTTCCCCTGGGCTTTCTCGGCGGCCGTCCTGGGCTTCGAGCAGTCGGGGATGTCCTTCGTCATCTGCCCAACACCCGCGCACATAAGCTGGCTCGGCTCGCACAACGTGATCGTCCCCACATCATTGAGGCTGAGCATATGGCCGAGCTCATGCGCGATGACGTACTTGAAGTAGTCCGCATCCAGGACCTGCTTGTTCACGAAGACGTTTCCACTCGCTACGTCGTAGGCGGCCGGAGGTTCCGGTTCGCAGTGAACGTCGCCCAGCGCCGCGATGTTCACCACGTAGCCTGTGAACACGATCACGCCAATTGGCGCGTCCCAGGGTGGAGCCCCGGGGCAGCTATCGAGGGCCGTCTTGATCTTGCCCATCTGGTCGAAAGCGTTGCAGCCTAGACCAGGCACGTCTTTCTGGTTGTAGAACACATCCATGGGCACCCCGCACTGGTGGAAGCTCACCTTGCGGAACTGGATACCGCACTGGTCCCAGATCCGATCGGGCCGGATGGGTCCTTGCTTGTGCGTCTTGCACCAGCTCTGGGTGCAGTCGGTCTTGTAGTCCCAGAGGACCTCCGCCCAGTCCGGATAGGCGATGTCGGGGTTGGTGTTTTCGGTCTTGTCGCCGTGCCAGCGGTCGTCGAACAGGAGGTCGACCTCTTGCTCGGTGAGCCAGTCCTCGGGCACGTTGGCGCCGGGACCGGTTGGGTGGAGGACGACGACGTGAAGCGGCACGAGGCTCGTTGCCGGATCAAGCTTGAACTGGCCCGCTCCCTGGTAGGGAAACTCGCCGTCGTACCACTGGTCTCGGATCGCCTGCACGCTCGTCGACTGCGAGCCCGGCACGAGCCGCACCCCGTGCGCCTCCCAGGTAAACGCGCCCTGCACGCTTGTGGTGTAGCCCTCCTTCTCCGGCCAGGTGAACAGCAAGTACTGCGCCTCGGGCTGCAAGTCGTTGGTGAAGCCGTCTACCGCGGCATCGAGATCGAACCACTTGTAGACCGCCCTGTCCGGCTCCCGCAGCACGTACTGCTGTTGCACCAGGTCGGCCGCACCCACGACCACGGGGTTGTCCCAGCCGACCGACCACACGCCCTTGCCCACCTTGCCCGGCGTGTCGCCGCTCGGGACCACCGACCCTGTCTGCGTCGCCAGCTTGCAGCAGTTGTGGCTGACCTGCGGGTCGGCGCACTCCCACCAGAAGAGGCCGCCCGATGTCTCGTACGAGCAGCAGGTCTCGCTCGGCCCGCACTGCTGCCAGCCGCCCAGGGTAAGGCAGCTACACTTGCCGTCGTGACAGGTCTCGCCGGGCTCGCACTTGACGCCGCAGCCCCCGCAGTTGCTCTCGTCGGTGGCGGTGTCTACGCACTTGCCGCCGCAGCAGGTCTGCCCGGGCGCGCAGACGTTCCCGCAGTTACCGCAGTTCTGCTTGTCGGTGTAGGTGTTCGTACACTTGAGCCCCCGCTCGCCGAGGCAGGTCTTGCAAGTCAGGCAGTGTGAGGTCGTGCACACGCACTTGCCGTTTTCGCAGCTCGGAGCCAGCGGCGAGGCACACTTGTGCCCGCACGAGCCGCAGGCATTCGCGTTGCTCTCCACGTCCAGGCAGGTCCAGCCGGACTGCTTGGTGATGCAGCACTTCTCGCTCGGCTCGCACTTCTCCGTGGGCTGCCATTTCCCTACGGCAAAGCACGGCGGCGGCGAGTGGTGCGCTCCGCCGCCAGCGCCGTCGTCACCGGCCGCAGCGCCGGAGCCAGGGGCGCCTCCAGCGCCGCCGGCGCCCGCGGAGCCGCCGGCTCCCGGCGCGCCTCCCGAGCCGGCGTTGCCGCCATCGGGCGCCGCGCACGGGCCCAGCGTGTCGCCGTGAGCGAGATGCGCATCCAGCGCCGACTGGCTTACCTGGATCGTCTGCGGGTTGTCCGGATCGCCCGGCGGGTGGTGGCAGATGGTGATCTTGTCGTCGTTGCCCAGCGGCGAACGGGGCGGACCACCGCTGACGAGCTCGTCCGGCGAGCTGCTACGGCTACAGTCGGCCACGGCCGCAGCGAGAGCCAGTAGGAGCGGCAGCGCCGCGGCCCCCCCCCCCGGCGAGACGCGCCGACCCGCCGCAGCGGCGGCAGCCGGGGGTTGCAGATCATTCGCACAGCGCCGCTCGCTTCCAGTGACCATCTGCTCCTCCATCTTCGCCGTTGAAGCCGAAAATTCGCCCAACAAAGTTTCTCCGGCGTGGAGCGAGAACGCAAGGTGTGAATTTGCCCACATCATGCACCAATGTGGGTGCACAGCAAGACGGCTCCCGCCGGCCCGACCACCGCGCGTTGGCCCGGCATCGCGGGACGAGACAAGCGCGTGCCATGGCCGGCCACGTGGCACAGCCTGGCACTCCCGTTAGGTCCAGCAGCAGCGCCAGCAGTCCATAATTTCGCTGTGTTGCAGCGATTTCAGGGGCTGGCACGCTTCGTGCAAACTCCCTGGCATTCTACTCTGCCTTGCAGGAAGGATCTCCACGATGAAGCGCATCGGAATCGCACTGGGAGGGCTGCTCTTGGTCGCCATCGGCTGCACCGCGACGGCTCCGGACGAGCCGCAGGAGCGCACGGGCGAGGTCTCGGCCCGGCTCACGGCGCTTGCAAGCTGCGCCGAGGTGGAGGCGGCGATCCGTGCCTCGGCCCTGCGGGAGATGAACAAGGCGCTCGACACGATTCGCGACAGCTTCCTGGAGAACATCGACAACTGTGGCTACGGCTACGGCGCCGAGGACGATGCTGGCGCAGCGAGCAATGGCAGCAGCAGCTCCACGAGCGGCGCGCCGCCTTCGCCGGGCCAGGAGAAAGACGACGGCGCGAGCCAGGTCTCGGGCACCAACAACCAGGTGGCCGGTGTCGACGAGGCCGACTTCATCAAGAACGACAACAAGTACCTCTACGTCGTCGCCGGCGGCGCGCTGCGCATCATCGACGCCTGGCCGGCCGAGCAGGCGCACGTCGTCGCCAAGGTCCCGATCGAGGGTGAGCCGCGCAAGCTGTTCGTGGCCGCGGATCGCGCGCTCGTCTACTCCGCCACGGCGTCATCGCAGTCGCCGGGCTCGGGGGGCTACCCGGACGGCTACGGCGGCGGCGAGTGCACCTATGGCTACGACTGCGACTTCACCGGCGACGGCACGTCCACGCTGGTGAGCGTGTACGACATCGCGAACCGCGCCGCCCCGAAGCTCCTGCGCCAGATCGCGCTTTCGGGCAGCTTCATCAACTCCCGGCGCATCGGCACGTCGGTGCATACGGTGCTGCACGACGGGGGCGTCGCCTTCCCGGATCTCCAGTACTACCCCAACATGCCATACTGCGGCCAGGACCTGAGCGAGTGGCAGATCTACGCGGCCTTCGAGAATCTGCGCGCGCACAACACCGCGATCATCCAGGGCACCGACCTGAAGGGTTGGTTGCCCAGCATCGTCGATAGCGCCGGAGGCGGGAACGCGCTCGCCAGTTGCCAGGGCTTCTACAACTCGCCGCTCGGCGACGGCTCGGGCTTCATCACCGTGCTCTCGCTCGACATGGGCGCCGATGCGGGCCTGAGCACGAGCACCATCCTTTCGCGGCCCGGAGCTGCCTACGCCTCGGCCGAGGCCCTGTACCTCTCGGTGCGGCAGCAGGCCACCGGGTACGGCTACTGGTATCCCGGGATGGCGGGGATCGAGCAGGCGAGCACGGTGCACAAGTTCACGCTGCAGCAGGCTCCGGCGGCGGCGAGCTACACGGCGAGCGGCGTGGTCAAGGGAGCCGTGCTCAACCAGTTCGCGATGGACGAGTACGAGCACCACCTGAGGATCGCCACTACCACCGGGCATGTGCCGGATCCGAACGTGCACAGCACGCTCACGGTGCTGGTGCAGAAGAGCGGCGAGCTCGTCCCGACGGGCATGGTCGACCACATCGCGCCCGAGGAGGACATCCGCTCCGTGCGCTTCGCCGGCGACCGCGGCTTCGTGGTCACGTTCAAGAAGACCGATCCGCTGTTCGTGCTCGATCTGGCCGATCCGACCAAGCCCATGATCCTGGCCGAGCTCAAGATCCCCGGCTTCTCCACCTACATGCACATGATGGACACGGGGCACCTCCTGACCATCGGGTTCGACGCCTCCGACCAGGGCGACTTCGCCTGGTTCACGGGCGTGCTCTTGCAGATCTTCGACGTGAGCCAGCCGGCCAGCCCGAGCCTCATGCACAAGGAGGTGATCGGCACGCGCGGCTCGAGCTCCGAGGCGCTGAACAACCATCTCGCCTTCAACTACTTCGCGCCCAAGAACCTGCTCAGCCTGCCCATGACCATCTGCGAGAACGGCGGCCAGGACGGCCAGTACGGCGACGTGATGACCTTCAGCGGCCTGATGGTCTACGACACCACCGTCAAGAGCGGCTTCGACCTTCGCGGCAAGGTCGAGCATCCGCCGGGCGACGGCTACGACGCGGCCAACTGCGGCAACTGGTGGGCTAACGCAACCTCGCAGGTAAAACGCAGCATCATCATGGACGACTACGTCTTCTCGGTCGCGCTCGACCTCATCAAGGTGAGCCACCTGGATCATCTGGGCGACGATCTGGCGGCGATTCCGCTCGGCGATTGAGGAGGCTCAGCGCGCCGGCTGGGGTTCGGCCGCAGCAACGCCAGGCTCATCGGCCGCCGGCGGGGGCGGTGGCCCGCTTGGTTCGTGGCCGCCGGGCAGAAGGCCGCCCCGTGCCGACAGCCGGCTCTCGACGAGCTCGCTGCTTGCGCCGATGGAATCGGTGGGTACCGGCGCGGCCGGCGCGGCGTAGAAGGGCAAGCGAGCATGGCGCAGCCGGACGAGCGTCGCCGGGCTCGACCGGGCGTGCTCGCCCTTGACGAGGGGATTGCCGGGCACCGTGGTCACGACGCCGATCGCCGCTTCCAGGCCGTGCTCGCGCCCCGTCTCGTCGGCGTGCAGCGTCGGACGCGCGCGATGCAGGCCGGCGCGCGGAAACGCGCCGTCGGGGCACAGCTCGCCCAGGAGCACCTGCAAGTGGGTGTGCTCGCCGGCACCGAGGGTCGCGAACAGGTCGCGCGGCACCGCGTGCTCGGCGGAAGGCTGGGGACAGCGCCGCAGCCCGTCGGGCCCATCCACCAGGAACGAGAGCTGGCGGGCGCGCAGGGCGACCACGATCGGCCGCTCGCCGATGTTGTGCGCTTCGACCGACACGGCGATGTCGCCGGCGTTCGAGGCATCGGCGTAGCGGCTGGCAGTCAGTCCGAGGCGGCCGGCAAGATCGTCGCGCGCGGCGGGCACGGCGGGCGCAGCGCCGGCCTCGGGCGGGGGCGGGCCAGCCCCACCAGCGTCGGAGAGCGGCTCGCCCGGCCAGGGTGCGCTCCAGGGCGAGACGGCGTGGCTCAGAAGCATGGTCGGCGCCCGCAGGCGCCGCCGTGGCGCGAGGTCGCGCGGCCACCGTGTGCCGTCGGCGGCGAAGGGCGGCCGCTCCGGCCCGCGCGCCCAGCGGAGTCGCTCGGGCCAGCCCAGGCTGGCGTCGATCCGCACGCCGGGCACGAGCGCATCGGCGAGCCGGCCGAAACAGATGAGCCTGGGATCGAACAGCTCGACGTAGGACTGGCCGGGCCCGAGCAGCATCTCGCGGAAGCCCGACCCGCCGTCCGACAGGCCGAAGGCCGCCGGCCCGTCGCACACGAGCGGTCGTCGCGCCCAGCCGCGGCGCTGCGACGGGTAGATCTCGATGCGCAGCAGGCGCACGTCCGCCGGGATGCGCACGGCCTCGGTGCCCTCGTTGTCGATGCGCACGAGCCAGGGCCCCTGCGCCCACGGGGCCACGACCCAGAGGCGCGCCGGGGCCGGCGGAAGCTGTGGCGGCCGGTCCTTGCGGACCTCGGCACGCAGGCTACCCGGGAGCAAGGCAAGCAGCGCCAGCGCCGCGGCCGCGGCCCACCGGGCCGCGGCGCTCCCGGCACACAACGGGCTCACTCGGCGCATGCGCATGATCTACTCCTCGCCGGGCCGGCGGGCCAGCGCGGCCTTGCTGCCGGAGGGCAGCCCGGGCATAGGTGATAGCCGTGCAGAGTCCGCGGCCGGGGCGCCGCGCCAGCGGCCGCCTGACGAGCCGACCGGGAGAATGCATGAACGCATACCGCATCGATTCGCTCGCGGTCCACGCCGGGAGCCGCACCACGACGCCCGGATTCCGCGGCACCTCGCCGCCGATCGAGGCGTCCTCGGCGTTCGTCGCCGAGTCGGTGGACCAGCTCTACGCGGTGTTTCGCGGTGCGCCCGGGGTAGTGTACTCGCGCCTCGGCAATCCCACGGTGATGGCCCTCGAGCTCGAAACGCACCCGGCCGTCGCGCGCGTGCACTACCCGGGGCTGGCGAACCACCCGCAGCACGCGCTCGCCGCCGCCCTGTTCGGCGGGGAGCGCTTCGGGGGCATGCTCGCTTTCGACCTCGCGGGCGGCACGCGCGCCCGCGCCATGGCCGTGCTCGGGCGGCTCGAGCTCGTCCGTCCGGCCACGACCCTCGGCGACGTCGCCTCGCTCGCTCTCTTCCCGGCGGCGTCCTCCCATCGCGAGCTCTCGGCGGCCGAGCTGGCCGAGCTGGGGATAGGCGAGGGCCTGCTCCGCCTTTCGGTGGGCATCGAGGACCCACGCGATATCATCGCCGATCTCGATCGCGCGCTGGCGACGGCCTAGCGGGAGATGGCTACGTGCGCGGCCTCTACGCCATCATCGACGCGGGGCTCATCGAGCGCCGCGGCCTCGATCCGCTGCGCTTCGCCGCGGCGGTGCTCGCCGCCGCGCCGGTGGCGGTGCAGCTTCGCGACAAGCGCGGGTCGGCGGGCGCGACGCTGGAGCTGCTGCGGCGGCTGCAGCCGGTCTGCCGCGCCGCCGGCGTGCCGCTCTTCGCCAACGACCGGGCCGATCTCGCCGCGCTCGCCGGTTGCGACGGCGTGCACCTGGGCCAGCAGGATCTGCCGGCGCCGCTTGCCCGCCAGGTGCTGGCCGCCACGGGCGACGCGCCGGGCCGGGAGCGGGTCGTCGGCGTCTCGGCCCACAACGAAGCCGAGCTTGACCGCGCCCTCGCCTGGCAGCCGAGCTACGTGGCCTTCGGCCCGGTCTTCCACACGCAGAGCAAGCGCAAGCTCGATCCGGTGCTCGGGCTGGAGGGACTGGAGACGCTGGTGCGCTCGTCCCGCAGCGTGCGGGCCGATCTGCCGACCGTGGCCATCGGCGGCATCGACCAGGCGAATGCTGCCGCCGTGGCGGCGATCTGCCCCTGTGTCGCGGCGATCGGCGCGCTGGTGCCCGACGAGGGTGCCGGCCCCGCGTGCTACGCCGAGGTGCAGGGCCGTGCCCTGGCGCTCGCGCGTGCGCTGGGGCCCCCGCCATGAGCGCGACGCTCGTTCTGGTTGCCGCCCTTGTCGCCGGCGCCGCGGCGGCAACGACGCTCGTGCGGCGCGCCTGGGCGAGGCAGCGGGGCGGCTCCGGCTCGAGTCCCGCCGCGCCGCCGGGCAGCTTCGCGGAGCTGCCGCTTGCCCCCGGCGACATCGTGCAGGTGGGAGCACAGGAGCGGTGGCTGCGCGCGGCCGTGGTCGCTTCTGAGGGCACTGCCGTGCGCTGCGCCATCTTCTTCGCACCCGAGGCGGGGCACGCCACGGCGGTGGTCGCGTTCGCGCGTCCCCGGCGCGAGCTGCTCTGGTTCGAGGCACGCGAGGCCCAGCTTCCCGCCTCGCCACCGAGCCGCCTCGAGCTCGGCCGGTTGCTTCTCGACCGGGTCGCCCTGCTCCCGGTCGAGCTGCGCCGCTACGGACCAGAAGCGCCCCAGGTCGGCCCGAGCGGCAAGCTGGCGCTGTACGCGGGCGCCGGAACCGAAGCCGCCGCCGTGCTCGTTTCGGGCCAAGTTGTGCGGCTCTGGGTGGGGCGGCGAATCGAGCCCGGCGGCTACGATCGGCTGGGCAACGTCGATCCGGACGAAGGCGGGGGCCCAAGTGATCTCGACGATCGGCTCGCGTCCGGCTAGGCTCGGAGCGTGGCCGACAAGTACGGCATCGCGCTGGAGCAGCTCTCCCCGGTGGGCTTGCGCGCCGTCAAGGCGGCGCAGCGGGAGCAGGCGCGCACGGTGATCTTCCGCGACTCGACGCCGGTCGCGGCCATCATCTCGCTGGCTGATCTCGAGAGGATCGAGCCTGCTGACCCGGGCGCCGCCGGCACCGATTCGCTGCTCCTGCTCTGCGGCACGGCGCGCGAGGACGCCTTCGCCGACGAGCTTTGCGGCCGGGAGGAGAGCGACCTCACCAAGACCCAGCTTTTCGGCGCAGTCCCCACCGCGCGTGGGGCGGCTCCGCGTGCCGGGGCCGCGGCCGCGGCCCGGCCGGCGGCACCGGCCCGGTCGTCCCATGCGCCCCCGGGCGAACCCCCGCGGCGCCGCTCGGTGCCGCCCCCGGTGCCGCGGCGGCAGTCGGGGCCGCCGCCGATCTCGGGGCGCGTGACTGCGACCCCGCCGCCGCCGCGAATGACCGCGACCCCGCCGCCGCCGCCACGGCACCGTCCCCGCCGCAGCCGGCCGGGCTGAAGCAGGGTGAGCGTATGCGTTCACGCCTTCTCCCGCCCGGCTCGTCAGGCGGCCGCGCGCAGCGTACTCCTGTACGCGAGGACCCGGGCCGAGGACGAAAGCCGCGATCGCGGCCGACTCGGCGAGCCGTCGTCGCTGGCACGGAAATGCCGTGAACGGGTACGGGTGAGCGCGAGGGCCCGGGAGCAACCCTACGCGCCGCGCAGGCGCAGCACGAGCGAGGCCACGCTGAGGTTCGTCGAGGCATTGCGCTCCAGGCCGTCCATGGCCTCGGCCACCAGACGATAGCGTCGCGCCTCCCGCTCCGCCTGGGCCGGCTCCGACGCGACCGCGCTCCGCGCCCGGCGGGCCAGGCTGGCGCCGAGCGCCGCCAGATCGGCGCGCACCCGCTCCCGGTTCTGCTCCTGGGCCTCGCCGAGCTCGACGGCGCGGCCGGCGTCGGGCGCGGCCACGGCCTCCCGCACGGCCTGCAAGAAGCGCTCGCGCCGTTCGGCAAGCGCGGGCTCCGCCGCGGCGAGCGCGGCCGACGCGCTCCCGCCCGCGAGCTCGACCGCCGCCGCGATGCGGGACTCTTCTACGCCCTGCTCGCGCAGCACCGACTCGATCACCCGGTCGGGCAGCGGCCCGAAGCGCACGGGCAGAGAGCGCGAACGAATCGTGCCGAGCAGGCGCTCGGGGCGCGAGGTCAGAAGCAGGAAGTGCACGCCCGGCCGCGGCTCCTCCAGCGTCTTTAGCAGGGCGTTCGCGGCGCTGACGTGGAGCTCATCGGCAGCCCGCACTATGAAGACCAGCGCGCGGCCCTCGTGCGGCGGGTAGACCACCCGCGCGAGCACGACGCGGCGTACTTGGTGCACCGAGATGTGGCTCTTCTCCGGCGTGTCCTTGCCGATGGCCTCCGGCGCATAGAGCCCGCGCTCTACGATCACCACGTCCGGGTGAAGCGGCACGGCCGGCGGACCCGCGGAGCGTTGGGCCACCCGCCGGCATGCGTCACACCGGCCGCAGCCCAACACATCGCCCCCCGCGCACAGGAGCGCCTGCGCCAGCGCCAGCGCCGCCAGCTCCTTGCCCACCCCGGGAAGGCCCTCGAAGCGGTAGGCGTGGTGGACGAGCCCGGAGCGCAGCGCCCGCGTCAGGGTCTCGACCGCCGTGGGCTGCGCCTGGATGTGGTCGAAGGGCACGGCCAGGGCGTGTAGCAGCGCGGCGGGGGCACGTCCATGCAGTGTGCTAGGCTCCCGCTTCGCCACCATGCTGGAGCGCGCTGCGCACCTGAGCCGCCACGAGCGACGCATCCTGATGCGCCTGCTGGAGGCCGCCATCCCGGCGGGTGAGATCCTCCGCGGCGCCGACGCAGGCTCCTGCGCCCGCGCGCAGCAGTACCTCGCGGAGATCCCCGGCGCCGTGGCCGCGGCCTTCCGGGCGGGGCTTTGGGTCGTCGAGACGGCGACGATCGCGCGCCACGGCCGCCCCTTCTCCTTGCTGTCGCTCGAAGCGCGGCAGCGGGTGCTGCGGCGTTGGGAGCAGAGCCCGTCGTTCGGCCGGCGGATCTGGCTGCGGGCGCTGCTCACGCCGCTCAAGATGACCCACTTCGATCGCCCCGACCTTTTCGAGAAGGTGGGCTGTCGCTACTTCTGGCCGCCGGTGCAGGAGAGCCGGCCGCGGTGGCTCGCCCAGGTGCGCGACGGCCGAGCCATCGACCGCGACGAGAGCATCGAGTGCGACGTGGTGGTGGTCGGCACCGGCGCCGGCGGCGCGGCCGCCGCCTACGAGCTCGCCCGCCGCGGTCGCGCCGTGCTGATGCTCGAGGAAGGCGACTACCACCGCCGTCCGAGCTTCACGGGTCGTCCGGCGGACGCCTACCGCAATCTGTACCGCGACCGCGCCCTCTCCTTCGGCTTCGGCAACGCGGGCTTCCCGCTGTGGTCGGGCCGGGCCGTGGGCGGCACGACCGTGATCAACTCGGGGACGTGCCTGCGCGCGTCTGCGCGCGTGCTGGCACAGTGGCGCGAGCGGTTCGGCCTGCCCGCCGAGTTCTCGGAGCGGGGCCTCGGTCCCTACTACGAGCGTGTCGAGGCCATGCTCCAGGTCGCCCTGGCCGATCCCAAGCACGTGGGGAAGATCGGCGAGATCGTGGCGCGCGGCGCCGCGCGGCTCGGCTACCGGCACAGCGTGCTGCGCCGCAACGCGCCCGACTGCGACGCGCAGGGCGTCTGCTGCATGGGCTGCCCCACGGGCGCCAAGCGAAGCACTGACGTGAGCTACGTCCCGGCGGCGCTGGAGCGGGGCGCCCAGCTCGTGACCGCCGCCCGCGCGAAGCGCGTCGAGGTGGCGGCAGGCCGGGCGTGCGGGGTCGTGGCCGACCTGCGCTCCGGCCGGAGGCTGCGCGTCGCGGCCCAGGCCGTGGTGGTGGCCGGCGGAACGCTGGCGACGCCCCTGCTGCTGCGGCACAGCGGCCTGTGCCTCACGAGCGGCATGCTCGGCCGCAACCTCTCGGTGCACCCGGCCACCAAGGTCGTCGCCCTGTTCGACGAACGCGTCGACATGGCGAGCGCCATCCCCCAGAGCTACGCCGTGGAGCACTTCGCCGACCAGGGACTGATGCTCGAGGGCGGATCGGCGTCGCTGGACGTGACAGCCATGGCCATCCCGTGGACCGGGCCCCGCTTCGCCGCGCTCATCGAGCGCCATCCGCACCTCGCCATGTTCGGCGCGATGGTGGAGGATCGCGGTCTGGGCCGCGTGCTGCCCGGCCCGCGCGGCAGCCCGCTCGTCGTCTACAATCTGCGGCGGCGCGAGATCGATCTGCTGCACCGCGGCTTGGTCGTGCTGTGCGAGATCTTCCAGGCGGCCGGCGCGCGCCGGGTGCTGCCCTTCGTCCACGGCCACGACGAGGTCAGCACCCCGGCCGAGCTCGGGCGACTGCGCCGCAGCTGGCTGCGCGCCGGTGACTTCGAGGTCTCCGCCTTCCACGCCCTGGGCACCTGCCGCATCGGCACCGACCCGCGGCGGAGCTGCCTCGGGCCGGACCACGAGGCGCACGACACGGCGGGCCTGTACGTGTGCGACGGCAGCGCCGTTCCCTCCTCGGTCGGCGTCAACCCGCAGATGACGATCATGGCCCTTGCCCTGCGCGCGGCCGAGATCATCGACAGCCGGCTATGATCGGCAGCCGGGCCCGCCGAGGGTCGGCCGGTGTATGCTCCGCCCCGGTCCCCATGCCGCGACTACTCGCGCTGCTGAGCGTGGCGCTCAAGATCTGGATGTTCGTCGACGCCGTGCGGCGGCGCGCCGACGCGCACTGGTTCTGGGTGATTGCCCTCGTGCCCTTCGGCGAGGTCGTCTACTTCTTCGCCGTCAAGATCCGGGACCGAGACATGCAGACGCTCGGCCGCCGCCTGCGCGCGAGCCTGAAGGGGCGGGCGAGCCTGGCCGAGCTGCAGCGCCGCGCGGAGCTCACTCCGAGCCTCGCCAATCGCGTGGCCCTGGGCCAGGGCCTGTTCGATGCGCGCCGCTACGAGGAAGCCCGGCGCCACTTCGAACACGTCTTGGAGCAGCAGCCCGACGACAAGGACGGCCTGTTCGGGCTCGGCCTGTGCCGCCTCGAGCAAGGTGACGCGGCGGGAGCGGTGGGACCGCTCACGCGCCTCATCGAGCTGCACCGGGGCTATCGGGACTACGCCGCCTGGCCGGAGCTCGCCACCGCGCTGTGGCGCACGGGGGACAAGGATGCAAGCCTGGAGCTCGTCGCCGATCTCGTGCGCACCGCGCCGTGGCTTGTCCACTGCGTGGTGCAGGCGCGCTTCCTGCGCGACGCGGGCCGCAGGGCCGACGCCGAGCGCGTGCTGCGCCAGGCCCTGGAGGACGACCGCTTCGCGCCCGGGTACGTGCGCCGGCAGAATCGCAGTGCGGCGCGGGAGGCGCGCCGGATGCTCCAGGAGCTCGGCGCGAAGCAGTGAGGCGCCGGGCCGCTACGGCTTCAGCTCGAGGCAGGCGGTCTGGTTGACGCAGGGCATCCACTCGGCCGCGAGGGCAGCGCAGTCCGCGCTCAGGTGCTGCTCGTTGCAGTCGAGGATGAGGTAGCGCTCGGCCCAGGAGCACTTGCCGATCATGTCGAGGCACGTCTCGAGGCACGCGGAGCCGGCCGCGCCGCCCGCGCCGCCCGCGCCGGCCGTACCGCCTGCGCCGCCGCCGCCGCCCGTGCCCGGAGGCGGCAGGCAGTCGGCCGCCACGGCGCAGATCTGCCCGCACAGGAGCTCCACCGTGGGCAGCGGCCCGGCGCCGGCCGCGCCGGCCGCGCCGCTTTCCCCCCCGCCGGAGCCGCCCGCACCGGCCGCGCCCCCCGCGCCGGCCAGCCCGCCCTGGCCCGCGCCGCCGCCGCCCGCACCGGT
>JACQWT010000153.1 GCA_016209145.1 Deltaproteobacteria bacterium | reverse complement strand
CCTTGCCGCTGTCGTCGAGACCCAGCCCCCGGCACACGAGCTTGAGCCCGTCCCTCGTGAAGGCCGCGAGGATCTCGGGCAAGGTGGCCTTCTTCGAGCTGGCGATGGCATCGAGCAGGGCCGCCTTTGCCCGGCGGTCGGCCACCTCGATCTGGAAGCGGTCTGCGACGGCAACCAGGTCGTCGCGGGCGAGGAGATCGAGGACGGCGCGCTTGGTGGGCATCGCAGGTGGCCCGCAGGGTAGGGCTGCGGCGGGCTGGGATCAACGACGGGGGCCGGTGTGCGGGTCAAGGTCCTGCGCTGCGGTAGCCCCAAGCGGTCCAGCCGAGAGCGGCAAATCGGTTGTCGTCGAGGCTCACCGTGGCCGCCACGCCGCCGGAGGAGGCACGACAGAACCTGTCGCCCAAGGACGGCCAACCGTTGGCGGCTGCTGCTTCTCGGGAGAAGCCGTGGCACCATCCTGGCCATGGGCAGTGGACACCTCGGCTCGCCCGGAGTCGCGGACATGGACCACCGGCACTGTGCTGCCGGAGGAGCCGCCGCCCCGCCGCCCGCAGGAGTTGACGGATGAACGCCAGCTGCATCGGCACCTATCCCTTCGGCGAGTCGTGCAGACCGACCGCACGCCGAAGCGGGTCTTCGTCCTCGGGGTCTACGCAAGCGCTGTGCACGCCCAGTGGATCACCGACGACGGCAAGGTGCTCGTACGGGCCCTGGCCGTGGCAAGCGAGCCCTACATCTTCTGGCGAGGGGATGGCGTCGAGCAGATCGTCGGCCGCATCCCTGTCCCCGTCGGTGCCGGCCGCCTGGAGCCCGCAGCGGCCAACCTGAACGGCCCCTCGGGCACGACCCTGGATGACGACATCCTGGCCCCGTTCGGCCTCGCACGGGCCGACGCATGGCTGTGCGACCTCGTGCCCCACACCTGCCTCAACCCCAAGCAGAAGGCGGCGCTGGAGCGCGAGTACGAGCCGCGACGGGCTGCCCTCGGGCTACCAGCCTTTGCCTTGCCCGATGTCCCCAAGGCGTTCGCGGACGACCATCGCCGCCAGGAGGTTGGTGCCGAGTTGGAGGAAGCCCAGGCGAGCGTCGTCATCCTGCTTGGCGATGAGCCCATCCGGCACTGGCTCCGGCACTTCGATCCGCGCTGGGGTCGGCTGTCCGACTTCGGGGAGTACGGCCAGCTCCACGCCGTCAAGATCGCCGGTCGAGAGCTCGCTGTGCTGCCGCTTGCCCACCCCCGCCAGGTGGGCGCGCTCGGCAGCCACTCGCCCAAGTGGCACGCAGCTCACGAGCGGTGGCGATCCAGTGCGCGCACGATCCTGGATCGATGAGGAGCGCCGTGCCGACGCCACGGGATGAGCAGATTTGGCTGCGCCTGCCGGTCGTCTCCCTCGCGGCGGAGTACCTGGTGATGGGCCACTTGCTGCGCCGCAACGTGCTCACCTACAAGGCCCCGCCCGGCAACGAGGGCTACGACCTGATCTGCATCCACCCCGATCCGCGGCACCATCCGAGGAGAGGGCAGCTCGCCCAGGTACGCGTGCAGGTCAAGAGCAGGTACGCCACCGACTGCGACCGCGGCTTCCCGGTGAAGGAGGCGTCCATCGACGCCTGCGACTTCCTGGTGGTGGCGTTCTTGAACATCGGCAACTTCTACCGTGGACGCGACGGCTCTACTGGTGCGCGGGAGCCCGAGTTCTACACGCTGCCCCGTGCCTTCATCCGCGAGCACCACGACGCCAGCACGTCATGGCAGAAGGTCCGCCTCCGCGGGCTGGAGGGTCAGATCGAGAAGTACAAGGGCGAGGCCGGCTTCGAGCTCATCGCCAAGAAGCTCGGGGTGCCGAGGCCGAGGAAGCTCAGGAGCACGAGGTGAGAGCCCAGCCCGCGGCGCCGGACTGGCGCGCGTTCCACGTCCTCAAGGCCCCGCGGCGGCTCGCCGAGCTGTCGGGGCTGTACTGCCTGGCGGCCGCGACGGCCTGGCTGGCTCGGTCCGACCCGAAGCCCCTGGCGACGGCAGCGGTCATCGAGGCCATGCTCAAGGAGGTGCCCTCGAAGTCGGCCACGACGGCCGTCAACGAGAAGACCCTGCGTCAGGCCGGCAAGCTCTACGGCGTGCACATGTACCGCCCGAACCTGGACACCATCTGGACGCTCGACTGGCCGGCGGACTGGATCTGGTTGGCCGCCGTCCGTGGTCTGCCTGTCCCCGGTCGCCGAGAACCGCCTATCGGACGGCGCCATGTTCTCGTCCTCGGCTATCCCGACAGCCGGGGAGTGCTCATCGGCGATGCCCACCCAGGCACGCCGGCCAAGTTCCGCGTGAGCATCGACCAGCTCACAACGGCCTGGACGGCCGGCCGCACGAGGACCCACAAGCCGTGGGCGGCCGTGATCGGGCGAAGAGAACCATGACCGAGCGCCAGAAAGCAGATCTGGACCGGTCCAGGGTCTTCTACCGAACCGCGTTCGGCTGGCCTGTACGCGTTGATGTCCCCGTCTACGTCGAGTTCGAGTTGCCCGACGGCCGGGGCCTCGGCCTGTACGCCCGCGAGGGGTTCGCCAGGAACACGGGCGTGACGCCGGCGGCAGTGTCGGAGGGGCAGATCACCAGCACGGAGCTCTACTTCCACGTCGATGACCTCGACGATGCCGTCCAGCGGCTCACCACGGCCGGTGCCAGGTTGCTTTCCCCCATGGCGCCACGGGACTGGGGCGACGACGCAGCCTACTTCGCCGACCCCGACGGCAACGTCTTGGTGGTGGCCAGCCCGATCCGAGCCGGCGGAACGTAGCTCCTGATGGCCGGCACAGAGCTTCGTTCGGCGTCTGCGGCGACCATCCGGCCCACCTGCCCGCGCCGGTCGCTACGGCCGACAGCCTGGCGCACGACATCTCCCTGGCTTGTCGAGGCACGCTTCCAGTCCTAGGATGGCGAGCCCAGGGCGGCTGGCTGGGGGAAGCTCCTCATCGCGACTGCGCGCGCTGCCAAGGCGAATGCTGCAGCAACAGCCCTCTTGAGGTTTCACCCTCGGGCCGCCCATCCCCCAGCCCGTCGCCACCCGGGCGGCTCTTCGTCGGTCGCCCAGTACTCCGTATGGCCGCCATGCGCTTCGTCCACGTCAACGTGATCGCCAAGGACTGGCGCGCGCTCAGCCGCTTCTACCAGGTGGTCTTCGGCTGCGTGCCGGTCCCGCCCGAGCGCAGGCTCTCGGGTGCCTGGCTGGAGGCAGCCACGGGTGTGCCCGACGCTGCGCTCGAAGGGGAGCACATGCGGCTGCCCGGCCACGGCGACGGCGGGCCCACGCTGGAGATCTTCTCCTACAAGAACAACCTCGACCGGCCGGCCCCTGCTGCCAACCGCCTGGGCCTCGGGCACATCGCGTTCGAGGTGGCCGATGTTCATGCCGCGCTCGAACGAGTCGTCGCCCATGGCGGTCGCGCCATCGGGCAGGTGCAGTCGGCCGACGTGCCCGGCAAGGGCAAGCTCACGGTCGTCTATGCCGCCGACCCCGAGGGCAACATCATCGAGCTGCAGGCGTGGGCCTGACGGTCGGGGCGGTGGAGCCACGGCCAGGATGGTGGATCGGTGGGCAGCCTGGTGCAACCACCGGCCAGGGCGCCACGCGGGCCGGACAGGTGCCACGAGCTTGGCAGGGCCGGGCGGCCAGGCTACTCGACCGGGCCATGGACGAGGCCAAGCTGCTGGAGAAGCTCCGGCTCATCGAGGCCCTGTTCGCCGGCGCCACCACCGAGGGGGAGCGCGTCGCGGCCGCCGAGGCCCGCCGGCGCATCCAGGCGAGGCTCGAAGCCGTCGAGCAGCTCGACCCACCGGTCGAGTACCGCTTCGCCATGCCCGACGCGTGGTCGCGGCGGGTCCTGCTGGCTCTGCTCAGGCGCTACGAGCTCAAGCCCTACCGCTACCGGGGCCAGCGCCGGACGACGGTCATGGTCAAGGCGCCCCGGCGGTTCGTGACCGAGACCTTGTGGCCCGAGTTCGAGCAGCTCAGCGAGACGCTGCGGACCTACCTCGACGAGGTCACGAGCCGGGTCGTGGCCGAGGTCATCCACCAGGACAGCTCGGAGGCGGTGGAGGTGCCCGAGGCGCGGCAGCTCGGACCTGGACCAGTAGATCATGGTTGACGGCCTCCATGGCCGCGGTGCACGACGGCGGGACGGCCGTGCCGCGCACCGTGTACATGGTCGCGGCCATGAGCACGAATGCCGCGCTCACCGTTCCGATCCCAGCCCTGTGCGCCGAAGCGCGAATCCAGGGGTGGCAGGCGAAGAGGACGAGGCTTCCACCTGCGATCTCGTTCGGTTCCCCACCGCGGTGCCGCAGCGTGAGCGATGGCGCTGGCGGGTCCGGTGCCGGGCCAGTCCACGATCATCGCACGGTCGCATAGCCCTGAGCCGGGTGCGTCGGGACATCGGGGTACCGCAGGCGCATCTTCCCTTCGGCGACAAGCCTCGCGAGGTAGTGGGTCCGGAGGGTCGTGGTTGAGCGGCCGGTCAAGGCGGCCAGCTCCGCAAGCGTCAGGCTTCGTCCTCGGCAGAGCTCCAGCAGCGGTGCACAACCCGCCGCCGCGGACCGAGGCGATGAAGGCCCTGATGTCCGGGCAGCCCGTCGATGGTCTGGATGATTGAGGTCCGGGCGCTCAGTAGCTCTCCGCCAGCACCTCGAAGTACGCCTGCGGATGCAGGCACGCCGGGCACTTGTCGGGAGCCGCCTTGCCTTCGTGGACGTAGCCGCAGTTGCCGCACTTCCAGCGCACGGGCGCGTCCTTGGCGAAGACCTTGCCGCCCTGCACGTTGGCGAGGAGCTTGCGGAAGCGCGCCTCGTGCGCCTGCTCGGCCTTGGCGATCGCGCTGAACGCGCCGGCCACCTCGGTCAGGCCCTCCTCCTTGGCGACGGCGGCGAAGCGGGGGTAGATCTCGCTCCACTCCTCCTTTTCGCCGGCGGCGGCGGCCTGCAAGTTCTGCTGCGTGGTGCCGATCGCGCCCGCCGGGTAGGTCGCCGTGATCTCCACCGCGCCACCTTCGAGGAACTTGAAGAAGCGCTTGGCGTGCTCCTTCTCGTTCTCCGCGGTTTCCGTGAAGATCTCGGCGATCTGGAGGTATCCCTCCTTGCGCGCGGCGCTCGCCGCGTAGGTGTAGCGATTGCGCGCCTGCGACTCGCCGGCGAAAGCGGCCAGCAGGTTCTTCTCCGTCTTGGTTCCGCAAAGACTTGCCATGGTGCTCCCTCCTCGTCGTCCCGTGCCTGGTAGGCATCTGGCGCTATAGCAGAGGCGGGTCATCGTGGCCAGGTCGGCTGGCGCGGGTGCCAGGGCCGGCGCATCTTCTTTGGCCCAACTTCCGCGGACCTGCACGCGTGGACCGGCGTGGACCGGACGAGCGCGCCGCTCGCCGCGCCCGGTGCCCCACGGCGCCGGCCGCCCGACCGCGCCCGCCGCCCGCGCCGCCCGCCTTCCCCCATCCCCCCCTCAATTCCCGGAAAGCGGGAATAGAGGGGCAGATAGCGAGGTCATCGCCTCCTCTATTCCCGCTTTTCGAGAATGGAGGGCCAGATGGCTTGCGCAGGGGACTGGCAACGGCGCTGCCGTGGGCGGCCCGCGGCCGTAGGCCGACGGCCGCCATCTCCGATGGGACGATGCAGTCGCCCGCGCGCCCCGTGCGCTGCATGGCGCCGATGTAGGATGATGCGCCGGCCCTGGCGCGGGTGCCGGCAAGGGGGTATGCTGCCTGCCGTGCGGGTGCGACGACAGCGGCGCGCTTCTCTCCGGCACGGCCGGCACCGCCCGGCTCGGCGGCCGGGGCGATTGCGGCTTGACGCGGGCCTGGGCGTGCTGTGCGCGGTCGCGCTCCTGCTCGCCGGCCGCCTGGCGCAGGTGGCTCACCTCTTGGCCGTGGCGCACCGGCCCTGCGCGCACGGGGGCCTGGTGCATGTCGTCTCGGGGCCGGGGCACGAGCGGATCGCTGCGCCGTCGCTGCCGCCGGACGAGCCCTCGCTGCGGGAGGGACGGAGCTACGGCGGCGGGCACGAGCACTGCGACGCCTGGGCCATCACCGAGGCTCTCCCCAGCGGCGCCGGGCCGGCCCTGCTCTCCGGGCTGATCGAGTGGAAGCTGCTCGCCCGAAGCGTCGGGCCTGCGGTTGCGCGGCAGCCGGTTCCGCTCTTGATGCTGGCACCCAAGACCTCGCCGCCGACGGTGTGACCGGGCTCGGCGCTCGCTGCCGCTGCCGTCTTGCGGCGGCGGGCGCATCGCTTGAGTCGCCTGTCTCGCGCGCGCGGACGAGCGTGCCGTGCGCGCGCCGGATGCCGAGTTGTCCATGCGAGCACCTTCTGTCGTTGCGGCAGCACTGCTGTGCGGCCTGGTCCTGGTGCGTCCTGCGGCGGCCCAGGCGCCTGAGGATTCCGGGCAGGCCGATCTCTTGGCCGAGCTACAGGCGGCAGAAGCGGCCGACGCGGCGCAGGCGGCCAAGGCGCGCAGGCCCGGCGCAGTGCAGGCCGCCGACCGCAAGGCGGAGGATCCGCTGGAGCGGCTGCCCCAGGGCGCTCGCGAGGTCGTCGGCAACGAGGCCAACCCGGCGATGTCGATCATCCTCGACTTCGCCGGCGCGGTGTACGCCCGCGAGCGACACCTGCGCCCGGGCGGGTATGCTCCCGGCGACAACGGGCCGGCGCTGCAGGATGCCGAGCTCGCCGCCTCGGCAGCCATCGATCCCTTCTTTCGCCTGCAAGGGGCGGTCGCTCTGGCCGAGGCGGAGATCGAGGAGCTGTACCTGGCCACGACCTCGCTTCCCCTGAACCTCCAGCTCCGGGCGGGGAAGCTCAAGTCGAGCATCGGGCGGCTCAACCCGATGCACCCGCACCAGTGGAGCTTCATCACGAGCCCGCTCGGGAACGATTGGTTGTTCGGCGAGGAGGGCCTCGCGCTGCCCGGCCTCGAGATCTCGGTCTTGCTGCCCTTGCCCTGGTACGTCGAGCTCGTCGGCGCGCTGCAAGCGGGCGCGGCCGGCTCCTTCGGTGCCCCCGTGGGGACGGACGCCATCGGCTTCGGCGACTTCGTCTACCCGCTGCGCCTGGTCCAGTTTTTCGACCTGAGCGACGACTGGGCCGTGCAGCTCGGCACGAGCGGGGTGCTCGGCCGCTCGGCGGCCGGCTCCGAGACGGGAGAGCGGAGCTACGCCGCCGGCACGGATCTCATGTTCAAGTGGCGCCCCATTGGCTGGGGAAAGACCGGGTACACGTCGGTCGCCTGGGTCACCGAGGCCTGGCTGCGCCAGATGGATGTCCCGGGCGACAGGTGGCGCGACGCCGGCGGGTACTCGGATCTCGTCTTCGGCATCGACAAGCAGTGGCAGGCCGCGGTGCGGGGCGAGTGCTGGAGGCGGTTGGGGGGCGGCGCGTGGAGCGCCGGCATCGACCGCGCCGGCTTCGGCCTGGATGCCGTGCGCGCGAGCGCGCAGGTGAGCTACCTGCCCTCCCACTTCTCGAGGGTGCGCTTGCAGTACACCTTCGAGCGCATCGACGGCTTCGAGGATGGTCACATCGGGTTGCTCCAGCTCGAGGTTTCGGCGGGGGCGCACGGCGCCCACGCCTATTGACGGAGAGAGGCCATGAGAATGAGACGCTACCTCGCCATCCTGCCCTTCCTGTTCGTCGTCGGGCTCTCGCCGGCGGCGCGCGCGGCGCTGCGCGTGGTCACCTCCATTCCCGACTTCGGTGCCATTGCGGGAGAGATCGGCGGCGGGCACGTCGAGGTGACAGCCCTGGTCAAGCCCACTCAGGATCCGCACTTCCTCGACGCCAAGCCCAGCCTGGAGCTTGCCCTCAATCGCGCCGACCTGCTGCTCGTGGCCGGCATGGAGCTCGAGGCCGGCTGGCTGCCGGCCCTCGTGGCCGGCGCGCGCAACGCCGCGATCCAGCGCGGCGGCAAGGGCTACCTCGATTGCTCCACGCTGATCCCGCCCATGGAGGTCATGGCGGTCGATCGTGCCAAGGGCGACATCCACCCCGGGGGCAACCCGCACTACTGGATCGATCCGCGCAACGGCCTGCGTCTGGCCCAAGGCATCACCAAGAAGCTCGGCGAGATCGATCCGGACCACGGCGCCGACTATGCGGCGGGCTATGCCCGCTTTGCCGCGCGGCTCAAGGACCGGATGGCGAAGTGGCAGCTCCGGCTCGCGCCGCAGCGCGGCACGCGGGTCGTGGCCTACCACCGCAGTTGGATCTACTTCCTCGACTGGGCCGGGTTCGTGGCCGTGGGGGAGCTCGAGCCCAAGCCGGGGATCCCGCCCAAGGCGAGCCACGTGGCCGAGCTCATCACGGCGGTGCGCGGCCAGAACGTCAAGTACCTCGTCCAGGAGGCGTTCTACCCGACGCAGCTTTCGCAGATCTTCGCCGACAAGACCGGCGCCAAGTTGAAGGTGCTGCCCACGATGGTGGGCGCGGCAGGCACGCACACCTACTTCGACGTGATCGAACGGCTGGTCGAGGAGCTGACGAGCTAGCGATGGACAGGACGAGGAGCGCGCAGCCGCTCGTCAAGCTCAGCGACGTGGCCATCGGCTACGGCGGCCGCCCCCTGTTCGAGGGCATCGATCTCGAGATCGTGCGCGGCGACTTCCTCGCGCTCGTCGGCCCGAACGGCGCCGGCAAGACGACCTTGCTAAGGGTCATCCTCGGCGTCCTGCCGCCCATCCGGGGCAAGCTCTGGCGCCGTCCGGGGCTCAGGGTGGGCTACGTCCCGCAGCGTGCGGCCCTCGATCCCATCTTCCCTTTGAGCGCCATGGAGGTCGTACGCCTGGGCGGCATGGGGCCCAAGCCGGCGGGGCAGCGCGGGCACGCTCTGGCCTCGGCCGGCCGGGAGCAGGCGCTCGTGGCGCTCGGGCGGCTCGGCGTGGCGGATCTGGCGTACCGGCCACTGCGCGATCTGTCGGGCGGCCAGCAGCAACGCGTGCTCATCGCGCGCGCCCTCGTGCGCGAGCCCGACCTGCTCGTCCTCGACGAGCCGGCGGCCGGCATGGATCTACCCTCGGAGCGGGAGCTGCTCGACTTCGTGGCGGGCCTGAACCGCGACCACGGGACCGACATCGTGCTCGTGGTCCACCAGATCTCGCTTGCCGCCGGCCGCGCCTCGCGCATCGCGCTCGTCAACAAGGACAACGGGCTGTTCGCGGTGGGCGCCGCCCAGGAGCTGCTCTCGGAGGAGCGGCTGACGGAGCTGTACGGCCATCCGATGGAGATCGTGCCCGCGCGCGGCGCGATCGTCGTTCGCGCCGGCACGCGCTAGAGACCGGAGGGGCCATGAGCTTCTGGCAGTGCTCGTTCCTGTGGCTCGAGGCGGTGATCGCCTCGGTCGCCGTGGCCGCGGCCTGCGCCGTCGTGGGTGTGTACGCCATCATGCGGCGGGTGGTCTTCCTGCCGGCCGCGCTCTCGCAGATCTCGGGGCTGGGCGTCATGCTGGCCTTCTTGCTCGGGGCCTGGTTTCCCGCCTTCGGCACGAGCGTGCTCGGCCGGCCCGAGCTCGCCGCCGCCGTCGTCACCTTGGGAGCCGCCCTGCTGCTTGGCTGGCTGCCCGCGCCGCGCCGCCTGAGCCGCGAGGCGGTGATCGGCATCGCCTACCTCGCCTCGTCGGCCCTGGTCATCGCCATCGGCGACCGCATTCCGCAGGAGAGCCAGGACGTCACCAACATCCTGTTCGGCAACGCCGTGGCGGTCGAGCGCGGGCAGATGGTCGTGGCTCTCGTCGTCTCGGCCGCGGTGCTCGTGGCGCACGCCTTGCTGCTGCGGCCCTTCCTGCTCGTCTCCTTCGATCCCGACACGGCCGCGGCGCACGGCGTGCCGGTCCACACGATTGACGCCGCGCTGTTCCTGACGCTCGGCCTGGCCATCTCGGTCGCCACCAAGACCATCGGCGCGCTGCCGGTCTTCGCCTTCGCGGTGCTGCCGGCCGCGGCTGCGCTGCGGCTCCTGGGCGACGTGCGCCTCGTGCTCCCGGCCGCGGCCCTGGGCGGCGCTGCCTCGGCCTTCCTCGGCTACTGGGCCTCGTTCGTCTGGTCGCTGCCCACCGGCGCCTGCACGGTGCTGACGGCCCTCGGGCTGCTCGCCCTGGCCGAGATCGCGGCGCGCGTGCGGCGCCGGCCTGGCTGAAGTTTTGGAGCCAGTGAATCACTCCCGCACCGCGGCAATCGGCTCCTCGAAGTAGCGGCGAAGCGGCGCGGGCAGCGCTTCGGGCCGAGGCGCGCCCGCGAGCAGGGGTGCAAGCGGCCGCGAGTTGTAGGTGTTGACGAAGAGGGCCGCGGCGCCGCGGCGCTCGGGCGCGCTCACGAAGTCGATGAAGGCGGCCAGGCACTTGCCCGAGTACGTTCCCTCGAGGGCCAGGCATTCGAGATCCCGGGCCAGCTCTACCGCCTGCACGCCGCGGCGCGTGTAGTGTGCGTAGCCTGGTCCGAGGTAGCCCCCCAGAAGCTCGATCTCGGCCGGCCGGACGCGCATGCGCGGCACCGCCCGGTCGCAGCGCCGCAGGTAGCGCGCCGCGAGGTTGGCGAGCAGCGCCACCGTCCACGCGCTCGTCGCCGGCCGCGCGTAGACGCATACGCCGATCGGCCGGGTGCGCAGCCCGGCCAGGCGCAGGCCCAGCACAAGGCCCGCCAGCGTCCCGCCGCTTCCCACCGGCACGAAGGCCCACTCGGGCTCGGGCAGCAGGCCACCCTGCACCTGCGCGGCAATCTCCAGACCGGCCTCCACGTAGCCGAGCACGCCGAGCGCGCTCGATCCGCCCGCCCACAGGAAGTACGAGCGGCGCCGGCCGCCGAGCCGCTCGCGCGCCATGGTCGCGACGAGCTCTGCCGCCGCGCAGGGCAGGCTCGGCGCTGGGCGGATCTGGCAGCCAAGGGCCAGGTCGGACAGCACGTTGGTGCGCACGTACTGCTGCACCGGCTGCGGGACCACGATGCCCACCGCGCTCGCGCCAATGTGCGGCGCGTACACGGTCGTCGCGAGCAGGTGGTTGGAGCCGACCGCTCCCACGGTGACGATGCGATCGGCACCGCGGCGCCGGGCGTCGGCCAGGGTGAATTCGAGCTTGCGGACCTTATTGCCGCCGTAGGGCTCGCCCGCCAGATCGTCGCGCTTGACGAAGAGCCGGTCGCAACCGAGACGGGCTCCCAGGCGCGCCATGCGCTCCACGGGCGAGGGAAACGTGCCGAGCGGCAGCCACGGCACCGCGGGACGCAGCCCCGGGAACCGGCGAAAGAGCTGCCGTTCGGCATCCATCCCGCGCGCACTCCCCCGGGCGCTCAGGCGCGCCCCCATGCGCCGGGCGCGTCGGGGCCGGGACTACTTCTTGCCCGGCGCAGGAGGAGCGGGAGCCGGTGCGGGAGCCTTGGCCGGCTCGGCCTTCGCGGGCTCGGCCTTGGCCGGCTCAGCCTTGGCCGCCTCGGCCTGCTGGGCCTCGAACATCTTCTTCTGGGTGGGCTTCAAGCAGGCGGCGAACTCCTTGCAGTCCGCCTTGGCCACGCAAGCCTTGACCGCATCGATGTCGGCCTGGGCGATCTTCTTGGCCATCGCCCCGCAGGTCTCGGTGCGCTTGGGGTCGGCAAAGTCGGTCGCGAGCTCCTTCTTGGCGTCGGCAAGGAGCTTGGGCTTCTCGAAGCTCTTGGCCCGCTTGGCAATGCCCTTGGGGAAGTCGAGCTCGGCGCGCAGATCGACCAGCATCTCGACGAACGGATCCTTGCACGACACGGCCTTGTCCATCATCGAAGTGCAGGCGGCCGTCGCCTGGGCCTGACGCTCGGCGTCGGCCTTCTTGTCGGCTTCGACCTTGGCGACGATGCTGTGCCCCGCGATCGGGGCGAAGCAGGCGACGAATTCCTTGCAGTCGGCCTTGGCAAGGCAAGCGCTCGCCCCGGCGACGTCGGCGTCTTTCTCCTGCGCGGGCATCTCCTCGAGGATCTTCTTGCAGCGCTCCTCACGCTTGTCCGGGGCGCTGAGCTCGGCCATCTCCTTCTTGCCCTGCTCGACGAGCGCGGCGCGGTCGGCCGGAGCTGGCCAGCCCGCCTCGACACGAATGTCGAGGACCTTGTTGATCCAGTCGTCCGCGCAGGCGGCCTGCTTGTCGAGCACGCCTTTGCACGTCGCCATGGGATCCGGCGGCGGGGGCGGGGCCGGCGCGGGCTCAGCCACGGGCGGCGGCGCCGGCGGCGGCGCTGGAGGCGGCGGAGGAGCCGAGGAGCAGCCGCTCGCCGCGAGCGTTCCGAGTGGTAGAAGTGCCAAAACCAATCCGATTCCTAGCGTTCGCATGGAGCACCCCTTTGCTGGGCGATTCCCTATACCCCTGCCGGGGCCACGTCAAGACCGGCGCCGGCACTGCCGGCGTGCCGCTCCCGCGGCTTGACAAACCCGGCCGCCGTACGTACCTACCTGTTGCTTCGGCAGAGGTTGGCAAGTGCCCACCTACGAGTACATTTGCACTGCTTGCGGCCACGAGTGGGAGGCGCGCCACTCGATCTCTGCGCCGCCCCTGACCAAGTGCCCGAGCTGCCGGAAGGCCAAGGCCAAGCGGCAGGTCTCCGGCGGCGGGGGCTTCATCTTGAAGGGCGGCGGCTGGTACGCGGATCTCTACTCCTCCGGGGGGCGCAAGTCCGGGTCCAACGGCGGGGGCGGGTCCAAGGTCGGCCCGGTCAAGGAGGACGCCGCCAAGGCCAAGCCCGACTCGTCGTCGGACAAGGGAGGTGCCGCCGTCCCGGGCGGCAAGGGCGCGGGATCGGGGGCGAGCGCCGGCAGCACGACCTAGAGCGGGCTTCGCCCGCAACCCAAGCCGCCAACGCCGGCGTTCGCGCCTTCGCGTGCCCCCACGGCCTTCGGCCAGTGGCACTCTGCGCTGCGCTGTCGAGCG
>JACQWT010000513.1 GCA_016209145.1 Deltaproteobacteria bacterium | reverse complement strand
GCGCGATCTCCAGCGGTATGACGTCGAAGCGAAAAGCGGATCCGTCGGCGGCGGCCAGGGCATCGAGCAGTCCCCCAGGCGGTAGCCCCTCGACGGCGAGATCGATGTCCGAGCGCTCGTGAAACGTCCCCCGGACCAGCGCTCCGAACAGCAGCACACGGCGCGCTCCAGTTCGCTGCCCGATACGCCGCGCCGCCGCCCCGGCCTGCTCCCGCGCCAAGGCCGCGCGGCCGCCGAGCGCTTCCTGCGCCCGGCGCCGGCGCTCCAAGTGGGCGCGCACGTACGCGGCGTGCTCGTCAGCCATGGTCGAACCCTCGCCATCTGAGTCTACCACGGTTTGCGGCCCCGCTCCGGGCGGCGCGGCCGCCGGGCGCAGCGCTGGTGCGGTAGGCGGTGGGCGGACGCCCTGCGCGTGACTTCTCCGGCCGTCCGGTGAAGACTTCCTGGCGACTGCGATGGTGCTCCTCAACTCCTCCGGCAAGCTGCGGCGCGCGAGGCCGTGGCTGCTCGCGGGGCTGCTCGCCGCGCTCGCTGCCGCGCCGGCGCAGGCCGAGAGCCGCCGCGAGCCGGTGCCACACGAGTACGTCGCGCCCGACACGAGCGAGGATCTCGATCTGGCGAGCACGGTGGCCGCGGGCGCGCTGCCGGCGGCCATGGAGACGCCGAGCGGCACCGTGCGGGCCCCGGACACGAGCCGCGACCCCGAGCCGGGACCCGTCTACCGGAGGGAGCCGGCCGAGGACGCGCGCTTCTTCCCCGACCGCGACACGCGCCGGCCCCGCGTGGAGCAGCACGACGATCCGTTCTCTCCTGCGCTTGCGCCCTACGCGCGGCTCTCGGCCTTCGACGCGGTGCACGCCGACTACTCGCTCTACGTCCGCGACCCGAGCCTGCGGCCCCTGCCGGTCGGGGGCGCCGCAGCCGAGGGCGACGAGCGCTTCTATGGCGACATGGTGGTGCGGCTGCGGGCCGACGCTCCGGTGCGCATTCCCACGGTTGGCTCCGGCGCGCGCCTGCTGCGGCTGCTGAGCATTCCCGCGCTCGAGGTCAGCGTGTGGACCGATGGGGCGGAGAACTGGTTTGCCCGCGCGCCGCGCTCGGTCGAGGTGCGGCTCGTGACCGCTCTGGCTGCCCCACGCGCCGGCTTCGGCGGTCCCTTCCCCGACGTGGGCTGGCAGGACCTGGTGCCGGTGCCCGCCCAGCCCGCGGCTCACCGCGGGCCGAGCGCTCGTGTCGCCGCCGCCATCGGCGTCTCGCGCGCCCTGCGGCCGCGCGAGGCCCTGGCAAGGATGGTCGAGTACTTCCGTTCCTTCGCCCCCTCGGCCGAGCCCCCGCACGAGCACGGCGACATCTACCTCGATCTGGCGCTCTCGAAGAAGGGAGTGTGCCGGCACCGCGCCTTCGCCTTCTTGGTGACGGCGTTCGCTCTCGGCCTGCCCGCGCGCATGGTCACGAACGACGCGCACGCCTGGGTGGAGGTGCACGACGGCAAGCTCTGGCGCCGGATCGATCTCGGCGGCGCGGCCGAGGAGCTGGCGGGCGAGCCCAATCTCGACCGGCCGGCGCACGTGCCGCCGCCCGACCCCTACGGCTGGCCGGCAGGGCGCGACTCCGGCGCGGAGCTGGCGGGCCGGCAGCGCCAGGCTGCGCTCGCCGAGCGGCGCAGCCAAGAGGCCGCCGCCGCCGGCTCGGCTGCACCGGCGCCTTCGGCGCCGCTCGACGGCGTGGCCGGCGCTGCGAGCGGCGACCCAGGCCCAGCCGGCGCCGATCCGTCGGCGCAGCCGCCGGCCGCCGAGCTCACCATCGAGAGCCTCGATCGGGACCTGTTTCGCGGCCGGCCCTTGCACTTGCAGGGCCGCGCCAGCGCGGCCGGCCGCTCCTGCCCGAGCCTGCGCGTCGACGTCGTCATCGCGTTGGGCGGCGGGGCGGGCGAGCGAAGGATCGGCTCGCTGTCGACGGACGGTCGCGGCGTTTTCGACGGCGCCGTGGTGCTGCCACGGGAGCTGCCCGTGGGCGACCACGAGCTGTACGTGACCACCGCCGGGGGCGGCGACTGCGGGCCCGGGCTGGCGAGGTGAGTGCTCGTGCCGCCGCTCGCTGTCATCTTCGATCTCGACGGTACGCTCTGCGACACGCTGACGGACATCGCCGCGGCGATGAACGAAGCGCTCGGCGCGCGCGGGCTTGCCGGGCACCCGCGCGAGGCGTACCGGAAGCTCGTCGGCGACGGCGTGGACGTGCTCGCGCGTCGCGCGCTGCCGGCCGGGCATGAGGGCGACGCCGGCGCCGTGGCCGCCGCGTTCCGGGAGCGCTATGCGGCCCGCCTCCTGCTCGCCACGTGGCCGTACCCCGGCGTACCCGAGATGCTCGCCGCCCTTGCCGCGCGCGGCCTCGCGCTCGCGGTGCTCAGCAACAAGCCGCACGAGGCCACCGTGCGGCTCGTCGGCGCGATTTTCCCCGGCGTCCCTTTCGCGGCCGTGCGGGGCCAGGAGCCCGGCGTGCCGACCAAGCCGGATCCGACGGCCGCGCACGCGCTGGCCGCTTCGCTCGCCGTCGCCCCGGCGCGCTGCGTCCTGGTAGGCGACAGCGGCGTTGACATGCAGACGGCACGGGCTGCCGGCATGCGCGCCGTGGGCGTGCTCTGGGGGTACCGCGACCGGGCCGAGCTCGTGGCCGGGGGGGCCGAGAGCGTCGTCGCCAGCCCCGCCGAGCTCGCGGCGCGCCTCGTGGGCGACGGCCGCGCCGGGGCCTGATCTACTACTCCGTAGAATCGTCGCGCGGCGCGAAGAAAAACGAACCGCCAAGACGCCAAGGGCGCCAAGATCGAATCCGATTTTGTTTCTTCCTTGGCGTTTTCGGCGCCTTGGCGGTTCATCTTCTTGCTTGGGTTGCTGGCGAAGCCCGCGCTAGGAAGATGGTATTCGTTCACGGGGTTTCAATCGACGGCAGCGACAGCCGCCAGCAACACCGCGGGCGCGGGACAGCAGCATGCGATCCATGAACGCGGCGAGGCGTCAGCCAAGCAAGCGGCCGCAAGCGCGGCGCTCGGCTCCTTGGCTGCTTGTCGCCGCCGGGAGCGCCATCGCCGCTTCGTGTGGCTATGAGCTCGTGTTGCTCGACCCGGCGCTGGGCGGCGTGGGGAACGCCGGAGGCGGGCACTCCGGCGGTGGTGGCCGGGACGGCAGCGGGGCCACGGGCGCCGGAAGCGGAACCGGGGGCTCGGGCGCCACGGGCGCCGGAAGCGAGCCGGCGCCTCGCCGCCGTTGAGCTGCGCGGCTCAATTCCCCGTCGTCGAGCCCATCCACCAGATCACCGAGGAGACGGTGGCGAGCTGCAATCTGTGCGTTGCCACGACCGGCTTGACCTGCCGGCAGATCTGCGCCGCGGGCGGCGGTGAGTGCATCAACAGCCACAATGACAGCCCCAACAACTCGTGCATCATCAACCCGAACGAGGTGCTCGGGTGCGATCATTCCGGGTACACGTCGGAGATCTGCACCTGCACGCTCGGCTGCGGCGGGGCCGCGCCCTGCAAGGCGCCGGCAGTGTGCACGGGTGGCGTTTGCCAATAGGATGGAGATCCTCGGCGGGGAATGCGCTACAGACAGCCGCCGAGGTGCTGCTCGGGCTGGGCGATCATGTCGGCCCAGTAGCGGAAGTAGCGGAATACCCTGAAGCCGTCGAGCGCGCGGTGGTCCACTGCCAGCGCCACGGGCAACATGGGCCGCACCTTCACCTCGCCGTCCACGACGACCGCGCGCTGCTGGATGGCTGTGGTCATCACGAGGGAGGCGTACCCGAAGCGGGGTAGCAGCCCCATGGCCCCCGACACGATGGCGCCCGGTGGCAGCCCGAAGCTCCCCACGTTGGTGAGACAGGCCGAGCCCATGGGATCGCGGGCTATGCCCCAGCGCGCGAGCTGCCCGCTCGTGGCCACGCGCAGGCCGAGGCGTACGGCCGGGTCGAAGATGATGTCCGGCACGTACCGCGCGAGCCGCAGCAGCGCGCCGGCCAGGTTCCCGCCGCCGCCCATCTGGCGCGACCATTGCGCGCGCTCCCCGCACAGGTGCGCGATCTCGGTCAGGCTCTTCTGGTCCGCGTCGGGAACCAGCACGAGGGAGACCTCGGGGGAATCGTCCCCCTGTGGGAACAGGTTGACCGCCACCCGGATGTCAACGTTGCGCAGCCGGTAGATGCGCCGGCCGATGACCTTGACGTTGAGCTCGGGGTAGCGGCGCAGCGAGTCGGCGAGGATCTTGACGAAGACGTGGGTGGGCGTGAGCTTGACCGCGGAGCGGCGGTTGGCCCTCTCCAGGAAGGCGAGCAACTCGGTGGCGTCGAGCTCCGCCATGCCGCCCACGGTGGGGTCGCCGCTCGGGGCCTCGTACAGATTGAGCAGCAGCCGCCGCATGGCGGAGCCGGCAACGCGATCGGCATAGCGCGACATGGTAGCCTCCAAGTGGAGATGATCGGCCAAGCGCTCCAGCCTCGCGGGCGTTCAGCCTGCCGCGGTCCCCGCCGGATCCTCGTAGATCGCGTCCACGCTGATCGTCACACCGAGCGAGCGCAGCGCGGCCTGCTCGCCCGGGCCCGCCTCGGAGAACCGCCAGCAGTCGTCCTCCTCGCGGTGGAAGATCTCCAGGCGTCGCTGCCGCTGGGAGACGATGACGTAGTCCCGGAGGCTCGCGAGGCGGCGGTAGTGGGCCCACTTCTCGCCGCGGTCGTCGGCCTCGCTCGAATCGGAGAGCACCTCGACGATCACGACGGGGTTGGTCAGGGCGTCGCGGTCGTCCGGGGCGGTGGTGCGCTCGCCGCACACGACCGTCACGTCGGGGTAGGTCGTGCGATCCGTCTCGGCGACGCGCACGCGCACGTCCGAGGTGAAGACGGCACAGGGCCGGTGCACGAGCGCCGCGCGCAGCTCGCCGATCACGTTCGCCGCGAGCCGCCCGTGCTCGGGCGTGCCGCCGGCCATCGCCCAGATCTCGCCGCGCAAGTACTCGTGCTTCACCTCGCTGGCGCGCTCCGCCCGGAGGTAGTCCGCGTAGTCGAGCCGCAAGCGCGGGGCCGGTTCCATCATGGGCCCATCATACCACGGCCGCGGTGCTATCCTCGCCGCCGTCGTGCCGGGCGGGCCCCGGCACCGACGAAAATGGAGAACGCCATGCGCCTTGTCTGCCTCGCCGCCGTCCTGTGTGCCGCAGGTTCCGTGGTATCCTGCGGGCCGACGCACATGCCCCGCGCCACCGGCTTCGTCCCGCCCCCCGTGCTCGAGCCCGCTCCGCCGCCCGGCGCGGCGAGCGCCTCCGCGGCCGCGTCGGCGTCGGCGGCGTCCGCCGCCCCGACGCCCGATCTCGCGCTCGCCCCGGATCTGCCGGCGCGGCTGGCCCGCTTCGGCCCCTTCGTCGCGGACTTCGACGCCGGACCGCTGACGGCCGAGCACAAGGCCGTGCTCAAGAAGCTCGTGCAGGCCAACGATCTGATGCAGCAGATCTTCTTGCGCCAGATGGACGAGCACAACCCCGAGCTGCGCGCGGCCCTGGCCGCCGATCCTGCTAGGGCCGACGCCCTGCGCCTGTTCGACATCATGGCCGGGCCCTGGGACGCGCTCGCGCACGACGAGCCGTTCATCGGCCGCCGGCCGCGGCCGGCCGGAGCGGCTTTCTACCCGGAGGACATGAGCAAGGCCGAGCTGGAGCAGCTCGCCGCCCAGAGCCCGGCCGTACGCGACGAGGTGCGCGGCTACTTCACGGTGATCCGCCGCCGCGGCGGCAAGCTCTTCAGCGTGCCCTACTCCGAGGCATACCGGCCGTGGCTGGAGAAGGCGGCGGCGGCGCTGCACGCGGCCGCCGCCGCCTCGAGCGAGCCCACCCTCAAGCGCTTCCTGGAGCTGCGCGCCAAGGCATTCCTCACCAACGACTACTTCGAGAGCGACATGGCCTGGATGGATGTCCAAGGCCCCATCGAGGTCACCATCGGCCCGTACGAGACGTACGTCGACCAGCTCTTCCAGTACAAGGCGAGCTTCGAGTCGTTCGTGGCGCTGCGCGACCCCGAGCAGTCGCGCCAGCTCGCGCTCGTGGCCAAGTACCTTCCGGACATCGAGAAGAACCTGCCGCTCGGCGACCAGCACAAGAAGGAGGCCGCCAAGAAGGGCCACTTCTCGCCCATCGACGTGGTGCAGCTCCTGTGCAACGCCGGTCAGGCCGGGGTGCAGTCCGTGGCCTACAACTTGCCGAACGACGAGCGCGTGGCGCAGGCCAAGGGCACGAAGAAGGTGATGCTCGCCAACGTCTTCCGGGGCAAGTTCGAGAAGATCTTGCAGCCCATCGCGGCCCGCGTTCTGGACGAGGGGCAGCTCGGCCTGCTCCGGGCCGAGGCCGTGTTCACCGAGGTGCTCATGCACGAGGTGGCGCACGGCGTCGGGCCCGGCTTCGTCACGCTCCAGGACGGCAGCCAGGGGCAGGTTTCGACTGCTCTCAAGGATCTGTACGGCGCTATCGAGGAGGCCAAGGCCGACATCACGGGCCTCCTCAATGCGCGCCTGCTCGTGGACAAGGGCCTGTACTCGAAGCCGCTCGCCAAGGAGATCTACGTCGCCTACCTCGCCACGGCCTTCCGCCAGATGCGCTTCGGCGTGAAGGAAGCGCACGGCCGGGCCGTGCTCGGCTCGCTCAACTACCTCATGCGCCGGGGCGCGATCGCGCACGACGCCAAGACCGGCCGCTTCCGCATCGAGTTCGCCAAGATCGATGCCGCGGTGCGCGAGCTGGCGCGCGTGCTGCTCACGATCGAGGCCGAGGGCAACTACGAGGGCGCGAAGGCATTCCTGGACGAGCACGGCGAGATCGGGCCGGAGATCGGAACGGCCCTGAGCAGCCTGCCGCGCGACATCCCCGTCGATATCGCGCCGCAGTTCGCCATCTACGAGAAGATGAAGGGGTGGTAGCCGGGCGCGGCCCTAGGGCCTATCCTACGGCTGTGCCCGCTTGAGTGCCGCCGCGTGCGCGGCGGCGCGGCTACGGAGCAGATGGCAACGCGGCTCGGGCGTTACGAGATAGTGCGGCGGGTCGCCTCGGGCGGCATGGCCACCGTCTACCTCGGCCGCGTCAAGGGCGAGGGGGGCTTCGAGCGGCTGCTCGCCATCAAGGTGATGCACGAGCACCTGGCCGACGATCCGGAGTTCGTCGGCATGTTCCTCGACGAGGCCAGGCTCGCGGCGAGCATCCGCCACCCCAACGTCGTCTCCACCATCGACGTGCAGCGCGGACCGCGGGGCCTGTTCCTGGTCATGGACTTCGTCGACGGCCCGACCCTGAACCAGCTCCTCAAGGAGCTGGGAGGGCGGCAGCGCTGGCTGGACCTCGGCACGAGCCTGCGCATCCTGCTCGATCTGCTCGCCGGGCTCGAGGCGGCCCACGAGCTCTTGGGGCCGGACGGGCAGCCCCTGAACCTCGTGCACCGCGACGTCTCGCCCTCCAACGTGCTGGTCGGCGCCGACGGCATCACGCGCATCACGGACTTCGGCGTGGCCCGTGCCGAGGCCCGCATCTCCTCGACGCGGGGCAAGCAGTTGAAGGGCAAGCTGCCGTACATGGCGCCCGAGCAGCTCGGCGCCCGCCCCGTCGATCGGCGCGCCGACGTGTACGCCGCCGGCTGCCTGCTCTGGGAGATGCTCACGGCGCGGCGCCTCTTCCGCGCCGACACCGAGGCCGCGATCATGGCCCTCGTGCTCGAGGGACCGCAGACCGGCCCGCGCCAGCTCCGGCCCGACGTGCCGGTGGAGATCGACCGGACCTGCATGCGGGCGCTGGAGCGGGTCGAGCGCCGCTACCCGAGCGCGGCGGCCTTCGCCGAGGCGATCGAGCGCGCGGCGTCGGGCTGTGGCGTCCGCATCGCGACGCCGCGCGAGGTCGCGCGGCTGGTGCGCGAGCTGGGGCCGCCGCTCGACTCCCAGCCCAGCCCCGCGCAAGCTGGGCTTCCCGGCTCCTGGCCGAGCGTGCCGTCCTGTGCCGTCGTTTCGGCTCTGGCGCCCCTCGTGCCCGAGCCGGTGCCGCCCGCGCCCGCGCCGGTAGTGGCGAGCCAGCCGTGGAGCACCGCGACGCCCGCGGTGCTCGCGGCGACGGCGGCCCCAAGCGCAGGCGTCCCGGCAGACACCAACCCCACGACCAACTCGAGCGTCATGGCTCCGGCCGGGTCGGCGCCGGCGGCACCGACCGGACGGCTGGCGCGCCTGGCCGCGATCGCGTTGGGCGCGGCGGCGGCTGGGGGCCTGGTCGTGTGGCTGGCGAGCCGTGGCGGCTCGGCTCCGCCCGAGGTGCCGTCGCCTGCACCCTCCACCGGGCCAGCCCCGGCCGCGGCCGCGACCGGGCCGCAGGCGCCGACCGCTGTGCCGAGCGCGAGCGTGACGAGCTCGGCCGCCGTCGCGACCGCCGTCCCGATCAGGGCGGGGCCGGCCCCGCCGCGACCTCGTCCCTACCCCCGGCCGGCGACCAAGCCGGCGCCACGGCCCGCCCACACGGCTACCGAGTTTCGGCCGAGCAACCCGTAGCCGCGTTCCGTTGTATGCCGCGCGCGGTCGTATCATGCGGTTCAACCCACCGTACGTCCTCACCGTCGCGCTCGCCGGCGCGTTCGCGCTCGGTGCGCCGGCCGTGTCGGCGCGCGGTGCGCCCGACGCGGCGGCAAGCGAGGCCGACCGCGCCGAGGCCGTACGCCTGTTCCGTGAAGCGCAGGCGCTCTACGACAAGGACGAGCTCGACGCTGCCCTGGAGAAGTTCCGGCGGGTGGACGAGTTGCTCGCGAGCCCCAACGCGCGCCTGTACGTGGGCCGCTGCCTGCGGCGCCTCGGCAGGCTCCCGGAGGCGTTCGAGGTCATGGCCGACGCGGTGCGGCTCGCCACGGAGAAGGCCAAGGCGGATCCGAGCTACCTTCAAACACGCGACGCGGCGGCGGCCGAGCGCGAGCGCGTGGCCGCTCAGATCGGCCGGGTGGTCGTGGCGGCGGCAGACACTCCCGCGGGCATCGAGATCGAGCTGGGCGGCCGCCGGATCGAGCCCGAGATGTTCGGCCGCGAGCTCGGCGTCCGGCCGGGCGAGGTGTGGCTTCGGGCCACCGCACCCGGCCACGAGCCGCTCGACCGGCGCCTGGAGGTCGGCGCCGGGGCCGTGGCCACCGTGGCCGTGGCGCTGCGCCCGGAAGGTGCCGGACCCGGGGCCGAACCGGCCCGCTCCGGCGGCGGCCTGCGCACCGCGGGATTCGTGGCGCTCGGCGTGGGCGCGGCCGGCATGGCTGCCTTTGCCGTGGCGGGCCTCCTGGCCGACGCGCGCTACGGCAGCATCGAGCAGGAGTGCGGCCGGCCGCCCTGCCGCGACCCCAAGTACGAGGATCTCATCGCCGAGGGGAAGACCATGGATCTTGCCGCCAACGTCGGGCTCGGCTTGGGGCTCGCCGCCCTGGCGGCCGGCACCACCATGGTCGTGCTCGGCTGGCCGGGTGAGCCGGAGCAGCCCGGTCTCGCGGTCAGCTTGGGCCCCGGCCACGCCCTGCTGGGCTGCGGGCTCAGGTTCTGACTGGTTTCAACGCCCCGCCGGCCGCGCCGGGCGCTGGATGCCGAAGCGCCGCATCTTCTTGTAGAGCGTGACGCGGTCGATGCCCAGGGTCGTCGCGGCGCGGCTGATGTTCCAGCCGTTCTGCTCGAGGATTTCGGCCACGTGTCGCTGCTCGACCTCGTGCAGAGTCTTGCCCGTGCCCGCCTCGCGGCAAGGGCGCGCCTCCAGGGGCAGATCGCAGGGCTCGATGATCTCACCGCGGCCCACGGCCACGGCGCGCTCGATGGCGTTGGCGAGCTCGCGCACGTTGCCGGGCCAGTCGTGGGCGAGCATCAGGGCCATGGCGTCCGGGCTCAGGCCGCGCGCGGGGCGGCTCATCTGGCGGGCGCAGTAGTCGATGAAGTGGCTCGCGAGCAGGCCGATGTCCTCGGTGCGCTCGCGCAGCGGCGGCATGCGGATGCCGACCACGTTGAGCCGATAGTAGAGATCCTCGCGAAAGCCGCCTTGCTTGACCATGGCGCCGAGGTCCCGGTTGGTCGCGGCCACGATGCGCACATCGGCGGTGATCTCCTCGGTGCCTCCCAGGCGCACGAAGCGTTTGGTCTCGATCGCGCGCAGCAGATCCACCTGAGTCTTGGGGCTCACGTCCCCGACCTCATCAAAAAACAGCGTGCCGCCGGCGGCGAGCTCGAAGCGGCCCCGGTGCCGGGCCACGGCTCCGGTGAAGGCCCCGCGCTCGTGGCCGAAGAGCTCGCTCTCGATCAGCGTGTCGGGCAGGCCGCCGCAGCTCACGGCCACGAACGGCCCGCTCGCGCGCAGGGAGCGGCGGTGGATGGCGCGCGCCGCGAGCTCCTTGCCGGTGCCGCTCTCGCCGGTAAGGAGCACCGTGACGCCGGTGTCGGCCACGGCCGCGATCATCTCGAAGACGGCGCGCATCGGAGGTGATCGGCCGAGCAGCTCCTCGAAGCGTTCGCGCTCCTCGAGCTTGCGCCGCAGCGCGAGGTTCTCGCGGATGAGGTGATGGTGGGCCACCACGTTGCGGACGACGAGCGCGATCTCCTCGGGGTCGAACGGCTTTACCATGTAGTCGTAGGCGCCCGCGCGCATGGCGGCGACCGCCGTGGCCACGTCGGCGTAGGCCGTGATCATCAGCACGGGGAGATCGGGCTGGCGGGTCTTGAGCTCGCCCAGGACCGCAATGCCGTCCATGCCCGGCATGCGGATGTCGAGGATGACGAGGTGGTAGGAGGTGCGCGCGGCCAGGCCGAGGGCCTCCGGGCCGGTGGCGGCAAGATCGCACAAGTAGCCTTTGTCCCGCAGGAACGCCGCCAGCGAGTCGCGGACGATCGGCTCATCGTCCACGATCAGGATGTGAGCTACGGCAGGTGTCACGCGCTAGCCTGAAGTTCCCGAGCTGAGAAGGCGAGTTTGGTCTTTCGTTCCATGGAGATGGTGGATCGCGGGGTGTGGCGGCACTGTCTACGGCGAGATGGACCGGAGGAGCTCGAGTGCCGTGCGTTGCTTCGCGTTCGGGGTGGTG
>JACQWT010000512.1 GCA_016209145.1 Deltaproteobacteria bacterium | reverse complement strand
TCGTCGCGCCGGGCGACGATTTTCGGCTGCGCGCAGCGCCCGCGACGGGCGTCGGGGTAGGGGCCCCGACGCCGAGGCAGCCGGCAGCGTGAAACTTCTGGTCGGCCGGCAACCGCAGCCCTGGCGCCTGTGCCCGGGGTTCGGTGCCGAGCGCTCGACAGCGCAGCGCAGAGTGCCACTGGCTGAAGGCCGTGGGGGAACGCGAGGGCGTGAACGTTGGCGTCGGCGGCTTGGGTTGCGGGCGAAGCCCGCGCTATGTAGTCCGCCCGCGTTTCGCGCTATGCTCGCCCCGCCGATGCCCACCCTGAAGCACTTTCGGGCCGAAGGAACGCCGCGGCTCTACAGCGTTCACAAGCCCGTCACCACGATCGGCCGCGAGCCGGGGGACGACTTGGTGCTGAGCGAGTCCGGGGTGCTCCCGCACCACGTCCAGGTGACCTTCGACGGTCGCGACTTCATCATCGAGGAGGCCGAGGCCGCCGGGGCCCTCACCATCAACGGCAAGAAGAAGCGCCGGGCCCGGCTCGTCCACGGCGATCGCATCCGCCTGGGGAGCGCCGAGATCGGCTTCTCCATGTTCGCCGAGGGCATCAAGAAGATCGTCCGGGAGGGTGAGGGCGGGGGCGAGACCACCGCCCTGGGCGGCCACGAGGTGGTCGGCGTGCGCAAGCTGTTCGCGTTCAGCGAGCGGCTGATCAAGAGCGGCAACCTCGACGAGCTGCTCGGCGCGATGCTCGACGACGTGATCGAGCTCACGGCCGCCCAGAAGGGCTTCCTCCTGCTGCTCGAGGAAGCGGCGCCGAGCGGCGCGCCCGCGGCGGCCCGGCCCGAGGCTCCGGAGGCCGCGGCGGCGCAGCGCTGGGTCGTGCGCGCCTCGCGCGGCGTGGACAAGGCGCCGGTCGGTGCGGGCGAAGGCGGCGTCTCGGACAGCATCGTGCAGCGAGTCATTCACACCGGCCAGCCGCTCATCGTCTCGGACGCTCTGGCCGACACCACCTTCGGCCAGAGCGAGAGCGTCATCGCCATGCGCCTGTCGAGCGTGATGTGCACCCCGCTCGTCGCCCAAGGGCAGGTCATCGGCGTCTTGTACGTGGGCAACGACAAGGTAAAGCAGCTCTTCCGGCGGCCGCAGCTCGATCTGCTCAGCATCTTCAGCTCCCAGGCTTCGCTCATCTTGCAGAACGCCATGCTCTTGGCGGCGCTGCGCGAGGACAAGGCCAAGCTCGAGGCCGAGCTGCGCGACAAGCGCTTCGGCGACATCGTGGGCGCCTGCCCCTCGATGCGCGAGGTCTACCGCAAGCTCGAGAAGGTGGCCGGCACCGACATCAGCGTGCTCATCACCGGCGAGACCGGCACGGGCAAGGAGCTGGTGGCCAAGGAGATCCATCGCCGCTCCGCCCGAGCCGCCGGCCCCTTCGTGACCATCAACTGCGGCGCCATCCCCGAGAACCTCATCGAGAGCGAGCTGTTCGGCCACGTCAAGGGCTCGTTCACCGGCGCCATCGGCGATCGGCCCGGCAAGTTCCACGTGGCCAATGGCGGCACGCTGTTCCTGGACGAAATCGGCGAGCTACCCCTGAACCTCCAAGTGAAGCTGCTGCGGGTGCTGCAAGAGCACGTGGTCATGCGCGTGGGCAGCTCCAAGCCGGAGAAGGTCGATATCCGCGTGCTCGCGGCCACGAACCGCATCCTGGAGGAGATGGTGCGCGAGGGCTGCTTCCGCGAGGACCTCTTCTACCGGCTCAACGTCGTAGGCCTCTGGCTCCCGCCGCTGCGCGAGCGCGGCGACGACGTGCTCATCATCGCCAAGATGCTCCTGTCCAAGTACGCCGACGAGCTTACCAGCCCGGTCAAGGGCTTCAGCCCGGCGGCCATGGCCGCGGTCAAGAAGTACCACTGGCCCGGCAACATCCGGCAGCTCCAGAACCGCATCAAGAAGGCCCTGGTCTTGTGCGAGAAGACGCTGCTCGGCCCGGACGACCTCGATCTCGGCGTGACCGCCGACATCGGCGTCCTGCCGCTGGAGAAGGCCAAGGAGGAGTTCCAGCGCCGCTACGTGCTCGAGGTGCTCGAGGCCAACGGCGGCAACCGCACGCAGACGGCACGCGATCTCGGCGTCGATCCGCGCACCATCTTCCGCTACCTGGAGCGCGAGCCCAAGCCGCCGCCGGCCAGGGCTTAGTCTCTTGGGGACGAAGTTGATACCGATTCGGGCAGAAGTTGCAGAGGGCGGCATCGTGCAAGGGATAAGGGACAAGGGGCTAGGGGCAAGGGTCCAGATCTCTACCGCGAGCGAGTGGCCGTACCCTTGCGCGCGACCGAGCGCAGGAGCTGGCGGAGTGCTGCCGCGAAGTCGAAGGCGTTCTTCTCGGTCTGGTCGCTTCGTGGAGCGAACGTGGCAGCACGGCATCCGGCCTTCTTCCCTTGCCCCTTGCCCCTTGCCCCTTGCCCTTTCTTGGTTCCGGCTCCGCCGGGTTAGGAGGGCGTCGCGTAGCTTCTCAGGAAGTGGTGGCCAACTGAGCTTGGAAGCACCGGTGGTCGGCAGGTAGGCCTTGGGGCGCGCGGATGGTGGCTAGGTTGAGGGGCCGCCGCTGGCGGCAGCCACCGCGGCAGCCGCGGGCTGCGGCCGTCGCCGCGCGCGGGCGTCGCGCCGGCCCCGCAAACCGGCACCGGCGCCCCACGCACCCGCCATGCGGCGGACACGGCTCCGGGCGGCGCGCCCGAGGACAGCGAAGCCGACGCTCGGAGCGGAGCTCACTTGGGCTGGCACTGGCCGCCGCCGCAGTGCTCGTCCGGCGCGCACGCGTTGTAGCACTGGCCGCAGTGCTGGTTGCTGGAGGCCAAGTCCAAGAAGCACTCGCAGCCGCACTTGTCTCCCTCGCACCAAAGGCTGGCCTTCAGGACCTTGTCCTCGGTCATGGTGACCTCGCAAAAAGGCGTCATTTTGCACGCGAGCTTGTTGGAGGGGATCTCGACGATAGACGCGGCGCTTGCCCGGCGCCCAGCCCGTCCCCGCCACCACCGTAGCGTAGTAGCCCTGCCAGGCGCTGATCCCCGTGTGCTCGAGCGGCCAGGGGTACTTCGGCGCAGTTCCCTGGCCAGGCGAGAACTCCCACACCACCATGTTGTCGTTCGTGCCGAACATCGTGCCGTCGTTGCTCGTGAACAGGCCCCCAGAGCGCGCGAACAACCCGCGCACGTCGGGATGCTCCTGCGGCGACTGGAAGAGCTGCCACGTGGCACCGAGGTTGTTGGAGTAATGCGAGCGGACGTCGCCAAGAATGAGCTCGTCGTACCCGGCCGAGCCGAAGAACTCGAGCGGTCGCGGATCCCCACCTGGCATCGGGGTGCCCATGGCCTTCCAGCACGTTCCAGCGTTCTCGGAGACCCAGGTGAGGGCGGGGGAGGCGTTGTGCATGACCGCGACGAGCCGGTCCGGCTTGGCCACGGTCGATGCCGACGCCAGGCTTGCGACCAGTCTTCCGTACGGCAGCTCGCCTTCGCCCTGGTTCGGGTCGCACTCCGGCAACCCGGGATTCCCCCATGCCTCTTCCCACTGCAAGCACGTCTGGTTGTTCTCGCCCCAAGTGCAGCCGGCCGGGTTGCGGAAGACGCGCGCTGGTCCCCACCAGTCGAGATGCAGGGTCGCGATGTAGAGCCGCCTCGAAACCGGGTCGGCCACGATGTGCCCGATGCAGTTGTCCTCGTTCGCCGAGCCGCCGGCGCCGGCCGAGCGCGCCCGCAGCGCCGGGCCCGAGCGTACTCCTGTACGTGAGGGCCCGGCGCGAGGACGTAAGCCGGCCCGCGCGGATGGATCGGCCGCCGTCGTTGCTATCGAGGGATTCTCGCTTAACGCGTATGCCGGCAGCGGGTAGGGAAGCAGGCCGGTGGGGCTGCCGCCGATGCCGACCAGGGCCGTCCACAGCTCGCCGTAGTCGCTGGTCACGTACAGGCCGTTCCAGGTGACGGCGTAGACGCGCTCCGGAAGCCCCGGGGCCCAGTCCCGGACATCGAGCGCGAGGTGCACCACCGTCCGGTCGCCGAGGCCCCAACTCTGCGTGTCGGTCCAGCTCACGCCGCCGTTGGTGCTCTTGTAGACGCCGCCGCCCGGGCTTGCCGCGAGCAGCACGCCCACGTCGGCGCTCGAGTAGATGCCGCCCAGCCGCCCCCCGAGCATCGGGCCGCGCTCGTACCAGAAGTCGGAGTTGTGCTCGACGGGGCGCCTGCCGGGAGCGACGCACAACCCACCGCTACATACTTCGCCCGGGGGGCAGACAACCCCGCAGCCGCCGCAGTGCTTGGGGTTCTCGTTGACCGGCACGCAGGCGTTGCCACACAGTGCCAGCCCGTGCTCCACCGGACAGGACTTCGGCTTGATGGCCTGCGCCGCCTCCCCTACGGCGTAGGCCGAGCCGTCCTCCCCCGGCAGTTCTCCGCCCACGGGGCTGCATCCAGTGACAGCAACGCTCACGACAACGGGAAGAGCACGGCAGAGCGCCAGGCGCTGGCGCGCGCGGCTACCCTGCGGCGACCGAGAGAGAGAGAGAGCATGGAATGCCTCCTCGCAGCGGCGCAGCCACCCAAGCTTTATGAATTCTGCCACGCCCCTTGCGGTCTGTCAACGCCGCCCGGTCGGCCTGGCCTCTGCTCGAACAGTTGGACCCGGCCGACCGCAAGAGCGCGCTCTACCCGTTCATCCGGTTCGTGCTGTTCACCATCATGCGCTGCGTGGGCGGAGCGCAGAGCGCAGAGCATGGTGGCCAGCCATGAGCTGCTGCTGTTCGCAGGGCGACCTGCATCTGAGTGCTTGGGCTGGGGCGGCTAGGCGAAGCTGCGCTTCCAGCATCGAGCGACGTGCTTCAGCAGGCCGCGTGCCAGGACCGACAGGGTGGGATTTCCGGCAGTTGGGCAAGGCGTGGGTAGCACAGCCGTGCATCACACCCCTCACGCCTATAGGCATTGACCAGCCAATCGCCCGGCGCCCGCGGCGCCACCCCTGCCGAGCAGCCGCACGAGAGCGGCGCGATCCTCGTCGCTTTCGCTGTGGGCAAGGCCGGTGCGCCGCGCCGGGCCCGGCGCCTCGCCTGCGAGCCGCCCCACCCGCGCGCCCCTGCGGCGTGGCTCCTGGCCCGGGTCCCCGCCACCGGACGTTGAGAAGCTACGACGTCGCGGGCTCGTCCCTCCGCCCGAGATCCTCGGCGATGCGGTCCAGCACGCCGTTGACGAATACGCCCGAGCCCTCGGCGCCGTAGCGCTTGGCGAGCTCGACGGCCTCGTCGATGATGACCGCGCGCGGCACGTCCGGTCGCGCGCGCAGCTCGTAGGTGCCAAGGCGCAGCACGTTGCGGTCCACGCGCGCCATGCGCTCCACCCGCCAGTGGCGGCTCGCGGCGCGGATAAGCGCGTCGATCTCGCCCAAGTCCACGACCGCGCCGCGCACGAGCTCTGCGGCGTACTCGCGTCCCTCGGGCTCGCCCGGCGTCTCCTCCCAGTAGTCGAGGGCCACCTGTTCGACCGAGGGGCGGCCGCGACGACCGGCCGAGCGCTCGCGCTGCACGTCGAAGGCATAGAGCATCTGGAGGGCTGCCTCGCGGCCGCTCGTGCGCGCACCCATGGTTCCTCTGGCCGGCCCTGGCGATGCCGCCCGCGTCCGCCGGCGGCGGCCCTACCTGCCCAGGGCCCGGCCGAGCGAGACGAGCTCGATGGCCGCCAGGGCCGCGCTCCAGCCCTTGTTGCCGCTCTTCGTGCCGGCGCGCTCGATCGCCTGCTCGATCGTGTCGGTCGTGAGCACGCCGAAGAGCACCGGCACGCCCGTCTGCAGGGCCACCTGCGCCAGGCCCTTGGTCACCTCGGCGGCGATGTAGTCGAAGTGCGGCGTCGAGCCGCGCACGAGCGCGCCCAGGGCCAGGATCGCGTCCACGTCGCTCCGGGCGGCCAGCTTGGAGGCCACGAGCGGCAGCTCCCAGGAGCCCGGCACGCGCACCAGCGTCACGTTCGCGGCCTCGGCGCCGTGGCGCAAGAGCGCATCCATGGCGCCCTCGACCAGCCGATCGACGATGAAGTGATTGAAGCGGCTCGCCACGATCGCGAAGCGCGTGCCCGGAGGGACGACAAGCCCTCCCTCGATCACGCGCGGGCCGCTCGGCCCCTCGTGTGCGGCCGCCCGTGCCTCGCGCGGGGCCGATCTCTTGCTGTTAGCCATGTCCGTCCCTCATTGCGACAAGGGGCACGCGCTCGACGATCTCGAGGCCGTACCCGCTCAGGCCAGCGATCTTGCGCTGGCTGTTGGTCAAGAGGCGCAGCTTGCGCGCGCCCAGGTCCTGGAGCACCTGCGCGCCCAGGCCGAAGGTGCGCAGCCGCAGGCGGCTACGCTCGTCCGTGCGCCGCTCGCCGTCGGCCAGGCTCGCCGCGCTGTCGGCCGGCGGCGGCGCCGAACGTCCGGCCAGGGCGCCCAGCTCCTCGCCCAGCGAGCGCTGCGAGGGCAGGTAGAGCACGACGCCGGTTCCCTCGCGCTCGATGCGCATCGTGGCCTCGCGCAGGTTGGCGCCGCCCTCGGAGCGCGTGGAGCTGAACAGATCGCCCAGGAGCGAGCCGGCGTGCACCCGGCACAGCACGGGCTCGTCCGGGCGCAGCTCGCCCTTGGTCAAGGCCACGGCCTGGCGCGGCTCGACCAGCACCTCGTAGACCGAGGCCAGCCAATCGGTGCCCGTCAGATCCAGCCGCAGCCTGTGCTGCTCCACCCGGCACACGAGCCGCTCGGTCTGCAGGCGGTACTGGATCAGATCGGCGATGGTCAGGATGCGCAGGCCGTGCTCCTGGGCGAAGCGTTCGATGTCGGGCATGCGCGCCATCGTGCCGTCGTCCTTCATGATCTCGCAGATGACCCCGGCCGACCGTAGTCCCGCGAGCCGCGCCACGTCCACGGCACCCTCGGTCTGGCCGGTGCGCACCAGCACGCCGCCGCGCCGGGCCCGCAGCGGAAAGACGTGCCCCGGGCTGACCAGATCGCTCGGCCGGGCGTCGGGACGCACGGCCACGCGGATGGTGTGGGCGCGGTCGGCGGCGCTGATGCCGGTGCTCACGCCCTGCTTGGCCTCGATGCTGACGGTGAAGGCCGTGCCGAGCACGGGCCGGCCGTGGCCGGGGGCCTGCATCAGGGGCAGCTCCAGCCTTTCGACCTGCTGCTCGTCCAGGGCGAGGCAAACCAGGCCGCGGCCGTGCTTGGCCATGAAGTTGATTGCCTCGGCCGTCACGGCCTCGGCGGCGACGCACAGATCGCCCTCGTTCTCACGGTCCTCGTCGTCGACGAGGACGATCATCCGGCCCGCGCGGATCTCGTCCACCGCCCGGTTGACGCGGTCGAGCGCGGCCGAGTCGATGGTCAGCCTCCCACTCATGCGAGAAAGCCTCCCCGCTCCAGGGCCGCCATGATGGCCGCATCGCGCGCGGCCGAGGGCGCGGCCACGTCCGCGGCCCATGGCGGGCCCGCGTGCCCGAGCTCGGCTGCGACGTAGCGCGCCAGCACGTCGGCCTCGACGTTCAACCCGTCGCCGGCGCGCAGCTCGGCCAGAGTCGTCCGTCCGAGCGTGTGAGCGACGAGCATCACGGCGAAGGCGCCGCCCGGCCGGAGCTCGTTCACCGTGAGGCTCACGCCGTCGATGGCCACCGACCCCTTGGGCGCGAGGTAGCGCCGGGCCGGCTCGGGTGCAGCCACGACCAGCCGCGTCGCCCTCGGCCCGGGCGCGATCTCCAGCACCCGGCCCACGCCGTCCACGTGCCCGAGCACGAGGTGGCCGCCCAAGCGGTCGCCGAGCCGGCAGGCGCGCTCGAGGTTCACGCGGCGCCCGGGCCGCAGCTGTCCCAGCGTCGAGCAGGCGAGGCTTTCGGCCGACACGTCGGCCGCAAAGCCGCGCTCGTCGATCCCGTCCACCGTGAGGCACGCGCCGGCGACGGCTATCGACTCGCCCAGGACCAGCTCCCCCAGCGCCGCGTCGAGCTCCAGGCGTGCCCCGGGGCCGCGCCTGGCGAGGCGCCGCACGCGGCCTGTCGTCTGCACCAGCCCCGTGAACATGGTTGGATCAGGGGCTCCCTTCCCCCTCATGCGTG
>JACQWT010000152.1 GCA_016209145.1 Deltaproteobacteria bacterium | reverse complement strand
TAGTTCACGTCGAGCTGCGCCACGCTGTAGGCGCCGGCGTGGACCATGGCGTCGGCAACGGCCCGGGCGGTGGTGAAGTCGGCGATGCCGACGTAGAGCACCCGGCCGTCACGGCTCAGTCCGATGGCGGAGCGCCGGATCACCGTGCTCGCGCCCGGAGCCGACCCCCAGCCGAGCTTGGCCATCGACAGGCCGGGAGCCGGCTTGCCCTGGTCGTACATGCAGACCGGTGTCTGCCGGTACCAGAGCATCTCGGGCTCGGTCTGCTCCACCTTCTCCCAGGGGCGGATGACGAGCCGGTCGCCGGAGTACTTGGCGACGACGCAGGCGAGCGGGCGCGGCCGCACCAGCGTCACGCCGTCGATCTTCATCCCGTAGTAGCCGTGCGTGGTCAGGTAGCCGCCGTTGAAGGCGGCGAGCAGCCGGCCCTGGTGCTCGGCCGGGACCACGGCACGCCGCTCGTAGCTCTTCGCCTCCGGGGTGCGGCTCTCGGGCACGTGGCGGCCGGCCACGGCGTGGATCTCGATCTGCCCGAGATCCGCCGCGACGATCGACACCACCGACCAGGCCCGAACGCGGTCGGGATGCAGAAACGCCTTGTACATGCGCACGGGATCGCCCGGCCGGCGCGGGTCGGCGATCGGCACCCATGCGCCCTCGCCTTCGGCCGCGACCTCGGCGTACATCGGCCGCAGATCGTCCGGGCGATAGGGCTCGGGCCCAGGCGCCGCGCCCGCCGCCGCAGCCCGGGCACTCGCCGCCGGCCGGGCCGGCACGGCGAAGGCCGGCTCGGCGCGCTCGCCCCGGCGGATCTGGCGGAAGACCCAGTCCTCGGCGCCATAGGCGGTGTCCTCCATCCAGGCCACCGCCTCCGGCCCGAGCGCCGCGCGCGCTGCGTCGGCGAGCCGTGGCCCCAGCCCCGGGATTCGGTGGATGGCGATCCAGAGCGCAACCACGCCGAGCAGCAGGACCACTACGGCCCGCCACGTACGCGCGCGCCACCTACCTCGAGCCGGCTTCGCCACTGCGCTGCTCAGTATGGACCAGATTGGCCGCCTCGGCCCAGCCCGCGGCAAGGTGGCGGCGGGCGGGCCCCGGGGCTTCGCGCGCCGTCCGCGATCCTCTACGATTGGCTCCGCTCCCTGTGCGCCACCAGATGCGTTCCCACGCGCGCCTCCTTTGCCTGCTGCTCGCCTCGTCGGTGCCGGGTTGCAGCTCGCCCGGGCCGCCGAGCGCCGCGTCTGCGCCTGCACCGCAGCCACCGGCACCGGCCAACACGGCGGCGCCGGCGCCGGCGGTTGGCGCTGGCGCGCCAAGCGCGGCAACGAGCGCGTCAAGCGCCGCCCCGCCGCCTCCGGCCACGCCGCCGCCAGCGCCGGCGGAGCCCCCCTCGGGCCACGCGCCTTGCGCGGCCCCGCCGGAGGGCATGGTGTGCATCCCGGGCGGGCCCGCGGTGATCGGCTCGGACACGGAGCGGCCGAACGAGCGACCGCGCCACCAGGTCGAGATCAGCACCTTCTATCTCGACCGCTTCGAGGTCACGAACGAGCAGTACGCGCGCTGCGAGAAAGCGGGGGCCTGCCCGCGGCGCATTGCGCCCGATCCGAGCTTCCTCGCGCCGACCCAGCCTGCCGTCCCGCTCACCTGGCACGCCGCCAGCGCGTACTGCGGCTGGGCGGGCAAACGGCTTCCGACCGAGGCGGAGTGGGAGAAGGCCGCCCGCGGCGGGCCCGAGGGCCGGACCTATCCCTGGGGCGAGGAGCCGCCCGACTGCACGCGGGCGCAGTACGATCCGTGCCCGCCGCTGACGACCCGGCCGGTCGGCAGCTTCGCAGCCGGCGCCTATGGCCTGCACGACATGGCCGGCAACGGCTACGAGTGGGTGGCCGACTGGGAGAGTGGCTGCTACGAGGGCTGCACCGACGCATGCGGCGCGGCCTGCCTGGGCCGCGATCCGCAGGGACCATGCGGCGGCGCGCCCGCTTGCCCGGGCCGCGTGCGGCGCACGATCAAGGGCGGCTCCTGGTTCTGGCCGCCGGCGCAGATGCGCGGCTCCTGGCGCCGGCCCCAGAAGCCGGCGAGCGGCGTGCATCGCCTCAGCGTGCGCTGCGCCTCGAGCACGCCGGCACCCGCGGCGCCGCCCTAGCAGGCCCGAACCATGAACGCCGAACGCAAGCCAGACGAGATACGCGAGCCCCCGCCGCCGGGGACGTGGGATGTCTCGCCCGAGCCAGAGCCCGAGCCCGAGCCGAGCGAGACGCAGGAGCGGGCTTTGTCGCTGTACGGGTGGGCACGGCCGCGCGGGCAGATTGTCGTGGTCTTCTCTGGTGCCACGATGCTAGCGACGGGAGCGCTACTGCTGCTGCATCGCGCCATGCCTGGGGCCGTGTTGTGGTACGGGGCCATCGGTCTGTGCCTCTTCGCCTTGTTCGCCGCGCCCGTCTTCGCCGCTCTGAGCGCGACCAAGATCACCGCCGGCCGTGACGGCGTGCTCGTCGACCGCCGCAAGCCCGTGTTCGTGCCCTTCACCGACATCGCCGAGGCTCTGGAGGTGGACGATGTCGCCATCCGCCTGATCCTGCGCTCGGGCGAGTGCGTGGACATCTACACCGGCAAGCGCGAGTACAGCCACAATCCACGCTACCTGCGACGCTGCAACGAGATCTTCGCCCGCATCCGCCGCGGCGTGGCCCGCGCGAAGTCGCGGCGCAGCGAGCACGACGAGCGCAGGAGCGTCGAGACCCTGCTCGGCCGCGCCCACGCGCTCCTGCGCGGCGGCGAGCGGGCGGTGCGCACACCTTATCGCCGACTTCCGCCGCCGAGCGCCGAGGAGCTGTGGAACGCGATCGAGAGCACCACGGCCGGCTCGACCGAGCGGGCAGCCGCGGCCGTGGTGCTGCGCCACGAGCCGGCAAAGAAGGTGGCCGAGCGGCTGCGGGCCGCCGCGGGCGAGACGGCCGATCCGCGGCTACAGCGCTTGCTACGGCTCTGCGCCGAGCAAGCCACGCCGGAGGCGCTCGGCGAGGCGTTGGGCGAGGTGGCCGCGGCCGAGACGAGCCGCAGGGACGGGGGATAGGAGGCGGCGCCGGCTGCGTGGCTGCTCGCGACCACGCGGCCGTCACCGACGCCGCCGGCGACGCAGGCGGTCTCGCCAGTACCCGGGACGGCGCCTGTGATGGGCGACTGCCAGCACGTGCAGTTCGTCGCTGGCGTCGAGGAAGACGACGGCGTACGGGAAGCGGGCGAGCAGAACGCGCCTGACCGGCAGCTCTGCTCGCACATGGGGGACCGTGACGCCGGGCAGCTCGCGCCTCCGCAGACCAAAAACGGCGGCGTCAACCTCCGCGAACAGAGCCGCTCCGAGACCTGGCTCTCGGGCCTCGTACCAATCCACAGCCTCGGCCAGCTCCTCCTCGGCCTCCGGCTCGACCGACAGCGGCAGGAACGTGGGCATCAGCGCCGCTGCAGCCGAGCCATCAAGCGTGCCCGGACGTCTTCCCAGGGCACCCCTCTCGACTCACCGGAGAGCACACGCCCCGCACGACGCTCGATCTGGGCGGCCCACGCCTTCTCCGCGTCCGCGTCCTCGTGCTCGTCGAGGCTGGCGAGGAGCGCGGCAGCCAGGCGCGCCCGCTCCCAGGGAGGCAGATCGAGGGCATGCTGGAGCACGCTATCGCCGTCGCTCGTCGCCATCGCGCCTGCCCATGATAGCCGGGTAGGGGTGGCAGCGCCAGTCGGCCGTGCCCTGTCTCGGCCCGACCACCCTCATGGTGCCGGCTGCACCGGGTTGCGGCGTTTCTGGTTCGACTGCCCTGCCCGCTGCGCTACAGGTGCCGGCATGACCTCGCCGGACGCGACCGAGGCAGCCCGGAGCGGCGCCGCCGCCCGCCTGGGCGCCGAGTTGGAGGCGGCCCTGGTGCGGGAGTTGCTCCGCACCTGGCACGAAATCAACGCCTGCTTCTTCAAGGGCGCGTTGCGTCCGCCCGTGCTGCGCCTGGGCGACGGCGAGGGGCTGCTCGGTCGCTGGGACCGGAGCGTGCGCTCGATCGAGCTCTGCCGCCGCGTCGTGATCGAGTCGAGCTGGACCGCGGTGGTCGAGGTGCTAAGGCACGAGATGGCCCACCAGTACGCGCACGAGGTGCTGGGCGCGATCGACGAGACGGCGCACGGGCCGGCCTTTCGCACCGTGTGCGAGCGGCTGGGCATCGATCCCGCCGCCGGAGGCATGCCCGCGGCCGCGAGCGAGCCCGATCCGGCGCGGGCCCGCGTGCTCAAGCGAGTGGCCGGGCTCCTGGCGCTGGCCGAAAGCCCCAACCGCCACGAGGCCGAGACCGCCGCCAGCGTGGCGCAGCGGCTCATGCTCAAGCACAACATCGAGCTGTGCCGCACCGCCAGCGTGCAGCGCTACGGCTTCAGGCAGCTCGGCGAGCCCAAGGGCCGCGTGCAGGAGAGCGAGCACTTGCTCGCCGCCGTCCTGGCGGAGCACTTCTTCGTGGAGGCGATCTGGGTTCCCGGCTACCGGCCGTGCGACGCCAAGCGCGGGAGCGTGCTCGAGATAAGCGGCACGCCGGAGAACCTGGAGATGGCAAGCTACGCCCACGCCTTCCTCTCCCACACCGCCGAGCGGCTCTGGCGCGAGCACCGGCGCGCGCAGGGGCTGCGCTCGAATCGAGACCGGCGCGGCTTCCTCGCCGGCGTGATGGAGGGCTTCCGCGATCGCCTGGCCGCGGAGAAGCGGCGCTCGCAGGAGCAGGGCCTGGTCTGGCTGGGAGACGCCGAGCTGCGCCGCTTCCACCGGCGCCGCCACCCTCACATCCGGCACGTGCAGCTCTGGGGCCATGGCAGCAGCGACGCGCGCACGCACGGCCGCGCCGCGGGCCGGCGCATCGTGCTCCACCCCGGCGTCGGCGCCGCCGCCGGGCGACCCGCCGCCCTGCCGGCGCACGTGCACGCGCTGCCGGCGAGGCGCGGGTAGGGCCGGGGCGGGCTCGCTGGCTGCCATGCGCCCGGCTATGATGAAATGCCTGTGGCGTCGGGGTTGGGGCCCCGACGCCGGGGCAGCCGGCAGCGTGAAATCTCCGGACGCTCTCGCCCGCGGCGGCCACGTGGCCGCGGCCCCGGGCAGCGACCTTCCGCTCGGCGGTGGCCCCCGTTTCATCCGCTGCGGGTGGCCGCAGGCCATAGGGGACTGTGATGAATCCGAGGCTGCGGCGGGCGTCCAACCCGGTGATGAAGTGTACGGTGCGCTCCGTGGCGGGCCCCGCGGTGGCGCTGGCGCTAGCGGGGTGCGGGCCGGCACCGCCGCCAGTCCCCTCGGTGCCGAGCGCCCCGGTCGCGCCGAGCGTCGCGGCGAGCGCGACGCCTGCGGCCCCCACCCCCGCCCCCGACGATCCGCTGCGCGCGGCGCTCGCGCGCCTCTTGGAGCAACCCTGGGGCGTCAAGACGGACCGGTTCCGCACCCTCGACGTGCGCTTCCCTGACGCCGCCACGTGGCGGCGCGTGCGCTTCTTCGGCTACCCGAGCCGCGCCGGCTTCCGCTACACCGACGAGCACTGGGGCATCGCGATCGTCGACTACGCCGACGCCGAGGGTGACGACAGCCCGGAGGCGTGCCTGCGCCGCTTCCTCAAGCACGCCGCCCGCGTGGCCGAGAGCTTCGAGGTCGAGGCCGGCCCCATCCGCCGCGAATGGGGCCGGCACCGCTTCCACGGCCGGGTGCACGCCATGCCCATCGCCCGCATCGAAGGCCGATTCGTCACGCTGACCAACCGCGACCGCTACGTGGGCGCGGTCGCGGCCTACCGCTCCTGGCCGGACACCTGCCTGGTGCAAGGCTTCGCGGTGCTGGCGACGCCGCACGCCGATCTGGCCGAGGCCGTGGTGGACCGCTGGATCCGCGAGGGCGCGGGCGGGCTCTCGTGGCGCCGGGGTGTGCGCCGCGCACCGCCCCGGGAGAATCGGTGAGGGCCTCCCTCAGAGCGCGGCGGCCACGCGAGCGACGGCGTAGATCATCACGGCCGCGACCCACAGCCCGCTCATGATCCGCCAGCGCTGCTCGTGGGCCCAGATCGGCACGAGCGGGGGCAGGAGCAGGGCCAGCACGCCGCGGTACCAGGGCCGCACCCGCCAGAGCAGCCGTGCGACAGTGGCGACGTGCGCCGTGAGGGGCAGCGCGAACGACGCGGCCAGGACGGCGACGACGAGCAGATCCTTCACAGCGGGCAAGCATACCGCAAGCTCGCGTTGCAGGAGCCTGGCGCGAGCGCTACGCTCTTCGCGTCGCTCGGTGTCCGACCGCCACCGGCCGCTCGAGCCGTCTCGTGCCATGCCCGAGGTGTCGCGCTTCTTCGGCATCGTCATTCGGCTCCACTTCGGAGACCATCCGCCGCCGCATTTCCACGCGATCTACCGGAACCATCAGGCCATGATCGCCATCCGCTCGCTCAGCGTCATCGAAGGCTCGCTGCCGCGACGGGCTCTGGGCCTGGTCCTGGAGTGGGCTGCCCTGCACCAGGCCGAGTTGCTCGGTGGCTACGAGCGCGCGCGCGAGCACCAGCGCCCGTCCCCGATCGAGCCCCTGGAGTAAGCCCATGCTACGACGCATCATCACGGCGCAGCCCATCGGCGGCTACCGCCTGCACTTGCGCTTCGACGACGGAGCGGATGGCGTTGTCGATGTGGCCGCGATAGTCCCTCTCGAAGGGGTGTTCGCCGAGCTTCGCGAGCCAGAGGCTTTCGCGCGCGCATACGTTGATCCCGAGGCCGGCACTGTCTGCTGGCCCAACGGTGCGGATCTCGATCCCGTCGTCCTCTACTCACGCGCGACCGGCACGCCGATCCCGGAATACGCGGACGAGGTGATGAAGCAGGCGGGCTGAAACGCGCGCGGGGCAATCAGCCGCGCCGCGCGGCCCGTCGGATGCGCCAGCACGCCAGCAGCATGGCAACGGCGAGCACGCCCCCGAGCGTGTTCCCCGGCAGCGCGACCAGGCGGCAGCCCCCTGCCCCCGGGCGTGCGCCAACCGGCGGTGGCGCCGCGGCCGGCTTGTGCACGGCTGGTTTCGGTGGCGGCGGCGCTGGTGGCGCCGCCGCGTTGGCTGGCGACGGCGCGGCCGCCGGAGACGGGGCGGGAACAGGCGCCGTTGCAGGCGCCGGCGCCGACGGCGCCGCGGGCGGCAGCGGATCGGGGGCGTCCACCGGGGCCGAGCTCGGCACCGGCCCGGCGGGCGGGAAGCAGAGGTTGCGGCGCACGAGCCGCGTCTGCTCCGGGCAGCGGTCGCCCTTCTCTGGGCCAACGCTCTCCCACTCGTGGCTCTCCCCGCCCGCCATGGTCACCACCTGAACGCACAGCGCCGCCGAACGGCACAGCTCCTTGTCCCCAAGGCAGCGGTTGCCGGGAAGGCACGCCTCGAGGGGCCGGCAGTAGCTGCGGCCGGCACCCGCGGAACGGCGCTCCGAGCCCACGGGGCAGGGCGGCGGGCGGTAGCCCGGATAGGGAACGGCATCGGCCCGGGAGCGCCCAGAGCTCAACAGGAGCCCGGCCGCCAAGGCAACTGCAACGAGGCGCATGCGCAATCCGTACCACGGGTCCCACGAAAACGGGAAGACGCCACTAGGAGTGTGTCGGAGAAAGCGTGCTCGAAATGGTCCAAGTTATCGAAATCGCTCACTTTACTCTGACGCTGGAACCGAACAATTCCGCGCACTTAGTTTTTTCTCCGACAGGCTCCTAGAGCAAATCCTGTTTGCGTAGCCATGGCCGTGCCTCCGCCGGCCATCTCCTGCTAGGCTCCGCGCGTGGCTCGCTTCCCCCGGTCGCTTCTCCGCGTCGTCCCTTGCGGCCTGCTCGCCGGCACCGTGACGGCAACCGCCGCCCTGCTGGCGGCCGTGCGCATCGATCCCTCGCGCTACATGTCCGTGGCGGAGCTCCGGCCGGGCATGAAGGGCTACGGCCTGACGGTGTTCTCGGGAACCAAGCCCGAGCGCTTCGGCGTGGAGATCCTCGCCGTGCTGCGCAACTTCCGGCCGAGCCAGGATCTGATCGTCGTGCGCACCGAGCACCCGCGCCTCGACGTCGCCAAGACGGTGGGCGGCATGAGCGGCAGCCCGGTGTACGTCGGGGACCGGCTCATCGGCGCCTACGCCTACGGCTGGTTCTTCGGCTCCGAGCCGATCGCCGGCGTCACGCCGATCCACGCCATGCTCGACGACCTGCGGCGCCCCCTGCCGCCGGCCCTCGCTCCCGGCCCGGCCGGGCCGGTGCCCGCCCCGGGGCGCCAGGGCGCCGTCAGGCCCCCCCGGCCCGGGCATCGCTTCGCCGGCGATCCGCTGCACTACGATCTGCGCGAGCACGCCCGCCAGGTCGCGGCGCTGACCGCGCCGGCGCTGGCGCCGCCGCAGGCAGCCGGCCTGGCCCCCGCCTCGACGCCGGTCATGGTGGGCGGGCTCGGCCCGCGGGCCATGGCGTTCGCGAGCGAGCTGCTCGGGCCCGTCGGGCTGGAGCTGGTGCAGGCCGGCGGCTCGGGCACGGCCAAGCCGAGCGGCGCCCCGGCACGCTTCGTGGACGGCGGCGTGCTGACGGTGCAGCTCGTGCGCGGCGACATGTCGGCCGCGGCCCTCGGCACGGCCACTCACGTTATCGGCGACAGGGTCCTCGGCTTCGGGCACCCCCTGCTCAACGGCGGCATCGAGGAGCTGCCCACGGCCGTGGGGGCGGTGCACTGGATCGTGGCGACCCAGAGCCGCAGCTTCAAGATGGGCGAGCCCACCGAGCCGGTCGGCGCGCTGGTGAGCGACCGGCAGGCTTCCATCGTGGTCGATACCACGCGAACGGCGCCGGTCATCCCGCTCTCGCTCGTGATCGATGGCGTGCCGGGAGCGGCGCACCCCCGGTGGCAGCTCGAGGTGGCGCACGACCAGTTCCTCGCCCCGAACTTCATCGCCATCGCCCTGGGCAGCGCGCTCGAAACCACGGCGTCCGAACGCAATGACTACACCTGGCGGGCCCACAGCCGGCTGGCGCTGGCGCGCTACGGCGTCATCGAGCTCGACGACTACGGCACCGGCGCGGGCAACCCGATCGGGCCGGACCAGGTGGCGAGCACCCAGCTCGTGCGCGCCTTGGGCGCCCTGCTCAGCAACCCGTGGGAGCCCGTGCGCGTCGAGCGCATCGACTCCGAGGTGCGGTTCGAGCTCGGCCGCGAGACGCTGACGCTGCGCGGGAGCCAGGTGCTCGAGCCCGAGATCGACGCCGGTGAGAGCGCGCGCATCGCCCTTAGCCTGGAAACCTATCGCGGCGCGCGGCAGCGCACCGTGATCGAGGTCCCCATGGATCTCACCCTGGCCGGCAAGACGGTGGAGATCCACCTCGAGCCGGGCTACCGGGTCGAGCGCGTCATCGCCGCCCCCGAGAGCCTGGGCGATCTCGTCCGCAACCTCCCGCGCCAGTACTTCCCGGCCGAGAGCGTGGTGGCAAGCTACAAGCTCGGGGAGAACGGCGCGAGCTTCCGCAACCGCGTCGCGACGCGGCTTCCCCCGGGCGCGGCCGACACCTTGCAGTCGACCTCCCAGTCGGTCGCGCCGGCGCTCTTCACGGCCCAGCGGCAGCTCGCGTTCCCGGTGCGCGGCTTCGTGGTCGGCAAGGACACGGTGCGCGTCAAGATCCGCGAGGTGTTGCGCTGAGCGACTGCTTCGAGAGAAAGGCATGAGGAGAATGCACAGGGCTCTGGTCGCCTCGCTCTGCCTGTGCGCCGCGGTGCTGGCGAGCGCGCGTGCGCAGGCCGTGGGCACGAGGCAGTTCGTGCTGGACTCGCTCGAGTCGTTGGAGGGCGGCGATCTCACGGGCGTCAGCGTCTCCTCGGACGGCCGCGTCCAGGCCGGCTTCACGCTCGGTGCCGTCGCCGTCGCCGAGGCGAGCGCGGTCTGGGCCGCGCTCCTGCTCGACGACGGCGCAGTGCTGCTCGGTACGGGCAACGAGGGCAAGATCTATCGGGTCGCGGGGGGCAAGGTCAGCGTGGCCGCGGAGACCGGCGCGATGGCCGTGAGCGCCCTGGCGCGGGCCTGGAACGGCGACGTCGTGGCCGGCACCTTCCCGGACGGCAAGCTGTACCGCTTCCCGGCGGCCCGAGACGGCGGCGGGAAGCTCGCGGAGTGGGTGACCCTCTCGGGCACCGAGGACGTCTGGGCCCTGGCCTACGACGCCAAGCAGAAGGCCCTCTTCGCAGCCACGGGGCCGGAGGGCAAGCTCTACCGGCTGACCGAGCAAGGCAAGGTCGAGGAGCACTTCGACAGCGAGGAAGCTCACCTGGTGAGCCTCGCGCTTGGCCCGAACGGAAGCGTGTACGCGGGCTCGAACGGCAAGGCGCTGCTCTACCGGCTCACGGGCCCCGGCCGGGCCGAAGTCGTCTACGACTTCGACGCGGACGACGTGCGTGCCATCGCCGTCGCCCCGCCCGAGCAGGGAGGCGCCGTCTACGCCATTGCCAACACGTACAAGGACGGCTCCAAGGGCCTGCCCAAGCGGGGGGCGGCCACCGCGGCCACCAGCCCGGCCACGGCGGAAACGACCGGCGAGGCCAAGCCGGGCAAGGGGCAGCTCTGGCGCTTCGCTCCTAGCGGCACCGCCGAGCGGATGATGGTCGAAGACGACGCGCACTTCGTCTCGCTCGCCTTGGACGAGCGCGGCCTGCCCCACGCCGGCACCGGCGCCGAGGGCCGCGTGTACGCCGCGGACGAGGGCCACGTCGTACGCCTCGTGGCCGACACCGCCGAACGGCAGGTGGGCGCCATGGTGCTCGCGGGGCGCGCGCGCTTCGTTGCGACCTCCGATCCCGTGGTGCTCCACCCCATCACCGGGACGGGCGGACCCGACGCGGTGTGGACGAGCAAGGTGCTCGACGCCGGCATACGCGCCCACTTCGGCCTGCTCGAATGGCGCGCCGACGGGCAACTCGAGCTGCAGACGCGCTCGGGCAACACCGAGAAGCCCGATCCCACCTGGAGCGCGTGGTCCCAGGCCCTGCGCGCGAACGGCAAGGTCGCCAGCCCCGCTGCGCGCTACGTGCAGATCCGGGCACGCTGGGCCGTCGAGCCGGCAGCGGTGCTGCACGAGCTACGCCTCTCCTTCGTCACGGACAACGCGCGAGCCCTGGTGACCTCCATCCAGACGGGAGAGGAGTCGGAGGACAAGGGGGGCAGCTCGGTTCCGGCCTCCGGCGGCTCGCTGGAAGAGCCGAGCGCCAAGCTCAAGATCAAGTGGAAGGTCGAGAACCCCGACAGCGACGAGCTTCGCTACCGGCTCTTCTATCGCGCCCTGGGCGAGGCGAGCTGGCTCAGCGTGCTCGATCCGAACGAGGTGCTGAAGAAGACCGAGTACACCTGGGACACGACCGGCCTGCCCGAGGGGGAGTACCGGATCCGCGTGGACGCCAGCGACGAGCTGGCCAACCCGCCCGACCGCGTCACGCGCCATAGTCTCGAGTCGCGCTCCGTGCTGGTGGACAACACGCCCCCGGTGCTGCAAGGGCTGGAGCTGCGGGGCAACAAGTTGAAGGGCGAGGCCCGTGACGGGCTCGGTCCCATCGCCCGCATCGAGATCGGCTTGGCCGGCTCCAGCACCTGGCTACCGCTCTTCCCGACCGACGGCGTGCTCGACGAGCCGGTGGAGCCGTTCGAGGCCGACGTGGCAGCGGTGCTGCCCCCGGGCCGCCAAGCACTCGTGGTGCGGGCCTACGACAAGGCCGGCAACGGCGTGAGCCGTACCGTGGCCCGCAAGTAGCGGCTCACCCCGGCGTGGCACCATGACGCCGATGTCGCGGTCGGCGCCTCCGGCCGAAGCACGCCCGGACGTGGGGCCCCCGATTCGGCTGCCCGCCCGCTCCGGCCGGCACGGCGCAAGCCCGCGGCAACACGCGCAAGCGCGGGCCGAGGCGGCCGCGTCCGTGGCCCGGGGCGGCTTGGCCGCAACCCGGGTGGTACGGCCGCCGGGCGGTCGGCACGGTTTGTGAAAGGTCTGCAAACCGAGGGTGCTACACTCGAGCTGAGATTCCTCATGATCCCCACTTCCGCACTGTCCCGCCTTGCCGCGCTCGTTGCCGGCGCGGCGCTGTGCGCCTGCGGGGCGATGGAGGCGGCGGAGCTCTCGGCCATGCCCTTCGACGGGCCCGGCGGCTCGTCGGGCGGCGGCCTCGAGGCGCCCGACGGCGGCATCGACGCCGACTACGGCAAGCAGGACGCCGCGCCCGGAACGGCCAAGAGCTACGCCGTGCTTTGCGGCGGCGGCTGCACGCCGGGCGATCCGGCCTCCCCTGCGGACGACGCGGGAGGGGGCGAGCCCGCCGAGTGCCCCCAGGGTGGTGATGGCAACGGCGGAGCGCCGCCCTACGACTGCCAGCTCGTGGTGGACGCCAAGTCGGGCGAGGTCAGCGGCGCTTGCCGGCCGGTGGGTGGGTCGCTCCAAGGCCAGCCCTGCGAGAGCGCGGCGGACTGCGCCGCCGGCCTGGGCTGCGTCGCGCCCGGCGCTTGCCGCGCCTACTGCTGCGGGAGCCCGGACGCCTGCGCCAAGGGCACCTACTGTGTTCCCCAGGCGATGTTCCTGGACGAGCTGCCCCAGGGCCTGCCGGCGCCGCCCCAGATCCCGGTCTGCGTGCCGGCCACGAGCTGCACCCTGCTCGACGACTCGAGCTGCGAAGATGACTTGAGCTGCACCATCGTGAAGACCGACGGAACGACGAGCTGCGTCGCGCCGGGCGGCGGCCAGGCGGGTGATCCTTGCCCCTGCGCGTCCGGCCACGTCTGCTCGGTTGCCGCCGGCAAGTGCCTGAAGCTCTGCAAGCTCGGCTACCCGGGCGACTGCCCCGAGGGACACACCTGCCAGGGCGGCAGCTCGGGCTACCCCGTGGGCTTCGGCGTGTGCGTGAAGAACTGAAGGCACCCCTCCCGGACAGGTGCTAGATTCATGCGCCGATCATGGCCGACGTCCGGATGCGCGGCTTCGAGCGACGCACGTCGCTGCGCGAGGCGCTGCAGCTTCTCGACGAGCTCGCCGTAGCGCTGCCCGCCGAGCGCGTCGGCGTCGAGCAGGCCGCCGGCCGCGTGGCGGCCGAGTTGGTGTGTGCCGCGGCCGACGTGCCGCACTTCCGCCGCGCCATGATGGACGGCTATGCCGTCGTGGCCGAGTCGACCTTCGGGTCGAGCCCCTATCGGCCCGTGCGCCTGCGCCTGGCGGGCGAGGTGCGGGCGGGGCGCGCTCTGACCGGCACGGCGGCGGCGGCACCGGAAGGCCCCCTCGCCCCGGGACACGCCATCGCCATTGCCACGGGCGCCCCCCTGCCCGCGGGCGCCGACGCGGTGGTGCCGGCGGAGCAGGCGAGGCCGGCGCGCGAAGGCGACGGCGCCGCGTTGGCACCGACGCACATCGAGGTCACGGCGGCCGTGAGCCCCGCCAAGCACGTGGGCGAGATCGGCGAGGACGTGAAGGCCGGCAGCGTCCTGGTACAGGCCGGCCGCCGGCTGCGGCCGCAGGATGCGGGCGTGCTGGCGAGCGCGGGGATCGGCGAGGTCGCGGTCGTAGGCAAGCCGCGCGTGAGGATCCTCGTCACGGGCGACGAGATCCTGCCGCCGGGGAGCCGGCCCGCGGGAGCGTGCATCGTCGACAGCAACAGCGTGGTGCTGCGCGCGCTCGTGGCACGCGACGGCGGGCTCTGTCAGCCGGTCGCCTACGTGCGCGACGATGCCGCCACGGTCGAGCAGGAGCTTCTCGCCGGCGAGGCCGACGTCGTGCTCGTCTCGGGCGGCTCGTCGGTGGGGCCGGAGGACCACGCCCCCTCCGTGCTCGCGCGCGTCGGGCGGCTCGTCGTGCACGGCGTGGCCATGCGACCGGCCAGCCCGAGCGGCTTCGGCGCGATCGAGCCCGGCGCCGGCCGTACGGGGCGCCGCCTGGTCTTCTTGCTTCCGGGCCATCCCGTCTCGTGCCTGTGCGCCTACGAGTTCTTCGCCGGTCGCGCCATCCGCGCCCTCGGCGGCCGGCCGCGCGACTGGCCGCACCGCCGTGTCACGGCGCCGCTCGGCACGAAGCTCGTCTCGCAGCTCGGGCGCACCGACTACGTGCGCGTCGAACTGCGCGGGGGCGACGTGCACCCACTCGCCACGGGCGGCGCCTCGATCCTGTCGTCCACGATGCGGGCGGACGGCGCGGTCATAGTGGCCGAGGAGCTGGAGGGCTACGCCGAGGGGCAGCAGGTCAGTGTGCTGCTGTACGACTAGCCAAACTAGCCGTGGTATCATTGCGACCATGCGCTTACGTGTTCGCGGACGCCAGCGGCCTGCGCGGCGAGCCACCGCCGCGAGCGCGCGGACTCGGAGCGGGCTCCCGGCGGCGCTACCCGCGGCGCAGCCCCTGGCCGGTCGCAGGCCCGCCGCCGGCCGGGGCGTGGTCGGCCAGCCTGCTCTCGCCCTGCGGCCTGTCGGCGCGCTGGGTGTGGTTGGCGGCACGCTGCTGTTGCTCGGCGGGTGCACCACCGTGGAGCCGGACCCCTGCCCGCTGACCATCTGGTGCTCCTTCACGCTGCTTGTCTGCGACGACTCGCCCGAGCCCGCTGTCGTGAGCGGCTCGGGAGCCTGCCAGGATGCGACGTTCTCTTGCGAGGGCGACGAACTCTGCAGGGAGTCGTGCGTGTTCGCGAACAGAGGCGGGATCTGCAAGGTCGAGGTGACGGTGGGGAGCAACCGCTACTCAACGCAGGTCGAGCTCGTCGAGACGCGCAAGTGCTACAGCAAGTACAGTCCGGCGGGGGGCTTCACGACGGTGCAGGTTGGAGAGAACTGTGCTGACCAATGAGCCGGCTGCTGCAGCCGGGAAGGAGCAGGGCAAGATGGTCGAACTGCTGGGATCCTCGAGGCTGACGCGAGCCGGCGCGCTCGCGCTTCTGGCCCTTGCGGGCGGCTGCGGCCCCGTTGAAGACGACGAGCCCGAGCAGCTCGGTGGCGCGGCGCAGCCCATCTACAACGCGGGCGACGGCCTTGCAGCCGACGACAACGGCGCACATCCGCAGGCGGTGTGGATCGTGCGCTCGGACAATAGCCGGGGCTCAGCATTCCTGGTCGCGTCCAACGTGGTGCTGACGGCCGCGCACGCCACCGCGGTGGGAGAGGGGATCTACACCCCGTACACGCCCTTTCAGGGCAAGTACAACGTGAAGTTCCTGAACGTTTCCGACAAGACAAAGGCCCTCCTGACGAAGACGATCCTGCCGTGGACCACGAGCTCGGCGCACGTGGAGGCGCATCCGCTCTTCAGCAACATCGGCTCGGCCAGCGTCGACGTGGCGGCTCTTGTGATGCCGACGTCCGTGTCCCGCTGTGCGATGAGGCCGCTCCGGGTCGTCGACGAGCTCCCCGATCCTCCGGTGGTTGAGTATACCAAGGGCACGCTCAGCGCGTGGAGCGGGATGCTGACGCAGGCCGTGGCAAGCGGCGGCACCGATGCCGCGTGCTTGAGCGGCGTTGACGGTGCCGGTATCGTCACGCGCACGTCGGCTTTGAGGTGCCAGCATCGCACATCTGCGGGGGTGACTCCGGCGGGCCCATCCTGACAAGGAAAGACCCGATGTTCGGCCAGAATATCGACGACGACTGGGTGCTCTCGATCGTGTCACTCCTGGTCGGCACCGACCTCTTCGGTCCCGCCCTGCAGAGCGCGGACATTCGCTCCTGGCTCGAGCCGCTCGCCCTCGACCGCGACCTCGATGGGAAGAAGGCATGGGAGGACAACTGCGACACCGTGCCAAACCCGAGCCAGGCTGACTCGGACGGGGACGGCATCGGCGATGCGTGTGACGCCGCGCCTGGGGTGGACGACTGCAAGGACTCGGACGGCGATGGCCTGCCGGATCTGTTGGACGCATGCCCTTACGATCCTACGAACCACGACGGGGACGGCGACGGCGTCTGCGACTTGCAGGACAAGTGCCCGTGCGACCCCGACCCCACGGAGCAGGACCAGGACGCCGACGGCCTGTGCCGCAAGGCTTGCTACGGCCCGGGCGACAGCTGCCCGGACGTCTCGAACGCTGCTCAGCAGAACTGCAACATCGAGTCGGAGAAGAAGTGGACGCCGAGCAAGATCTGGGGCGATCACTGCGACCCCGTGCCCTGCCCGGACCAGCGCGGCGAGCCGCAGCCGGGCAAGGTCGTGTTGCAGTGGGGCCAGCCAGGCAAGACGCCGGTCTGGGGCCAGTGCGCCACGGTGCTGCGCAACAAGCTGGACATTCGGCCCCTGCGCTCTCATCCGGCGACCGGCTTGCTCGCGTCCTACGTCAACGTCGACGGCGTGCCGACCCACGCGCGGTTCTGCCAGAGGAACAAGGATCTCGGGATCCTGTGCGACGACAAGAAGGACATCGACGACGGGCTGCTCAACCTGAACGGGTGCGCTCCGACCAAGGCGAACCCGAACCCGTGCCCTTGGGTTGAAGACGACTCGTATCACTTCCATCGCATCTCCTGGGACGGCAACAGCTTCAACCCCAACGTGCCGGCCAAGACGCGCGACTACCGCTACGCGGCGGGCGAGAACAAGAAGGGCACCGAGTGGACCTGGCAGCATGCCAAGGACTACCAGCGGTGGCTCGATACCAAGCTCGTCACCAACGCACCGGAGATCTATGACCTCTACGGCACGCTCTGGCTGCATGCCGCAACCGACGTCGGCGACGGCGTGCTGGTCGGCACGGGCTACCACGGCGACTTTCTGGCGAACCACCACGACTTCTACTTCTACCCGGAGCAGGAGGTCTGCAGCTCCGGCACGACCTTGGGGCCCTTCATCGAGCGGCCTTTCTTCCTGTGGCGCACGCTGCCCGATCCAGGGCCCGAGCAGTTCAAGGTGTGGGACGCGGGCCCGCAGGAAGCGAGCTTCATCGTCAAGGCGGGCGGTGAGTGGGGAGCGGTCGACGGCAACGGCAACGCCCAGATCGTGACCGACAAGCTGGGCGCCGAGCTTCAGGCACTCGCAGCAACGCCTGGGCCAGCGTGGGCCAACGCGGTCGAGCCGTACATGCACCAGGGCGCCGGCCCGAGCTTCCCCTCGGTCGTGGCGCTCTCGGCCGACGGCTCCGAGTTGCTGATGAGCGTGACGAGCGACGGCACGGGCTTGCAAGGCGACGGCGACAGGCCGCTGTGCCCCGACGTCGTGGGCCTGGAGCCGCCGCCCACGTTCCTCGGCTCCTTCTTCGGCTGCGGCTCTGAGCTGGGAGAGTGGGAGCACCCGTTCGCCGTGGCGGTGGACGATGCCCCGCAAGGTCAAGTCTTCGTGAGCGACACGCACGCCGTGCGCATCTGCCGCCTGGAGGCCGACGGCACAGGCCCGCTGTGTTGGGGCTCGCAGTGCAACCTCTACGACGGCTACGTCGGCTTCCCGCCCGGCTACGGCTGCGTCGACCCGGACGGCGACGGGCC
>JACQWT010000151.1 GCA_016209145.1 Deltaproteobacteria bacterium | reverse complement strand
TCGAGGCCGGGCTTGCCCTCCTCGGCCAGGTGAAAGTAGTCGACCGGCAGCGCCGGGTCGTTGGGATCGGGCCCGTTGGCCTGGTCCTTCTTGTAGAAGGACATCCGGTGGAAGTGCGTGTACTTGCTCTCGAAGCTCTTGCACGACTTGGGCGCCTGGTAGCCCAGATGCGAGGGCGCGCAGTCCGCAGTGAGCATCTTGTCCTGGATGTCCACGTTCTTGTCCCGGCACGTGATGCCCAGCGACGGCTTTTCCTGGCACCAGCGCACGGGCGTCGGCACGCTCATGAGCGAGACCCTGTCCCAAAGCTTCGGCTCGTCGAGCTTCTTCGGCGTCATCTTGTGCGACGACAGAGCGCGTATCTCGAGCTTGTCGCGGTACTTGTGCCAGCACTTGATCTTGCCGGACTTGCCGCCGGCCTCCTTCGTGTAGGGCCCGCCTCGCTCGTCCGGGCAGGGCACGGGATCGCACATGTCGCCCCAGATCAACTTCGGGGTGTGCACCTGCTCCGAGATCAGGTTGCAGTTCTCCTGAAGCGGGTTGTCGTGCACGGGACAGTTGTCCACGGGCTGGCCGGGGCACAGCGAGCCGAACGCGGGCGGCCCGGCGACGCCGTCGCCGTCCACGTCGTTGTTCGGGTCGCACTCGAATTTGTCGCAGGCGTCGCCGCGGCCGTCCTTGTCCTTGTCACTTTGCCCCTTGTTTTCCAGCCCCGGGCAGTTGTCCTTGTCCTCGCGCACGCCGTCGCCGTCGCCGTCGTTGTCGTAGAAGAACTCGATCGAGCTCGACGATGGCGCTGTGATGTCGGTGATCTTCAGCCAGCCGCCGTTCGGGTACGGGCCGAAGGCGCCGGCGAACCAGCTCCACTTCTGGTAGGTGGCCGAGGCGCGAACCAGTTGATCGAGTTCTTGGTCCTCGCACTGCGGCGGATCACACGGCGGGCTCTTGCAGTCGAGCGTGCAGGGACCAGGAAGGCTCGGAGCGTCGAAGTTGAGCAGGCCAACAACCTGCTTCTCAGGGGCCTTCTCAACGTCAAGGTTCCCGGCAAGCTGCTTCTCGACCGCCCCAGCAATTCCCTCGCGTATGGCCTTCGCGATCTTCCCCGCCACCTTCTTCGCGACGTCGATGTCGGGGGCAAGGCACCAGCCGCCGGACCCCTGTGCACCAACCACGACGGAGTCCCAGGTGTTCGCGGTGACCTGGTCGAAGTTCTCGACATCCTCCAGCGCGCTCCAGTTCCCGTGGCCGACCACCTTGACGTCCACGTCGAACATGTCGCTGAGGTGAAAGTCCTTGCCCGCGAAGTCAGTCGTCCAGAGGCCCGCGGATGTGGCCGGCAGACGCGGGACGAGAGCGATGTCAAGATGGAAGTCGTTGATCCGGATCCGGAACATCTCCTCGTCGCAGTCCACCATGTCGCAGAGCTGGCTGCAGGCGTTCTCTTCGCCCGGAGGCGTCGGTAGGTTCGGTCCGCACGAGAACGGGCTAGGAACACACTGACAGCAGAAGTCCTCCACAAAGGGCCAGGGATCGTCGGCTGGTCCTCCGGAAAACTGGACGGTGACGGGGAACGACAGCGCGACGATCGGGCCCTCGTAGTCTGGGGACAACGGCCCCCCGCTCAGGTCAATGAGCTCTATCTCGGCTGGAATGTGCCGGAAGGTCACCCGGTAGTTCTTCGCCGCCATGCCGCCGAACTCGCCAAGCACCTTCAGCAGCGCCTCGTCCTCCTCCGCGAGGGGGACGGTCACCCTGGCGGGATCCAGGGCGATGAGACCCAGGGCCAGCGGGTCCTTGGGCGGCGCCACCCGGTCGATGATGTTGTTCGGCGACCAGCTCTTCTCCGCGAAGGTCGGGTACAGGCACGCCGCCGCCTTGCCGTAGCACGTCGTCTTGCCCGTAGCGTACCGTAGCTCGACGGCCGCCTGCTCTCCGAAGAACAGCTCCGCCTTGGCGCGGATCGAGTCGAGCTTGGAGTGGTCGAGCACGAAGCTGCCGCTCGTTGGACTAGGGATCGGCGTCCCCGGCAGGTTGGCGATGTTGCTCTTCTGGAGGTCGTTGTTGGTGCACGCGGCAAGCAGCCCGCAGAGCAGCAGCAGGGCGGCGGCTACGGATCCTGAGCCCCTGCCCCCCCTAGGGGCACGGCCGCGGCATGGCCGCCATGCAGCCCCCGGCCCCTCCGCTTCGAAGACCCAACCGCCCGACTTCTTCTTCATCGCCCCACCTCCGGTTGCCATCGATCGGCTATCCGCGCCCAAGAAGTGCCCTTCTACGACTCCATCAGCCCGCGGTGAGCCCTGTCAAGCTGAAACCGCGCGTGCCGGGTGGACGGGCCTACACATAGGGACCCACCCCGGTGGCGCTTCGAGCGGCAGCCGACGCGGGCGGAGGCGTTCGCTGCGGTCAAGGTAGTGCTGAAGCGGATGGGCATCGACGGACTGCGCGCGCTGCGCGAGCTCTCGATGCAGGACCCGTAGGGAGCAGTGCGGGGCGGCCTCGCTCACCGAGGCAGCATCTCAGAAGGGCACACCCGGGCAGCAGCGGGCTAGCGTAGACGGCGAGCGGTACCTCGAGCCGCAGGAACGGCGCGAGGGCGCTCACCAGGAGCCGCGGCGGCTCGTCGCTGTAGCAGGCCCCGAGCTTGCCGCGTCCCAACACCGAGCGTGGACCGGCGTGGCATCGGGGTCAACGCGGGACGCCTCGGCATGGCGAAAATGGCTTGTTTTGTAGGGCCTGCGCTGAGCAGGCCAGTTGGCAAGGAAGCGGTGCTGTGCGGTCTGTGACCGGCGCTTCGTTCCCGAGCACTGCGACCGGCGCCGCTACAAGTACTGCTCCGAGCGTTGCGCCAAGCGCGCCAAGCGCGAGCGCGACAAGGTGTCGCCGATCGCGGAGAAGCGCCTGATTCCCGCGGGAAACGCGTGATGCCGTCGATGGACGCCCCCATCGCGCTCGGAGCGCACGCCGCCGGGTGGGGTGTGCGCGGCGGACTGCGCT
>JACQWT010000554.1 GCA_016209145.1 Deltaproteobacteria bacterium | reverse complement strand
TCGTCGCGTGGCGCGAAGAAAAACGAACCGCCAAGACGCCAAGGGCGCCAAGATCGAATCCGATTTTGTTTCTTCCTTGGCGTTCTCGGCGCCTTGGCGGTTCATCTTCTTGCTTGGGTTGCGGGCGAAGCCCGCGCTAGGCTCTACTCGATTTCCGCGATCCGCTTGAGGAAGTCGTCCGGCCCGATGTAGTCCGTGATGCGCACGCGCTCCTTGCCCGTGGAGTCGTAGACGACGATCGTGGGCAGGCCGACCACGCCGTACTTCTTCTTGGTCCGCTCGAACTGCTCCTCCAGCTTCTCCTGCTCCGGCTCGGGCAGATCCGGGCTCACCGAGACGTCGATCTTGACCGCCACGAATCCCCCCACCCGGCGGCGCACGCGCGGATCGGCGAAGGTCGTGCGATCGAGCTTGCCGCAGGCAATGCACCAGTCGGCCGTGAAGTCGACGAGCAAGGGGCGTCTCTCGGCCTTGGCCTTGGCGGTGGCCTCGGCCTCCGCGTGAAGGAAGGTCAGGAGCGGGACCTTTTCCGTCCCCGCGGCCGCGTCCGCCGGGCACGGCGGCGCCGCCTGGAGCGAGGCCACGAGACAGAACCCGCCGGCGGCCATCAGCCCGATGCCCGCGCCCTTGCGCAGCTTGGTAGGCCAGCCCCCGTCGCTCCAGTCCAGGTGCACCGCACCGAGCAGCAGCCCGAGCACGGTCGCGCCGGCGGCGCCGGCGAGGAGGAGGTTGCTCGCGCTCGCGTAGCGGACGAGCGCCGGGAAGCCGAGCTTGATGAAGTAGAGCGCGGCGACGATCATCACCACGCCGAAGAAGCTCTTGACCCCCATCATCCACCTGCCGCTCTTGGGAAGGCTGACGGCGAAGGCGCCGACCAGCCAGAAGGGGATGCCGAGGCCGACCGAGAACGCCAGCATCGCGGTGGCGCCCAGCGCGGCGCTCTGGGTCTTGCCAATCCAGACGAGGATGCCGGTCAAGACGGGCCCCGTACAGGGCGCGGCCACGATGCCGCTCACCAGCCCCAGCAGGAAGGCGCCGCCGTAGCCGATGCCTCCCACGGCCGCGAGCCGCTGCATCACCCGCTCGGGAAGCACCATCTCGAAAGCCCCGAACATCGAGGCCGCGAGGGCGAGGAAGAGCAGGCCGATGCCGACGTTGACCCAGCGATGCGACAGGAGCGAGCCGAACACGCTGCCGGTCAGGCCCGCAACTACCCCCAGGGGCACGAACATGGCGACGATGCCCGCCACGAAGGCGGTCGAAAGCAGCAGGCCCTGACCGCGACTCTTGCTTTGGCGCGCGCCGAACACGCTCACCGTGATGGCGATCATCGGGTAGACGCAGGGCGTCAGGCTCACCAGGAAGCCACCGACGAGCGCCGCGCCGGCCGCGTACAGGGGCCCGCGGCCAAGGGCCCGCGTGAACGCGTCGGCCTGCGGCTCGGCGAGCGCTGCCGGCGAAAGGAGCAGGGAGGCGAGCGAGAGCCCCAGCGAGGCGCCGCGTCGGAGAACAGCCGCAGGATGCCGCGTCATTGGGAAAGCAGGGTAGCAGAGCTTGCGGCCGTTGTGCGCCGCCCGCCAGGCGTGAAACAATCGAGCGGTCCACCGAACATCATGGAGGTACGCGATGAGACTCGGTCACATCCTTGGGATCGCGCTGGCGTCGGGCGGCCTGGTTGTCTGCTCCTCGTCGGATGAGAGCAAGCCCGCCGCCAGCACCAGTACCAGCAGCAGCTCGGCTAGCGGCGCAGCCGGCACCGGCGGCGGGGGCGGCGCGGCGAGCAGCGGCACGGCCGGCGCAGCCGCCACGGGCGGCGGGGGCGGGGAGACGAGCAGCGGTGGTGCGGGCGGCGCGGGAGCGGGCGGCAGCGGCTCGGGGGGCGAAGCCGGCTCCGGCGGAGGCGGGCAGCCCAAGAGCTGCAAGTGGTCGCTTGACGGCAAGGAGTGCGGCCCTGACGCGTACTGTGACGCCCCCGGCTGCGCGGCCGGCGTGTGCCAGTCGGTTGGCAAGGTCGAGAGCGACAAGACCGCGCCGGTGTGCGGCTGCGACGACGTGACGTACTGGAACGAGACCGTGGCCGCGTCCCACGGCATGGCGGTGGCCACGGCCGGCGTGTGCGCCAAGCCCAAGATGTGCGGCGGCATCGCCAGCATCAAGTGCCCGAGCCCGAAGCACTACTGCGGCTACCCGGTCAAGGACGAGTTGGGCTGCAAGATGAGCGATCCGGGCGGCGCCTGCTGGGGCCTGCCCGACAAGTGCCCCACCCTCGGCATCGGCGGCCAGGAGCGCAAGTGCAGCGATCAGAAGGGGCCGTGCCTGTACGAGTGCGACGCCCTCAAGTCGGGCGGTCTCTTCTACCACGATGGCACTTGCCCCCAGTAGGCCCGGGCAATGGGCGCCCCGGAGCCGCCGCCGCCCGTGAGGATGGAGCTTGTACCGATCGGCGTCGCCCGCACCGAGGCCGGGAGCGTGCCGCGCCACTGGTCGGCCTCGCAAGTGCGCGGCCGGCTCCTCATCGATCCCGAGCACGCCGCCGGGCTGCGCGACATCCGGCCCGGGGAGCGGATCGTCGTGCTGTTCTGGTTCGACCGCAGCCCCGCCTTCACGCCCGCGCACCTCGTACAGCGCACGCCGCGCGCGGGCGCCGAGAAGGGGGTGTTCTCCACCTGCTCGCCGGTGCGCCCCAATCCCGTTGGCATGTCCGTGCTGCGCGTCCTGGGCGTCTCGGGCACCGCGATCGACGTCGAGGGCATGGACATGCTCGACGGCACGCCCCTGCTCGACATCAAGCCCCATCACGAGGAGGCATAGGCATTGAGCGGGCAATCAGCCGGCGGCCGAGGCGCCGCGCCGGCCGAGCGCGCCCGCAGCGCCGGGCCGCAGCGTACTCCTGTACGTGAGGACCCGGCGCGAGGACGTAAGTCCGTCCCTTCGGGACGGGGTTGGGGTCCCGACGCGCCCTTCGGGCGCGTCACCCCTGCCCCGGCCGGCGCGGATGGATCGGCCGCCGTCGCTGCTAGCGCCAGGATCTTGCTCAACGCCTATGCCACGAGGAGGGCGGGTGACGCGCGGCACTACCCCTCGCACCATTGGCCGCCATCGCAGTCGAAGAAGCACTGGGCGCACACGACGCAGTAGATGAGATCGAGGTAGTACTTCTGCCCGTCCGGGTGCTCGTCGAAGCAGTTCTGGTAGCAGGGATCGTCCGCGCACGCATTGAAGCAGTCGAGCAGCGCGTAGCAGTCCTTGAAGTTGATGCACGCCCAATAGGTGTCCGAGCACGCGCCGTCGATCGCGCACGAGGAGCAGCTCCCGCAGTCGCCGCTGCCATCGCAGGTCGCAGTCGGCGTAGTCGTGGTGCTCGTCGTGGTCGTCGTGGTGGTGGGCGTCGTCGTCGTTGTCGTCGGCGTGGTCGTGGTGGTCGTGCCGCTGCTGCTCGTGCTGCCCGAGCCGGTCTGGCCGCCGCCCTGCGCGCCGCCGCCCGCTCCCGTTTGCACGACGACGGTGCCGCCGCAGGCGAAGGGAGCGACGGCCAGCGCGGCCGCCAGGCCGAGGACCACCGCCAGGCACAGATCCCGCAAGCTCGTCTGTGATGAGCCCATCAGCGCAAGTGTAGCGCAAGTGGGCTCGTAGACCGAGTCAATGCGCCACGGCTCGCCGCCGCCCGCCGCTCAGCTCGAGGAAGCCCGCCACCTTCTTCGCGATCTCGAAGAACACCTTGGCCTGGGGCCCGGTCTGCGGCTCGGCCATCACCGGCTCGCCCCGATCGCCGCCGCCGCCGATCGCGGGATCGAGCGGAATCGCGCCCAGGAACGGCACGTGCAGATCCCGGGCGGTCTGCTCCCCGCCGCCGCGCGAGAACACCGCCGTCTCCTTGCCGCAGTGCGGGCAGACGAAGTAGCTCATGTTCTCCAGGATGCCGATGACCGGTACGCCCACTCGGTCGAACATCCCGGCGGCGCGGCGCGCGTCGATGAGCGCCACGTCGGACGGCGTCGTCACCACGACGGCGCCGGTGACCGGCACCGTCTGCACGACGGTGAGCTGCGCGTCGCCCGTGCCCGGCGGCAGATCCACGACCAGGCAGTCCAGGTCGTTCCACTTGGCGTCGCACATGAGCTGGTGCAGGGCCTTCATCACCATCGGCCCGCGCCAGATGACGGGCGAGTCCTTGTCCACGTAGAAGCCGATCGACATGAGCTGGAGCCCGTGCTTCTCGACCGGTTGGACGCCGCCGGGACCGAGCTTCGGCAGCTCGGTCGTGCCGAGCATGGTGGGGATGCTCGGCCCGTAGACGTCGGCATCGAGCAGCCCGGTGCGCAGGCCCTGATGGCCGAGCGCCAGGGCGAGGTTCACGGCCACCGTGCTCTTGCCCACGCCGCCCTTGCCGGAAGCCACGGCCACGACGCTCTGCACGCCCGGCAGCGGTGCCTGGGTATCAAAGGGATCGCGATCGCGCAAGCGCGAGGGGGCGCCGCGGCCGGTGCTCTGGCCGACCTCCTCGACCCGCTCGATCTCGGGGCAGTGCTCGCGGATCTTGTCCTCGACCACGTTGCGCAGGGTGGCCCCGGCGCTGGCGCAGCCCGAGCAGGCGCCCTGCAGGCGCACCCGCACGATCTTGCCGTCGATTTCCACCAGCTCCAGATCGCCGCCGTCGGCTCGCAGGATGGGCCGGATCTCGTCCAACGCCTTCTCGACCTTCTCCCTCGTGCTCACCAGCTTCTCTCCCGTCCGGCCCCCTGACGCGGCCGGCACTGTGGTGGCGCGCCGCGGCTCTGTCAAGCGACCCCGGCGGCCCCGCGCCAAAGGCACGACGGCTCGCCGCCGCGGTGCTACACTGGAGCCATCGACGCGCATCGCGGGAGAGGCTCCATGCGGCACTTAGGCTACGGTTGGCTCCTCGGGCTCGTGGTGGCGCTCGCCGGCTGCTCGGCCGGCAGCGGCGGCTCGCACGGCCCGAGCCCCGGCACGAGCTCCAGCGGCAACGGCGGCGCGAGCAGCAGCAGCGGCGAGGGCGCGGGCGGGGGCCTGGAGCTCGACGCGGGCATGGGCGACGCCGCGCCCGACAAGCTCGGCTGCAGCCCGGACTTGCAGCACGTGATCGATGCCCACGGCACCATCGTCAAGACCTGCGCCCCCGAGCAGGGCTGCTCCGCCGGCACGTGCGTGCCGCCATGCCAGGCGGCGGCCGACAGCAAGGGCAACGTGGGCTGCGATTTCACCGTGGCGACGCCGCACTTCTACGTCGGCATCAAGCCGCCCTGCTTCGCCGCGTTCCTGGCCAACGCCTGGCCCAAGGACGCCAAGATCACCGTGAGTCGCGGCGGGCAGACGTACGACACGAGCCAGTTCGGCCGCATCGCCGACGCCAACCCCAACACCGCCGGCTGGGCGCCGGTGCCGCCGACGGGCGTGCCCAAGGACAAGGTCGCGGTGCTGTTCCTGTCGCAGGATCCGGCCTCGTTCAACGCCACGCCGCTCACCTGCCCGGTGCCGCCCGCCATCAACCAGGGCAACGGCTCGGCCGTGGTGCAGACCGGCCGCGGCCAGGCATGGCGCATCCAGACCGACGTGCCCGTGAGCACCTACGACATCCTGCCCTACGGCGGGGCCAAGAGCTACCTGCCGAGCGCCGAGCTCGTGATCCCCACGAGCGCCTGGGGCACCAACTACTTCGCGGTGCTGCCGCGCGACTCGGCCGGACCGCCGTGGGGGCAGCTCGTGGCTACGGAGGCCACCACGGTGAAGATCTTCCCCAACGTCGGCCTTCCCGGCGGGGCGGGCGTGGACGCGGCCCCGGCCCAGCAGCAGGCGACCTTCCTGCTCGGCGCGGGCGAGTACATCCAGTGGCAGCTCGCGCCCGGCCAGGACATGAGCGGGACGGTGATCCAGAGCGACAAGCCCGTGGCCTTCACCGGCGGCAACGGCTACATCTGCTACCAGTCGCAGACCTCGAGTGGCGGCGGATGCGACTCGGCGCACCAGCAGATCCCGCCCATCTCGGCCTTCGGCAGCGAGTACGTGGCGCCGCCCTATGCCACGCGCGGCAACGGGGCCGAGTCCATTCCCTATCGCCTGGTCGGCGCCGTCAAGGACACGACGTTGGCGTACGATCCGCCCGTTCCCGGCGCTCCGGCCGCCATCGGCGCCGGCCAGGTAGTCGAGTTCGAGACGACGCTGGCCTTCGCCGTGAGCAGCCAGGACGCCGACCACCCCTTCTACGTCGGCCAGATCATGACTGGCTGCATGGTGCCCGGCAACCCCAACAGCAACGGCGACGAGGAGTACGTGAACGTCCTGCCGCCCGCGCAGTGGCTGGCGCGCTACGTGTTCTTCACCGATCCGACCTATCCGACCACCAACCTCGTGTTCACGCGCATGGCGACGGCCACCGGCTTCAAGGAAGTCAAGCTCGACTGCCTCGGCCAACTCGGCGGCTGGATCCCGGTGGGGGCGGGCGGCAAGTACGAGGTCATGAACGTCGATCTCATCCGCTTCGGCCAGCCCAACGGCGCCTGCGCCAACGGCCCGCACCAGGCCGAGAGCGAGGGCCCCTTCGGGCTGATGGTCTGGGGCCTGGACTGGTTCTCGTCCTACGGCTACCCGGCGGGCGGCAGCGTCGCGCCGATCAACACCGTGGTGGTGCCGCCGGTGCCGAAGTAGGCGGCCGCGGGAGCGGGGGAGGAGCAGCGCTGCCGTGGCCGGTCCGAAGTCGTCACCGCGCCCGGTCGTCATCACCGACCGGGGCGAGCCGCCCCCGGACTCGCGCCGGCGGCGGGAGTATGTCCGGTACCACGTGGAGCTGGGCGTCACGCTCGACAGCGCGCACAACTTCTACGGCGGCTCGACGCTGAACCTCTCAGCCGGCGGCCTGTTCGTGGCCACGCCCATCGTGCAGCCGGTGGGCACCAGGTTCGACGTGGCCATCCACCTGCGCACTTCGCGGCGTCCCATCAAGGGCACGGGCGAGGTGCGCTGGCTGCGCGCGGTTGCGCAGGGCGAGGATAGCCCCGCGGGCATGGGCATCCGCTTTCTCGACATCGAGCCCGGTGGCCAGGCCGCCATCGCCGCCTTCCTCGAGTCGCGGCCGCCGCTGCCGGAGCAGGAGTAGCGCCGCCCGGCGTTCCGGGGCGGGGCGGCTACTTGAAGCCAGTGCACTTCCAGGAGTAGCCGTAGCCCTGCGAGTCCACCCAGTCCGTGTCCCAGCTCAGGCCGTCGGCCGTGACCGCGTGCACCTCGGGACAGGAGTTGTCGTTCTGCCAGCCCACCAGCTTGCCGTCCTTGTAGCCGAGCGCGCTGCAAAGGGCCTTGGCGTGATCGACGGGCACGCCGTTGTTGTTGGCATCGGGCGCGTTGCACAGGCCGAGGATCTGGTTCTTCTGGCAGCAGCCGCCGTAGCTGTTCGGCATGAGATCGCCCTGCGCGTTGTTCGGATCCACCATCGCCCGCACGACGACGTTGTTCAGGGAGCCGAACTCGAGCGTCTCGGCGTTCTCGTCGTACTTGCAGAAGAACTGACTGGCGTCGCAGCCGTCGCCGGGACAACCGATGTAGTGCAGCGTGCTGGCCGTCCAGGCCCGCAGATCCACGCCCTTGGCCGTCTTGCCCCACACGTTCTGGCTGGTGAGCAAGTCCTGGCAGGTGGCGCTGATGAAGCAGTCGTTGTCGGTGTTGCTGTCGCACCCGAGGGGACAGCACTTGTCGCCGTTCTTGCAGATCTTGATCTCGGTCCCGCCCTGGCAGACGCCCTGCTTGCAGCTCTGGCCGACGAAGCAAGGATCGGTGCTGCAGGGGCCGTTCTCGTTGGCCGGCACGGGCAAACATTTCCCGTTGTTGTCGCACTTGCCGGCGTTGCACTGATTGGCGGCCTCGTCGCACTTGCCCCCGGGCGGCACCGGCTCCTGCTTGCAGTTGCCGTTCTGCTTGTCGCACACCCCGTTGAAGCAGCCCTTGGTGAGCTGCGAGCAGTCCTTGGGCTTTCCCCCCGTGCAAGCGCCCGCCGCGCACTTGTTGCCCACGCTGCACAGGTCGTTCTTGTCCGTGCAGTCCTTGCCCTCGTTGCCCGGCACCGGCTCGCAGGTCCCGGTCTTCGGGTCGCAGACGGCCACGTGACACTGGTCGGGCACCGGCGCGAAGGTGCAGTCCTTCTTCTGCCCCGT
>JACQWT010000553.1 GCA_016209145.1 Deltaproteobacteria bacterium | reverse complement strand
TTGGGGGGAGCCGGCACGACCGGGTTGCTGCGCGGGGAGTAGGGAGAGGGATCCAGAAATTTGAAGAAAAACCGGAGAAAGCACTTGACTATGACAGGACGTAAGCCGCGATCGCGGCCGACTCGGCGAGCCGTCGTTGCCTGCCGTCCCGAAACCCCGTGAACGGATACGCGCCGCTACGCCCGGCCAGGCGTCGACGTAGCGGGCGCTCTCGCCCGGCCGCGAAGCGTCGATCCAGAGCACCTCGCCGCTGCCGCGGGGCCGGACGTCGAGGTGCATGAAGCGCCGGTTCGGATAGAATCCGCACGAGACGTCCGGCAGGCTGCGGCAGTGATCGAGCAGTTCCTCGTTGTCCACGCCCTGCACGCTGATGTCCAGGGCCCGGCCCCACTCGTGGCGGCTGCGGTGCATGCTGGGGTGGGGCGCCGCGCCCGGGCGCCGGTAGCCGCTGTAGACGTAGATCGAGCGCCAGGGGAAGCGCTCGGCCACGGCATGCAGGAGCCACACCACCCGCGGGTGGAGCATGCGGATCTGGGGCACCCACTCTCCGCCGCGGGCATCGAGCGCGGGCTCGTCGGGCAGTGCGCCCGGCGGCCGCGGCACGCCGACCGGTCTCGCCAGGAGCGATAGCCGATCGAGCGCCTCGGGCGCCATCGAGCCGTCGCAGCGTACGAGCTCGAAGCTGTCGTGCTCGCGGCCGAAGCGACGGATCGTGACCTCCCGCTCGCGGCATTTCCACTCGGGCACGGGCCGCGCTTGCGGGGCAAGGGCAACCCAGAGTCGCTCGAAGGCGAAAGCCGGGAAGCTCGCGCCCGGCGAGCAGCTTCCGGCAGGCATGCAGCCCAGGCTACCCAGCAGCTCCCCCGCCCAGTTGCCGTCGAGCCGGCGCAACCATGGCGGCAGCCAAACGTCCTCGACGTCGAACGCGGGAGCCGCGCCGAGCGGCCGCTCGTTGCTCGGATCGATCGGCCCGGCATCAAACCAGTGCTCTGCCCCCACCGCATGGGGCCAGCCGGAGGCCGGCTCGATCTGTCGCCGCAGCCACGGATCGTCGTCTCCAGGGCCCGCCCGCTCGGCGTCCGGGTCGGCTGCCGCCGGCGACAAGGCACACCACGGCCGAAGGGCCCAGATCCCCCAGCGGCTCGCCAAGTAGCGCTTGGCGCTCGCCGGCGCGATTTCCGACGCGTGGCGGAACGGCTCGAGCAGCGGCAGCGCGGGCGAGTCGTCCAGCCGCAACGGGGCGGGGCGCGGCGCCTCCGGCCGCCCGGCAGCGCGCGCGCTCGCAGCCCAGAGCACACCCACGGCCGCCGCCAGGCCCAGACCGATCGCCAAACGCGTGCTCGCCCGCATCGGAACTCTTGCCCGCGAGCCTGAATCTGCCACAGTCGAGCCGGCTCGTACAGCCAAACCCAAGGAAGACGGCAAGAGTGCGAACGACGCTCGCCCGCTGTACGCCCGCGGCCCTACGCCGGGCCGCCCGGCTTCTCGAACGGGGAGAGCTCGTGGCCTTCCCCACCGAGACCGTCTACGGTCTCGGCGTGCGCGCCGACTGCGCCCGCGCGATCGAGCGGATCTTCGCCGTCAAGGGGCGGCCTGGCGCCAAGGCCCTCATCGTGCACGTGCTGTCGGCCGCGGCGGCCCGCCCGCTTTGCGCGCGCTGGCCACGGGCGGCCGAGCGCCTTGCGGACGCGTTCTGGCCGGGGCCGCTCACGCTGGTGCTGGAGAGGGGGCCGGCGCTCGCCGCGGCGCTCCCGGCCTCCGGGCACACCGTGGCCCTGCGCGCGCCCGATCACCCCGCGACGCGGCAGCTTCTGGCGCTGTGTGACTTCCCCGTCGCCGCTCCGAGCGCCAACCTGTCGGGCAACGCCCCGCCGTGCACGGCCGCGCAGGTGATGGAGGAGCTGGGCGGCCTGATCCCTCTCGTGCTCGACGGCGGCCCCGTCGCGGGCACGCCGTCCACGATCGTCGATCTGACACGCGAGCCCGCCGTGGTGCTCCGCCAGGGCGCGGTGCCGGAGGCGGACGTCCGGGCGGCGCTTGGCCGCTGAGCGCCGTCGCCCATGTAGTGCCGCACGCTGGGATCCGTCCGGGGAGCGACCCGAAAGGGCCGTTGCTACCGGGACCGGTCACCAGCGACCTCACCGGAGCGACTCGGCGACCAATCGACCGACCTCGGAGAGCGAACTACCGGGCGACGTCAACTCAAACTCGAAGAACCCGATCGTACGGATCGATCCGGAACTGGCCGCGTTCACCTCATCAACCGCGTGGAGTACTGCCTTCATGAGCTGTCTCGCGCTGCCCGCGCCCGCGCCGCCCAAGCGCCCCGAGACGGTCGAGGCCAAGCGGCAGCGCGAGGCCGTGGCCGAGCTCGACAACTGGGACGAGCCGACCTTCGCGCGAGCCAGGGCGACGCTGGAGCGGCATTTCCCCGCGGCGGCCGAGTACGTTTTCGCCAACCTCCAGGCCGCAAGCGGCTCCGCGGCGGTCAAGAGCGTCGCGACGTTCCTGGCCAGGCTTGGGGCACTGGAGGCGGGCTCGGACCCGGCTCGCGCGGACAGCCGCGCGGATGACAAGAACGCGGTGGCGCTGCTGGAGAAGCGTGGGATCACGGCAGCCGAGCGCCAGCGCGTGCACCAGCTCGTCGAGCTGGCGCTGGCGCCGACGGGCCTCGTCGATGCCCCACCGGGCGCCGACCCCACCGAGCGCCGCGCCAAGCTCGTGGCGCTCAAGGCCTGGTACAGCGAATGGGCGGAGACGGCTCGCGCGCTCGTGAAAAAGCGGGCTCACCTGATCCGCCTGGGCCTGGCGACCCGACGCGCGTCCCAGCCTTCGGCTGAGGGCGCGGCCGGCGGAGAGCCGGCGTAGCGCGTCCGTCAGCCTGAACCGATAGCCTTCGTGGCCTTTCTCAGCGCTTGCGGGGCCAACCAGAGGCTTCGCGCCTCGCTCCCGGGGCCTGCCGAGCCGATCGCGAGTGCCGGTTTGCAGGTTCATGCCGCCACCTGAAGGCGATTTTCGCAGGGTCATGCCGCCAGCCGATTTGCAGGAGCATGCGGCCACCAGCGAGAGGGGCCGATCGGATTTTCGCAGGGTCATGCAGCCGGGAGCGACGG
>JACQWT010000470.1 GCA_016209145.1 Deltaproteobacteria bacterium | reverse complement strand
GCGCTCGCCGCTGCGCGGCGGGCAGTAGTGCCAGTTCTGTCCCCAGGGGGCGCCGCGCGCCCCCTCTCGGCTCGCTGCGCGAGCCGATTCACCCCCGCGGGCGTCCGCTCTGCGGCCGCCCTAGCACTACTGCCGTCGGAATCTCCGGCAGCAGTGCTAGACGCAGGCGCGAGCGATCCCGCTGCGGGCTCGCGGGAGACGGCCACCGGTCCTAGCCCGAGCAGCGTTCCGGTGTCGTCCTCGATCTCGTGCTCCGGAGCCGACGGCTCCGGCACGGCCGGCTCCGCGCCGTGGTCTTCCGTCGCGTCCGCCCCTGGCGCGGGCGACGCGGCCGGCGCTGACCCGCCAATCGCGATGATCGGCTCGGGGACGAGAGGCGCGGGCTCGTGCGCCGGCTTCGGCACGTCCGCAGCGGCTGCCGCCGCGCGGCGCGGCAAGGGCCCGCTCGTTTCGTCCAGGGGGTCATCCCAGCGCCGCGGGGCCTGGTGCGCCACATCGGGCTGCGGCGTCGGCGGGATGCACCACTGCTCCGCGGCCGGCGGCACCGGGGCCCGAAGCGGCTGGCTCGGCTGAGCGGGCGCGCAGATGGCCTCGGCGACCGTCGGCGTCGGCTCGCGCGAAGGCGCGGGGGTGGGGCTGAGGCTCGCGACCGGGGCCGGGGCCGACGACCAGTCCGGGTCCGCCGCAGCAGCGGGGCTGGGCGTGGGCGACCACGCGGCGGGAACGCACGGCTCGGCAAAGGACGGGATGGCGCGCGCCGCCGGCCCGTCCCGTGCGGCGCGCGCCGCCGTGGCGGTCGGCGGCGGGGTGGTGCCCGCGAGCGGCGTCTGGACGCCTGCCTCGGCCCTCGCCACCGCCGCCTCGGGCTCGCCGTTCGCGCGCTCGCCCTCCAGCCACCCGCGCTGCCTGGCGCGGGCGGTTTCGCGCGCGAGTCGAGCGATGGCTCGCTTGGCAGCCCCGCGGTTGATGGGGATGAGCGCGCGGGCAGTGTTGCCGAGCAGCCGCTGGAGATCCTGGTTGCCCGCATCGGCGGCAACCGCCTGCAGGGCCGGCATCCAACCCTGGGAGACGCGCAGCATCAGCTCGAAGAGCCGGCGGACCGACGCGCAGGCCTCGGCGGCGGTGCCGCTGCAGCGCGGCTCGGCGAGCAACACCGAGCCCTCCGTGCTGAGGCTGACGCGCGGGCCCTCCACCACGGCCGGCGCCTCGCCCATCGACTGGCCGATGCCCAGCACGATGTACCCCGCCGATTCCGGCACGAGCGATGCGTACTGGAGTCGCGCGGCGGCAATCACTTCCTCGAGCGTGACGAATTCGATGTTCACGGCGCCTCCGGCATCCCGCCGCAGTTGTGTGCTTGGTGACGCCTACACCGTCCCGACAGGATCGGCCAAGAACCAGGAGAGCCGGACCGAGGGCTCGTGTACACTGTTCCTCCGCCGAACTTGCGCCAGTCGCGCAACATGCTCGCCGGTCAGGGCGAACGGGGTTGGGGCCCCGTTCGCGGGGTCTGGGGCGAAGCCCCAGCGTGAAATTCTCGCCGCGGACGGCCCGCGCCAGGCTCACCGCACGCAATGGCCGCGTGGCGCCGCTAGCCGCGTCCGCCCGCTCCGTTCCTGCGACCGCGTCGGTTTCACCCTTGGGTTGCGGGCGAAGCCCGCGCTAAGCTTGACCGGCCGGCCCGCCGCGGGTCGGCACGACCGCTGTGGCGGAGCCGGAGCAGGACTGGCCTCGCCCAGTCGGCACGCTGACTGCCGTGAGGAATCACCCGAAAGAGGCCGCGGGGCGCACGCGCACCGGCAAGGGTGCCGACCCCAAGCCCGAGCATGGCGGGCCGCGCCGCGCCAGCGAGGAGCCCAAGGCCCGAAGCGGCGCCCACGCGGTCGGGCCGGTCACGCAGCCGCTGTCCTCGGACAAGGCGCCGGACACGCTCGAGGACGATCCCCAGAGCGTGCTCAGCCGCACCTCGCCGGGCGGCTCCATGCCTCCGGGGGGCGCCCGCTCGCGGCCGAGCTCCCTGGGCACGTCCAGCGACCCCACTCTGGAGAACACCTTGCTCGCCAGCGGGCCGCCATGGACGCCGCCCGCGCGCGACGAGCCGGTGGTCCTCGATCCGCGCTCGGGGCCGACCGTGCACGCGATCGACGACGAGCCCACGCTCGGCTCGGCCGATGCCCCGGCGCAGGCCGACCGGGTGGCCCCGGCCGGGGTCGAGCCCGTCCAAATCGTCCCATGCCACTCCGAGAAGGGCGTGGTCGCCGACCCGCTCATCGGCCTCGTCGTGGCCGATCGCTACCGCATCGTCGAGCAAATCGGCCGCGGCGGCATGGGGATCGTCTATCGCGTGCAGCACACCAGCATCGGCAAGCTTCTGGCGATGAAGCTCCTGACCGGCGAGCTGTCCACGAACAGGGAGATCGTGCGCCGCTTCAAGCAGGAGGCGCTCACCGTCTCGAAGCTGTCGAGCCCCCACACCGTCCAGGTGTTCGACTACGGGGTGTGGCAGCACCTGACGTACCTCGTCATGGAGCTGGTCGACGGCCAGGACCTGGGCCGGGCGCTGCGCCGCGAGGGACCCATGCCCTTCGTACGGCTCGGCAAGCTGATGGTCCAGGTCTGCACTTCGCTTTGTGAGGCCCACGCGAAGGGCATCGTGCACCGTGACATCAAGCCCGAGAACGTCCTGCTCATCCCCGATGCCTCGGGCACCGAGATCGTCAAGGTGCTCGACTTCGGTCTGGCGAAGCTGCGCGAGAGCACCGAGCTCAACGAGGCGTCGCTCCAGGGCGCGGTCATCGGCACGCCCTACTTCATGTCGCCCGAGCAGGTGCTGGGCAGTGCCGTGGACGGACGCACCGATATCTACTCGCTCGGTGCCGTGATGTTCCGCGCCCTGAGCGGCACCTTCCCCTTCCAGGCCGCCAGCCCCATGGCCATGTTCACCAAGCACCTGACCGAGCCGCCGCCCTCGCTCACCGAGCGCGCACCGGATCTGTGCGTGCCCGAGGGCGTGAGCCGGCTCGTGCTGCGCTGCATGCACAAGAGCCCGGAGGAGCGCTTTCAGAGCGTCGAGGAGCTGCGCGGCGCGCTGCTCGACCAGCTCGAGGCCGCGGGCCTGTCGAGCAGCGCCAGGTTGCGGCTCGACCGGCCGGAGGACGAGGAGCCGCCTCCGCCCAGCGCACGTGCGGTCAAAGGCGCACACACGCAGATCGCCACGCGCGATGACGTCGAGGCCTACATGCGCAAGCTGCGCCGCCAGAAGACCGGCGCACGCCTGCTCCTCGTCGCGGGGCTGGTTGCCGCCGCGGCCGCCGGCGCGTACGGCTGGTGGCAGGCAAGCCGCGACCGCTTCACGGGCCTGGAGCAGGAGCCGAACAACCGCGCCGCCGAGGCGAACGTCCTGCCCCTGGGCCAAGCGGTGGTCGGCCAGCTCGGCGAGAGAATCGGCCCTGACGATGGCGACCGCGACTTCTTCGCCTTCGAGCTGCCCGAGCGCGGCGGCGGCCAGCGCTACATCGCCCTGCGCCTGGACGCCATCCCCAACCTGCCCCTGTGTGCGCTGCTCTACAACGCCCGCTTCCCCCACCCGCTCGCCCAGTACTGCCCCGGCGACCCGGGTCAGGAGCTGGTCGTGCCGGCGCTGCGCCTGGAGCCGGGCCGGTACTTGCTCGCCGTGATGCAGGATCGCGACCCGTACGGCGCCGACCGGATTCCGTTCGTCATCGAGAACGTGTCCGACCGCTACCGGGTCGCCGTCGAGCTCGCCGATCCGAGGCCGGCCCAGGAGGTAGAGCCCAACGACCAACCCGCCTCCGCCCAGCCGATCGCACCCGGCCAGCGCCTCGATGGCACGCTGCCGTGGGTCGGCGACGAGGACGTCTACTGCGCGCCCGACTCCGTCCCGACCCCGCTCGTGTGGCGGGTGGAGGACGACCCGCGGGCGGCGGGCACCGTGCTGGAGGCCACGGCTCTGGTCGGCCAAGAGGCCGCCCCCCTGGTGCGCATCCACGCGCGCGAGGCCAAGCCCTTCGGGATGTTGCGCGCGGAAGCCGACCTCAACAGCCCGTGGACCAGCCCGCCGTTCGAAACCGGCCGAGGCCGGCGCTGCCTGCGGCTTCAGCTCACGACCGATCCCTGGACCGACAGGGGCACCGGCGGCAGGCCGCGCGCGGACGGCAAACGCTACGCCGTCAGCCTGGTTTTGGGGGGGGGCTAGTGAGGCCCGGGGGGCGTGGCCCCGGCCGGCCCCTCGCCGTGGCGGCGGCCCTGCTCGCGGCCACGACGGCCGCCTCGCTGCCCGGCGCCGGAGGCATCGACACGGCGAGCGTCGCGACGGTGGCGATCGGCGCGCCGGGCGGCTACGCCCCGGCCGAACGGATCGACCGGCAGCGGCGGGGGCAGAGCACCACGGCACTGCCGGCCGAGCCGGCCGAGCTTTGGTCGGTGGATCTGCCGGCCGGCCTCGACTACCCCCCGCTCGTGGACGCGCGCGGCGAGACCCTGGCGGTGCTGACCACCCCGGCGGCGCTCAAGCTCGGGCAGGAGGGCCGCGTGATCTGGCAGGCCAGGCTCGGGGAGGCGCCCCCCGCCGTCGCGCCGGCGCTGCTGAGCGACGGGGCTCTCGCCGTGCTGTGCCGTGACGGCGAGCTGTGGAAGGTGCGAGCGGACGGATCGGTCGGCTTCCGCGCCCCGCTGCGCACGCGGACCAAGGGCGCTTCGGCCGCTCCGCTCGCGCGCGACGACGGGGGGGTCGTGGTCGCCGCCGAGAAGGAGCTCATCCAACTCGACGCGCAGGGCGGCGTCCAGGCCCGCACCGAGCTGGGCGGCCGGCCGGTGGGCGGCCTCCTCTCCTGGAGCGACGGCACGCTCGCCACCGCGGCCGCGGGCGAGGTGTGGCTGTGGCGACCGCCGGGCCGGCCGCGCTTGCTCGGGGAGCTCGGCGGGCCGGCCCCGGAGGGCGGCGTGCTCGTCGGCCCCCGCTCGCTCGCCGCCGTTGTCGAAGACCGCCGGCTCGTCGTGCTGGATCTGCGCACCGGCGCGCGCCGCGTGCTGCTCGATGACCCCGGCATGCCACGCCTCCTCGAAGGGCCGCCGGCGCTCGACTACGCGGGCACGCTGCTCCTGGCGACCGCCCAAGGCGAGCTCCTGGGAATCGACTCCCGCGGCACCACGGTGCGCCAGGCCGCGCTCGAGAACGCGCACCTTTTCTCCGGCGCCGACGGCGGAGCGGCGCTGCCCGCCCTGTTTCAGCGCCTGCCGCTGCGGCATGGTCCGCCGTTGGTCGTCGATCCGGAGGGGCGCGTGGGCTTCGTGCGCACCTCGGGACGCGTGGGCGTGCTTGCCTCCCGGGCCGAGGGGGATGTGCTGCGCCCCTCGCCGCACCGCTCCTGCAACCACCCCATCGCCGTCGTGCCGGCAGGGCCGGACCGGATGCTGGTCGCGTGTCATGGCGGACGGCTGATCATGTATGGTGCCCAGGGCGGCTCGATCCTGCCGACGAGCGTCGGGGTCAACACGCAGGAGCCAATCATGGCCATGGCTACGCGGATCGCCTGGCGGCTGCGCGAGCGTTTCGCCCCGGGGGCGCGGCGGCGGATCCCGTGACGCGCGCGCTCCGCCCGCTTCTTCTGGCGTTGCTGCTGCTCGCCGGCAGTGGCTGCGGGCCGGCCTACGGCCCGGAGTATCTGCTCGCGCTGCGCGCCGGCCAGCGGGCCTACCACGCCGGCCGCTACGAGGCGGCGGCGGGGGACTTCGCGCGGGCCGCGGGCGCCGCGACGCGCATCAAGGACCGCGATGAGGCCCGCCTGCTTCAGGCCCGCATGAACGAGAAGCTCGACCGCTTCGATCACGCTGCCGCCATCTACCGCCAGATGGTCGAGGACTCGCCGGAGGGCCCGCGCCGCGTGCGCGCCATCTTCGAGCTTTGCTACCTCGACATCCGGAACGGCGCCGAGGCCGGCTGGCAGGCCCTGCGGGAGGCGGTGCTGCGCTACCCCAACCACGGAGCGGCGCGGCGGGCGCTCGCCCTGTCGGTGCAGCACCTGGCGCGCACGGGCGGCGAGTCGGCCGCGCGGGCGTTCCTGCGCACCAGTTTGCCGCGGCTGGCGGGCACCGAGGCCGAGCAGCAGGCCGAGTACGAGCTCGCCCGATCGCTGGAGCGCGGCGGCCAGCTCGCCCCGGCGCACGACGCGCTCGTGGCGACCGCGCGCGCCCACCCCTACCCCTTTGGCAGCCTCAGCGACGACGCCCTGTGGCGCGCCTCACGCATCGACGAAACCACAGGCCGCTACCAGCACGCGATCGAGGACCTGCGCGAGCTACTGCGAAGCCGCGAGACAGCCGCCGGCGGAAGCTACGAGCGGCCGCGCTTCGCGCCTGCCCAGATGCGCATCGCCAAGCTCTACCGCGACCGGCTGCGTGACGCCGCGACCGCCCGCGCCGAGTTGCGCAAGGTCTACACCGAGCACGCCAACAGCAACCTGGCCGACGATGCGATGTGGCAGGAGGCCGTGCTCTGGCACGAGGTGGGCGAGGCGGCGCAGGCTTGCGCGCTCTTGGACCGGCTGCGGCGCGAGCGGCCGAGCTCGCGCTACGTGCGCTGCGGGCAGCTCCTCTGCCCCGGCTACACGCCCCCGGCCGGGCTGCGACCGTGCCCGCGCTACATCGCCGAGCCCGAGCCCGAGCCCGAGCGCGAGCGCGAGGAGGGCGGCGGCGAGGACCAGCCCTAGCGCCTGTTCCCCGAACGGGTGGCCGGAGCTTGCCTTGCCCCCATGCGCCGGCGCAAGGGAGGCGAGCCGGGGCCGCGGGCCGGTGGGACGAGGCAGTGGGGCGCCGAGCCCACCAGATCCGGCCGGCCGGCCGTACGCAGGGCGCGGCGCACCAGCGCGTAGCAGGCGGGATCCCAGTAGAGCAGCAGCGCCTTGTGCAGCCGCTTCTCCCCAAGGGTACGCGCGCTCGGCACCGGCACGCCGGTCATGGGGTCCAGACCGGTGTGGTAGGCAGCAGTGGCCAGCGACATCGGCGTGGGCACGAACTCCTGCACCTGCCGGGGCCGGACGGCGTGACGCTTGAGATACTGCGCCAGGGCCACCATATGGCCGAGCTTCGCGCCCGGATGACCGGCGATGAGATAGGGCACGAGGTACTGCCGCTTGCCGGCGGCGCGGCTGGCCGCGGCGAAGCGCTCCGCGAAGCGCTCGTACTGCTCGATCGGCGGCTTGCGCATGCGATCGAGCACCGCGCGCTCGCTGTGCTCGGGCGCCACCGAGAGCTGCCCGCCCGTGTGATGGTGCGCCAGCCGGCGGATGTACTGGGGGCTGAGGTTGGCGAGGTCGGGCCGCACGCCCGACGCCACCAAGACGCGACGCAGGCCTGGCTCGGCGCGCAGCCGGGCCAGCAGATCGAGCAGCGGCCCGTGGTCGGTGACGAGGTGCCGGCAGACAGCGGGGTGCAGGCAGGAGAGCCGGCGACAGCGGCACGCCAGGACCGGGGCGCCGCAGCCCATGCCGTACATGTTGGCCGTCGGGCCGCCCACGTCGCTGATCGTGCCGCGGAAGTGGGGCAGGGCGCGCAGGGCTCGCGCCTCGCGCAGCACGCTCGGCGCCGAGCGCGACTGCACGATCCGGCCCTCGTGCTCGGCGATGGAGCAGAAGGTGCAGCCGCCGAAGCAACCCCGCAGGGCAACGATGGAGTGCTGCACCGTTTCGAACGCCGGGATGCGCTCGTCATACGAGAAGTGCGGCGCCCGCGCGAACGGCAGCTCGTGGACGGCATCGAGCTCGGCGCAGGCCAAGGGCGCCGCCGGCGGGTTGAGATAGACCGCCTGCTCGCCGTGGGGCTGGAGCAGCGGCCGGGCATGGTGCGGGTTGCCCTCCAGCGCCGCGGCGCGCGTCATCCGCGCGAAGGCGCGCCGGTCGGCCGCGACCTGCTCGAAGCCAGGCAGCAGGACCGGCCGGCCGTCACCCACCTGTCGCGTGAGGGGCAGCGTCTCCCATTGCCCCCGGCCGAGCACGAAGCCCGTGCCCCGCACCTCCCGGATCCGGTCGATCGGTTCGCCGCGTGCCAGCCGCTCGGCCAGCTCCAGCACGGCGCGCTCGGCCATGCCGAAGACCAGCAAATCGGCCGGGGCGTCGAGCAGCACCGAACGCCGCACCTGGTCGGACCAGTAGTCGTAGTGGGCGATGCGCCGGAGCGACGCCTCGATGCCACCTAGCACCACCGGCGTCCCGGGGAAGGCCTGCCGGCAGAGCTTGGCGTAGACGATGCTCGCCCGGGCCGGCCGGCGGCCGGGCCGCGCCCCCGGGGAGTAGGGATCCTGCCGACGCGGCTTGAGCTGTGCCGTGTACAGGCTCAGCATCGAGTCGAGGCTGCCCGCCGTGACCCCGGCGAACAGGCGCGGCGTGCCAAGCCGCGCCACGTCGGCGAGGTCCTGCCAGGCCGGCTGTGCCACGAGCCCCACGCGCCACCCGTGGCGCTCCAACCATCGCCCGATCAGCGCGGCGCCGAAGGCGGGATGGTCGACGTAGGCGTCGCCCGTGACGAGCAGCACGTCGAGCTCGGTCCAGCCTCGTTCTCGCATTTCCGCTCGGGTCACGGGCAGAAAGGTCCGCCGCGCGTGGCGCGGCGGGGAGGCGGTCGCTCGGGCCGGTGCACGCTGTAGCCGCAGGCGAGCCGTCCGCGGCGAGAACTCGACGCTAGGGCTTCTCCCCAGACCCCTCGAACGGGGCCCCAACCCCGTTCGCCCTGACCGGTGAGCATGTTGCGCGACTGGCGCAAGTTCGGCGGAGGAATAGTGTGGCCGCCTCGGTCGCGCCCGGGGGGCGTCAGTGCTCCGGATTCCGGGGCGCCAGGGCCGGGGTTGCGTTCCGGGCGCAGCGCCGGTACTGTTGCACTCTCCTGGAGGCGCTTGTGCAGCGCAACCGCAAGCTCGGCCGCAACGGAGCCGCGCCGCCGACCCGTCCGGCGGGCGGTGGTGCGTATGGAACCTCGGCGGTTCCCCTCGCGCTCGTCCCCGGAGAGGTCATCGCCGGCAAGTACCGAATCGAGGGCATGATCGGCCAGGGCGGCATGGCGGTCGTCTACCGGGCCGAGCACGTGGGCACCGGCAGGCCGTGTGCGCTAAAGCTCATGCTGCCGGACATCGCCGACAAGCGCGGGCTCGTCGAGCAGTTCCTGGCAGAGGCGCGTATCGCCGGGAAGATCGCCTCGCACCCGAACGTGGTCGATGTCTTCGACGTCGGGATCGACGAGGAGCGCGAGGCTCCCTACATCGCCATGGAGCTGCTCGCCGGCCAGACGCTCGGCCGCTTCGCCGCGGCCCGTGCTCCGGTGCCGCGGGCCCTGGCCTGCGACCTGCTGGAGCAGCTCGCCGACGCGCTCGAGGAGGCGCACGCGGCGGGCATCGTGCATCGCGATCTCAAGCCGGGAAACATCTTCGTCGTGCCTGGCCGAGACGGCCGGCCCAAGCTCAAGGTGCTCGACTTCGGCATCGCCAAGGTGCTGGACGCAAGCTCGGAGAGCACGGCCACGCGCGTGGGCACGCCCTCGTACAGCGCGCCGGAGCAGCTCGGCAAGGTGGCCCGCGAGCTCGCCACGGAGCGGGGCTTCACCATCGTCCGGGGCGTGTGCCCGGCCACCGACATCTTCGCGCTGGGTCTCATCGCCCTCGAGTTGCTCACGGGCATGCAGCCGCGCGACTACTGGGCCGCGGAAACTCTGGCCGACCTGATGCTCCGGGTGGCGCTGGAGCAGCGCAAGCCGCCGCGCGAGCGGGCGGGAGGCCGGGCGCTCGAGCTGCCGCCGGCCTTCGACGAGTGGTTCGTGCGCTGCACGGCGCACAACGCTGCCGATCGGTTCCAGTCGGCGGCGGAGGCGGTCACGCAGCTCGTGGCCCTGCTCGACGCGGCTGGACTGATCGAGCCCGACGAGAGTGCCGGGGCCGCGGACGAGGCGAGCGCGGGGGCGCTCGGGACCGGCGCGGCGGCATCGGGGCGTGGCTCGCGGCCCTCGCACCGGGACGCACGCGCGTCCGCCCCGCGCATACGCGGCTCCGCGGCGGCGGCGGTGGCGGCGGCGCCGGACCAGCCCGCGATCCTGGACGACGGGCTGCTCTTGAGCGCCCGTGAAACGACCCCCTTGGGCGAAGCGCGCGCCCAACCACCGGTCGGGGCGGGCGCCGGCCATACCGCGCGGGAGTGGCAGGTCGTTGCCCGGCGCGGGCCGGCGCGGTCGTGGGCCGCGGGCCTGCTCGCGGCGGCCGCCGTCAGCGGAGGACTCCTGGCCGTCGTGGTCATGCGCAAGGGCACGCCCGAGCAGGCGCCCGGCGCTGCGGCAAGTGTCGTTCCGGCGGCATACGGAGCAGCCTCGCCGCAGCCCGCCAACCCTGCTGTCGCGCCGAGCGAGGCGCAGCCAGTCGCAAGCAGGCCCCCGCCGAGCCCGGCAAGCGCTTCCGCCAGCGGCGCCGGCAAGGCTCTGCCCGCCCCGCGGCCGGCAGCCTCGACCGCCGCGCCCATGGGCTCAGGGCCGGGCAAACCGCCGCAGCCTGCCTCGAGCCAGAAGAAGAAGGACATCTTCGATGGGTTCTAGGAGCCACCTCCAGGTGGCGCTGGGCAAAGGACGCTTGCAGTGGACACTTGCCGCGCTGGGGCTGCTGCTCCTGGCGCCTTCGGCTCGCGCGGACGACGACCGGGCCCGGGCCGAGATGCTGTTCGAGGCCGCCACCCAGCTCTGGAACGCCGGCAAGAAGGACAAGGCGTGCGAGATGTTCGCGGCCGCGGTCAGCACCCAACCGTCCGCCGGCGGCCGGCTCAACCTCGGCCGCTGCCACGAGCAGGCGGGCAGGACCGCATCGGCGTGGCGCGAGTACAGCCGCGCTGCGGCCATGGCCAAGCTGGCGGGCCAGGCCGAGCGCGAGGCCGGCGCCAGGGAGCTCGCCGCCCGGATCGAGCCCAAGCTGTCGAAGCTCAGCGTGCAGCCGGCCGCGGCAGGCACGCCCGGGCTCAAGATCCTGTGCGACGACACGCCGCTCGATCCCGGCTCCTACGGCATGCCCGAGCCAGTCGATCCGGGCGAGCACCGAGTCGAGGCGAGCGCGCCCGGCCGGCAGCCATGGAGCGCGACCGTCATCGTCGGACCGGCGGGGGACATCAAGACGGTCATCGTGCCCGAGCTCGGGGCGGAAGCGAAGCCGGAGCCGCTGCCGCCGGCTCCGGTGCCAGAGACGCGGCCAACCCCGACCCCTGAGCCGGCGCCCGCGCCGCAGGCAAGACCCGACGCCAGCGCGGCACCCGAGCCCACCCCGGCGAAGCCGCCCGCTCCCGCCGACACGACTGCCGGCAATGGCACGGGCCTGCGCATCGCGGGCTTCGCCGTGGGCGGCGCCGGCCTGGTAGCCGTCGGCGTCGGCGCCGTGCTCGGCGCGGTGGTTCTGTACGATGCCGGCAAGGTCGAGCACGAGCCCACGCTCTGTCCGAACCGGCAGTGCACGCCCGCGGGCGAGACATACGTCGACGCGGTGAGCGACAAGGGCACGGCCGCCACGGTTCTGCTGGCGGCGGGGGGAGTGGCGCTCGCCGGCGGCGCGGTCCTGGTCCTCACGGCAGGCCTCGGATCGGGTGAAGACACAGAGAAAGGCGCGGTCGCCGTGCAGCTTGCGCCGATCGCCGGGCCGCAGGTGGGTGGAGCAATGCTGCGCGGAACCTTCTGAGCGCCTGAGCAGCGAGGGATGGCGATGGCGAACAGGATCGTGGCGCTGGCGGCGTGGTGCCTGGCGGCGCTCGGCTGCACCGAGCTCGCGGGCCTGAACGATCTCGGCAAGGCGCCGGCCGACACGGCGGCGGCCGATGCGGGCGGCTGCCCGGCGCCGCTCGCCGAGTGCGCGGGAGCGTGCGTGCAGACGAGCGTCGATCCGCTCAACTGCGGCGGCTGCGACGCGGCCTGTGCCGAGGGCGAGATCTGCGCGGCGGGCAAGTGCGTGCTGGAGTGCGCGGGCGGCACGACTGCGTGCGCGGGGGCCTGCGTGGACACGGCGCTCGATCCCGCCCACTGCGGCGGCTGCGGCAACGCCTGCGGTCCGGGCGAGGGGTGCGCGTCTGGCCACTGCGGCAGCGACTGCGTGGGAGGCGGGACCAAGTGCGGCAAGGCATGCGTGGACACGGCGCTCGATCCCGCCCACTGCGGCGGCTGCAACAAGGCGTGCGCCGTGGGCGAGCTCTGCGCGGCCGGCCAGTGCGCCGTCGCGTGCCTCGGCGGCACCACCCAGTGCGGCAGCGCCTGCGTGGACACCGCGCTCGAT
>JACQWT010000168.1 GCA_016209145.1 Deltaproteobacteria bacterium | reverse complement strand
CGTCATGAACGACGAGGCCCACCATGCGTGGCGCCCGGCACCGGCTTCGAGCGACGACCAGACCGAGATGCGCTTCGCGGACATGTCGGGTGAGGAGCGCCGACAGACCCAGGCCGAGGTCGAGCAGGCCACGGTGTGGGTCAGCGGTCTCGACCGGATCCAGAAGGTGCGCGGGATCCGCATGACCGTCGACATGTCGGCCACGCCCTTCCACATCCGGGGCAGCGGCTACGAGGAGGGCACGCCGCTCTCGTGGATCGTGTCGGACTTCGGCCTGGTCGATGCCATCGAGAGCGGCATCACCGTCTCGCACGTGACACTCGACAGCCCGGTGTGGGAAGGCGCTGCCGTCTACCACCTCGAGCAGAGCCCGCACGTCCTCGCCTACGTGCGTAACGAGCAGCGCCTGTTCGAGATCCCCTACGAGCACGAGGGACAGACGCACGCGTACTGCCCCGACTTCCTGGTGAGGCTCGACCTCGGCAAGGGCGAGACGCTGATGCTGCTCGTCGAGGTCAAGGGCTTCGAGACCGAGAAGGACCGCGCCAAGGAGGCAGGCGCGAAGCGCTGGGTCCGCGCCGTCAACAACCACGGCGGCTTCGGCCGGTGGGACCTGCTCCTGTGCCGGCAGCCGAACGAGCTGGGGCGGGCCCTCGGTGGCCTGCGCCGAGGGGCGGCGGCGTAGGCCAGCGGTCGTCGCTCCGGGCTGCGCCTACCTCGCCAGCCCGCGCAGGCACGCGCAGAGCCGGAGCAGCAGCTCCCGCCAGTCATCGTGCTCGGCCTGCCCGAGCGCACCGAAGAGCAGGGCGGCGTCCAGGCAGCCCCCGGCCTCCGCGGCCTCACATAGCGCGATCCGGAACTGCCGCTTGGCGTCGGCCCCCTGGCTGGCTGCCGCAGCGCAGACGTTGGTGTGCGCGCCCACCAGGACACCGCTGTGATCGCCAGGCGCATCGTCGCCATGGATCTCGACGTGCTTGCCGTGCAGGAGGTCGAGGACATCGACACGCTCAAGGCCTTCGCCCGAGAGCAGCTCAAGTTGAGCGAGGACGATCCGCCGCTCTACCCGAACGTCATGCTCGTCGAGGGCAACGACGACCGGCTGATCGACGTAGGCTCCACGGCGCCTGGCTGAGTTGCCTACTTGCAGGCCGAGCTGGAGCACCACCCGCTGCAACAATCAGTCATCTTCGTGCAACCATCCCCTGGCGTCACGCATGGGTTGCGCCCACATTGATACTCCGCGTCCTGTCCGTATTCGTAGGGGTAGTAGCGGGCACAGCGGCCGGAGCAGCATTCGCTGTCGGTATCGCAGTACCCATGCTGTTTGCAGCTCGCTGAGTCGGCGTTGACACAGGTACCCTTGTCGCAAATTCGGCCCGTGGCGCAGTCCGCGTCCTTGGTACAGCCGTCTCCCGAACCGCAAGCGGCGCAAGCGGTCACGGCAGTCCACAGCACGGTCGCCACCACGAACCATCGCAAAACGAATCGCATCGGTAGAGACTACCTTAGCCATGTGGAGGTGGCAACGTGGGCAGACGGCTAGCGAGAGAAGGCGAGAAGATCTTCGAGGAGAAGGTCTCGGGCACGAGCGCGCGGCTGCCGGCGCGCGGCGAGCTGCTCGACTAGGCGCGGCAGGGCGACGTGCTCGTCGCGTACAAGCTCGACCGGCTCGGTCGCTCGCTGCGCGATCTGGTGGAGATCGTCCTCGTCCTCGATCGTCAGGGCGTCGAGCAGTGCTCGCTCGCGGAGGCGATCGACACCACCACGGCCGCCGGCAAGCTGACCTTCCACATCTTCGCAGCGCTCGCCCAGTTTGAGGCCGAGCTCGTGCGCGAGAGAACGCGCGCCGGCTTGGCGGCGGCGCGATCACGCGGCGCCAAGCTCCACGCTGCTGGCGACCCCGAAGCTGTCGGCGCGCCAGGTGGCCACGCAGCGCGGCGTGCACCGCACCCCGCTCTACCGCCACCTGGCCCGGCAGGGCTGAGGGCCGGGTGGGCTCCGGCGCTCCGGCCGCTCACCGCTCAGGCGGCGCGGGCATCGGCGGCCGCGAACCCGCCACGAGGCCGTCGGCTAGGCAAGATCGGCACTTGCATGGCTGCCAAGGGGACACGCTTGTTCTTGCCGGGCTCGACTGCTACGGTGGGCCTTGTGCGCCGGCAGATTGGCCTCCAGTTGGCCGTGACGCTGTCGTGGGCCGCCGTCGCGTTCGACTGCGGTCGCGACGAGGCGACGAGCCCACCTGCTCCCACCGCCACCGGCACCGGCGCGTCGGGTGCCGGCGATGCGGCGAGCGAGTGTCCCACTTCGTTCCCGCCGGCGGGCAGCGGGTGCACGCAGCCTGGCGCGATGTGCGTGTACGACTGCCGCCACTTCTGTATGTGCCATTCCGACGGCACCTGGGCCTGCGAGCAGGACGGGCCAGGGTGCGAACAGTGCCCGCTGGATGGCGTTCATCCTGGGTCGCCATGTGACGTGCCGGACGCGCACCTCTGCCGCGAATGGGCCCTTTGTGGCGCCTTCGGCTGTTCCTGCACCGCCGGCTCGTGGACATGCGCCGAATCCCCGTGCCCGCCCTACGGTGTTCCGCCGTGCCCGTACTCACCGCCGAACTCCGCTGACGCGTGCACCGAGGTCGCCAGCTGCGTGTACCCGTGGGCGTGGACTTGCTCTGCGCGGCTGTGCGACTGCGATGGTTCGGCCTGGTCGTGTTGGTACGGCACCACGTGCGTCGACGGGGGAACGCCCGGTCCAGCTTGGTAGCCCGCTGCCAGCCCGGCCCGGTAGGTTCTCAAGACCCGGTGGCGGGTGCTTGCCGCAGGCCGGCAACTCACAGGCCGATACGACCCCATCGGGGGTCGAGTTGCCGTAGCACGGCAACTCACAGGCCGATGCACACCGCATCGGGGGCCGAACTGCCGCGATCGGGCAACTCGAAGGCCGATACGGCCGCATCGGCACCCGAGTTGCCGCGAGGCAGCCCACAGGCTTCCTACCCGGTTCGCACCTGTCCCCGAGCAAGACCGGGCAGTAGTCCGAGGCGGAGAGGCCGTCCTCCACCACGTCGGCCAGCCGGGTGTCAGCGCGCTTGCCGGTTGATGGCACCTTGCCGGTTGATGGCACGAAGCGCCGATGCTTCATTGTCGGTGGTCCCCGGTGACGGCAGGGCCCTTCCAGCAGCCCCCAACGGCGGGTAGGGGGCTGCCGGAATGGCCCTGGAACTTCGGGAAGTTGCCCTGCGCCCCCCTCGAGGCCCTCGGTCGTGGGCCCGCACCGACAAGGGCGCGCCGGGACCCACCGACAATGAGGGATGCGTTCCGGCCGCGACCAGGTGGCCAGGGCTGGCGGACCGGTGCGGCCCAGCCCTCGGGCCGTCGCGTACCCCCCTGGCTAGCGCGCCAGCCCGCGCAGGCACGCGCAGAGCCGGAGCAGCACGCAAAGGTTGGTGTGCGCGCACACCAGGGCGCGTTCGAGCTGCGGGCCCGCCTGGCCCGGCAGCCCCCGGAGCTTGCCGCGGCGTTCGGCCACGCCGCCGAGCAGGGCGCGCGAAAGCTGGTAGGCCAGGAGCCTCTCGTGGGGGAAGTAGCGCTGGGACGGACTCGGGAGCGGACTCGGGAGCGGTCCCGGGAGCGGTCCCGGGAGCGGCCCGGGCGTGTGCTGGGACGAACTGGAACTGGGTTGCGGCGTCATCGTTGCCTCCTTCGCCCGAGAAGGGGGCAACGATGACGCCACCCGGGTCCTGCCCCGAGAGCACTTGCCCCGAGCCCCCGAAGCCAGGCGACGCGAACGGCGTGACAGCTCTGCTGGCACGCCGTTCGCCCGCCGGGCCCCCACCCACCTCCACCATAACCATGACCTTCACCCCGACCTTCACCATGACCTTGAACCATCACCATCACCGCTGCCCAGCACGATGACCTGCCCGCTGCGCCGGCCGGCGCCTCGCGATTGCGGGCACTTCCCGCCGCTTCCTTGCCAGCTCGCCCGTCAGGGCAGCTTGCCCGCCGGCGGGCGCTCGCACAGCGCGTGGTTGGTGGTCGAGCACTCCACGTCGTTCCAGGTGAGGTTGGAGTGGATCTCGAGGCAGTTCTCCTTGGTGCCTCCGTTCGGCTCGCCGCCTGCCCAGTTCGTGTAGTCCCAGGGCTCGCCGGTCACCCAGGTGAACTGGCCTTCGTGGCCCGAGTCGCTGGCACCGAGGAACGTGTCCCCGCCAACCAGGGGCTTGACGGGGCTCTGCTCGCCGGCCGAGCCCACGGTCATCAAGTGGCCGCCCCAAGTGGCGCAGGCCGTCTTGCCCGCGCCCCAGTTGCCGGACTGCTCCGTGAGCCGGTAGCAGTGGTGCGTGGACGGGTGCTCGATCTCGTTCGCGCCGCCGCACTCCACCTGGCAGAGCTGGCAGCCGTCGCCCGCTTCGGCGTTACCGTCGTCGCACTCCTCGTCGCCTTCGATGAAGCCGTTGCCGCACTGCGGGCCGGCGTCGGCACCGCCCGGCGCGGCTCCGCCCGTCCCGCCGCCGCCGGCCGCGAGCCCCCCTTCGCCGCCGGCCCCAGCGCCGCCTGCGGCCAGCCCTGCCTCGCCGCCCGTCCCGCCGCCGCTGGCTGAGGAGCTCCCCGACGGCTGGGGCCGGGGCTCGTACCGCAGCTCGTCGACGCCCCAGAGCGCAGTGCAGGCGGCGGCCAGCAGCGTCGCCAGCGCGCCCGCGCCGAGCGAGCCCGCCGCGAAGCGCGGCTGCGGCCCGAAGGAGCAAGCGGCACGGCTCATCGCTGGGGATGATAGCGGCGGCGGCCGGGGCTTGCCATGGCACGCCACCACTTGCGCAGACCCGAGCACCTCCCGTCCGTGAGGCTCAAGCGCTCGCCAAGCGATCGAGCGCGGTGATCTCCGCAGTCAGATCGGCGGGCTGGATCCGTGGATCCTGCGACCATTCGTCTGGGATCCGCAGGAACGGCCGACCTCGCGGACGCCCCTGCCGCTCGACGAGCTCAAGCGTGCGCATCTCGTCGCGCAACTCCTCGGGCTCGATGCCGCCGGCTTCGCGCTCGTGGGGGGGAATGTCTCTCATTCGCGGGGCTCCATGTTGCTCGCCGCGAGCCGGCAAGCCTCCTCGATCAGAGCGTCGGAGTAGTGAGTGCCGAGCCTCTGGCACGCAGCGAGTCGGTCGCGCACTTCCGCCACCGGGAGCCGACCTTCGCGGGCAAGGCGCGCCAGGACACCCGGAAAACCTACGACCGGGATGCCCCTCGCGGTCGCAAGCCGACGGGCTGGCGCCTCGTCGATCAGGAGCAGGTCCGCCGGGAGCCGCCGACCCTCGAACAAGGCGATCGCCTCGGCCTCCCCGCGGTGGTGCTCCGGCTCCGTCCGCCCGGGCGAACGGTGCGCGAGAGCGATCGCGAGGCGGGCTGCGGTCTCGTGCTCCGCGAGATCCAGCGTGACGATTTCCACCAACCCGCGTTGCTCCAGCCCCTGGAGCAACGCGCGCGCTCCATGCCGCTCGTACTCCACGATGGCACCAGCCGGCACGTAGAGACGCTCGGCAAGCTCGCCGAGCAAGTCCTCGCTCTCGCTCTGGAATGCCGAGACCAGCGGGCCGGTGTTTGCCACGCAACGCACGCCCCTAGAATACGTCCTGCGGATCCCCGCAACAAGGACCAGCGGTACCCACGTCTCGCATCTTGCTCGACCAGGCGTCGGGGCGGCAGGACGCGCTACGGCGGCTCCGGCGGCGGCAGCGTCACGGTGGCCGGCGCCACGCCCGCGGCCACCGCGGGGTAGTTCTGCGCCTCGCTCTTGCCGGCGCGCTCGGTGGCGAAGAGCAGCGCGAAGCCCGGGTAGCGCAGCACGCAGGGCTCGGTCGGCCCGAGCCGGCCATCCATGCCGAACACGGGCGAGAGGGCACGGCCGAAGGGGCCGTCCTCGCCGTAGCGGCCGGCGAGCGCGATCGTGCGCCGCCCCTCCGCGTCGGTCGCGGCGTAGTACAGCCACAGGATCGGCCGGCCGAGCGCCGATTGCGCAAGCACGGCGAAGGGCGCCGCCACCGACTGAGCGTCGTACGCTCCCGCCCCTGCCCCGCCGCCCGCGCCCTGCGCCTTGCGCGCCGAAAGCACCGGGCCGGCGCCCTCCGGCTTCCAGCTCACGCCGTCGCCGGACGCGGCCTCGCCGATGGCGGCCTCGTCGTCGCTGACCCGCAACTCGTAGAACATGCGGAATGTCCCGTCCCAGAGCTGCACCACCGCGGGGCTGCGCGGCACGCCGGCGTGCGTCTCGATCGCCGCAAGCACGGGCGCCGCGCGGCGAACGAAGTGCAGGCCATCGTCGCTGGTCGCGAGGCCGATGCCGCCGGCCGCGGCGTAGTAGAGCCAGATCTCTGCGCCCACGCGCAGAGCGCTCGGGGCGCCCACTGTGCCGCCCTCCCACTCCAGCTCCGGCCGCAGCACGGGGAGCGCGCTGCGGTCGAAGGAGCGCGCGTCGAGCGCGCCGAAGCGCACGATCTCGTTCGGCGGCAAGGCGGGACCGGCCCCGTCCTCGCTCTCGACGACGGTGCGCGCGGCGAAGGCATACACGCCCAGCGTAGCGGGATCGCCGTCCGCGTCGAGCACGCTCACGTCGCGCGGCAGATCGTCCTCGTCACGCAGCGCGTACGGGGCCGCGCGGGAGTTGCCCAGCTCCTCGGGTCGGATCGGGCGGAAGGGCCCGGCCGCCGCGCCCGGCAACCCCTGCTCCCCGCCGCCCGGCTCGGCCAGGGTGGCACAGCCGCACAGCATGAAGCCGACAAGCAGGACGGTGCGCGCTCTTCTCATCATAACTCGACCCCCAGCACTGCGCCCAGACCGACCATGTGGCCGCTCGCGCGGTAGTCGCCCACGAGATCGGCCGCGTTCTCCTTGAGCGTGCGCCGCTCCGGCAAGATCGAGTAGGCGGCGTGCAGATCCAGCTCGATGGCGCCGCCGAGCTCCTTGCAGGGCGCGTTCCAGACAAGGCCGAAGCCGGCCGTCATCGTGTGCCGGTCGGCGTCGATCAGGTTGGTCACGCCGGTCTGGTCCGGCACCGGGCTGCGCTCGTACTCGTAGCCGGCGCGCAGCGGCAGCTCGAGCGCCGGGCGCCCGTCTGCCTCGCCGGCCCGGCGGCGCTCGGGCCCGAGCAGGCCGAGCCGGTACTCGACGCCGACCCGCGGCACCCACCGATCCTCGAGCTCGGGCGGGATGGGTACGGTGGGCGCCGGCTCCTCGGGCAGATCGAGGGGCACGCCCGGCGGCGGCTCGGCCGCGATGCGCGCCCGGATCTTGGCCGTGGGGCTCTCGTAGGCACTCCACTGCACCCAGGTCAGATCGAGGTTGAGCCGCAGATCCTCGATGCCCTGAAAGCTCAGCCCGAGGGCGAGCTGGCTCGGGGTGAACGAGCTCAGGGTGCGCGCCTCGAGCTCGTAGAGCATGGGCACCTCGATGCCGGCGAAGTCGACGATGCCCTCCAGGCGGGCGTCAAGCCGCAGATCGAGCTTGCTCTCTCCCCGGTAGGTCACGCCCAGCGCGCCAAAGCGCTCCAGGAGCAGCCGCAGGCCCGCCTGGGGAAAGCGGATCGAGGTCAGATCCGCGTCCACTTCGTGCTCGAGCTGGGAGTCGTAGGGGCTGAGCACGTCGGCCCGGCCGGTGATGCCGAAGCGGCCGCGGGTGGCGGAGAGGGAGCCGATGCGGCCACGGGGCTCGAGCCAGTCGGGCGGCCGGATGGCGAGGTTGGCCGACAGGTAGAGGAGCTGCGCGCGCGTGTCGTACAGCTCCCAGCGCGGCACGCCCTCGCGCCGGGCCTTGAGGTAGGACAGGCCGTGATCCGGCAGGTGCGTGGCGACGCCGAAAGCGAAAGGAAGGCCCAGCAGCACGCCCGGCGCGACCACGCCGGCCACCAGCCCGCGCACCGGCGCCACGTCGTTGTCGGCCTCGCCGACGTAGAGCCGCTGCGCGGTGTACATGTAGCCGGCCGCGATCTCGATCCCCGGCGCCTCGACCAGCCCGGCGGGGTTGTAGAAGCTGGCCGAGAAGTCCGCGGCGTCGCCGGTCACCGCGCCGGCCATGGCGGCCGAGCGCGACCCGAAGCCGTAGGTGTCGGGCACACCCGCCTCGGCCGGCCGGGCGGCCGCGCCCAGCGTCAGGGCGCCAGCCAACGCCGCCGCGCGGCCACGGCATCGATCCATCAGAACCTCACCGTGGCGGCGGCGCCACCCGCGAAGACGAAGCCGGAGCTTACGACCTCGCCGTCGGTAGGCGCGCCGCTCGCCACGCGCTTCTCGTGAGTGCGCGGATGCAGCACGTGGGCCTGCGCGAAGCCGTCCAGCTCGAGGGGCGCGGGCGGCCGGCCGAGCGCGGCGCCCCAGCCCAGCGTGAGCACGCTGCGCGTGCAATCGAAGTAGTTGTGCGCCCCGCCCTGCGGCGGCGCGGGGCTCGGCTCCAGTGCGTAGCCGGCCCGAAGCCGCAGGCTCGCGGCCGGCGCGAGCGCGAGCCGCCGCTCCAGGCCCAGCCGCGGCGAAACGGTGTCGTGGTAGCCGGGATCGGGCGGCACCGGCGCACTGCACGGGGTATCCGGCTCGGCCGCATCCTGGCAACGCACCGTGGCTTCGAGCGGCCCCGGGTACGCGCCCCAGCTCTCGTACGTAGCGCCCACGGCAAGCCGCCAGGGGCCGGCGACGCGCGCGGCCTCGATGCCGATCTGCCAGGGGTCGTACTGGGCCACGCCCGAGATGTTGAGCGGTGGGATGGTGATCTGGCCGAGATCCTCGGCGACAATCACCACGTTGAAGCGAGCCACGAGCTCGCCCCGGAACACCAGGCCGACGCGGTAGCCGCGGCCGAGCTCGTAGCTCGCGCCGACGATGGGCGCGTAGCTCGCCACCAGCGTGTCCTCGACGCGCGTGCCCACCCTGCCCGACGCGTCCGTGGCCACGAGCACCGAGCCGCTCAGCGCCGCCAGGGCCATGAAGCCGCCGCCGACGCGCACGCCATAGCCGAGGTCGGCGCCCAGGGCGGCCTGCACCGCCACCGACTGCACCCGGTCGGCGACCAGGAACTGCGGCCTCTCGGGATAGAGGATGCGACCGCGCACGATCACGTCGAAGGGCGTGAGGAAGCCGAGGCCGAGTGTCACCCGGTCGGCCAACAGGCCGCCCAGCGGCAGGGGGAGCAGGCCGCCGATGGTGTTGGCCCGCAGCGGTGGGTACGAGATCGACGCGGGGCCCCCTACCCCTGCGGCGCGCAGATCGAACGCGGCGCCCACCAGGCCAAGCTGGAGGGCGAGATCGTGCGACGCGGACAGAAGCGCGGGGTTGGCGTAGACGGTGTCGACGCCCTCGCCCACCGCCGCACCCGTGGTGCCCATGCCCATCGAGCGATGGCCGAAGCCGAGCACCTCCTGGGGCGAGGCCAGAAGCGCCGGCGCGCAGAGCAGGCCGGCCAGGCCGACCAAGGTGGCGGCAGCTCGGAGCGCCATGGACCGGAAGCGTAGTACGGCGGCGTCCCGGGTTCCCATGGAGTTCTGGGTAGCCGCGTCCCGGCAGCGGAGCTACCTTTGCCCCCGTGTTCGGCCTCGGCTTCGGCGAGATCCTGGTCATCGCCATCGTGCTGCTCGTGGTCGTCGGGCCGCGCGAGCTGCCCCGGCTGCTACGCAGCATGGGGCGAGGCATCAACAAGCTGCGGACCATGAGCACCGAGCTGCGCGCGCAGAGCGGCATAGACGAGATCCCGACCCGCCCCTGACGCTCTGGGAGCACCTCGCGGAGCTGCGGCGGCGGCTGATCTACTGTCTGCTGACGGTGGCCGCCGGCTGCCTGCTGGCCTGGGAGGGACGCGAGCAGATCCTCGCTTTCCTCGTCAAGCCCTTTGCCGATGCCTGGCGGGCCAAGGGGATCCCGGGCCAGGTCACGCTGCACTTCGCCACGCCGGGAGCCGCCTTCGTGGCCTATTTCGAGCTCGCCATGCTGGGCGGCTTCCTGCTGTCCACGCCCATGCTCTTCTACCAGGCATGGCGCTTCGTCGCGCCCGGTCTCTACGCCCGTGAGAAGCGCTACGTCGTGCCCTTCGTGCTGAGCTCCACCGTGCTCTTCGTGGGCGGCGGCCTGTTCGGCTGGCGAGCAGCCTTCCCCATCGCCTTCGAGTACTTCCTGAGCCTCTCCGGCACCCTCCAGGGCCAGGGCGTGGCCATCGTGCCCACCGTGATGATGGGCGACTACCTGTCCTTCGTCGCGTTCATGCTGCTGGCCTTCGGCATCGTGTTCGAGATCCCCGTCTTCATCCTCTTCCTCGCCTTGGCCGGCATCGTGAACTATCTGCACCTCATCTACTACGGGCGCTGGTTCGTGCTCGGGGCATTCATCGTCGCCGCCATCGTCACGCCGCCCGACGTGACCAGCCAGGTGCTCGTGGCCATCCCGATGTGCGTGCTCTACGCCGCCTCGATCGTGCTCGCGTACTTTTTTGGCCCGAAGCCCACCGCGGAGCAGCGCCGGCGCTACTCGTGGCGCAAGAAGAGAGCGCAGGCGGAAGCCGGCGGGGAGCCCGGCGGCGGCTGACCGCGCGTATGCGTTCACGCCTTCTCCCACCCGGCTCGTCAGGCGGCCGCGAGCGCGCGGCGGGACTGGCTAGCGGAGCAGCGCTCCGGAGGCCCGGGCCGCAGCGTACTCCTGTACGCGAGGACCCGGGGCGAGGACGAAAGCCGCGATCGCGGCCGCCTCGGCGAGCCGTCGTCGCTGGCACGGAAATGCCGTGAACGGGTACGACCGCGCCGTGCGCCACGGCGTGCTACGCTGGGGGCGTGCGCACCCTCCGGTCCATCGTGCCGCTCGCGTGCGCCGCGCTTCTCGGCTGCGGCGACGATGCGCTCCAGGCCCAGGCGCCGCCCCCGTTCCAGCCTCCGCTGCCGGCCACGGATCCCGAGGCGCGCGGTCCCTACGCCGTGGGCGTGACGACCATGGACACCGACGACGGCGAGGGCACCGGCCGGCTCTTGCCCATCGAGATCTGGTACCCGGCCGCCGCGCCGGCAGGTGCTTCGCCGGCCAGCTACGACCTCATGATCGGCCTGGTGAAGCTGGCAACCATGGCCTCCCCGCTCGGGGCGGTGCGTGATGCGCCGCTCGACTGGCGCGGCGCGCCTCACCCGGTCGTGGTCTTCTCCCACGGCTTCGGCGGCACGCGCTTCCAGAGCCTGTACCTGACCGAGCATCTCGCCTCGCACGGCTTCGTCGTGGCGGCGCCGGATCACGTGGGCAACACCTTCGCCGAGCAGGTCAACACCGCCAACGCCATCCCGGCCATCGAGGCCGCGCGCCTGCGGCCCGGTGACGTCTCGCGCACGCTGGACGCGCTGCTCGCGCGCGCGGCCGCCTGGCCCGGCGACCCGCTCGCCTACGCCGCCGACCCGGCGCGCGTGGGCGTCGCCGGACACAGCTTCGGCGGCTTCACCGCCCTGCGCATGGCCGGGGCGAGCATCGACGCGGCCGCCGCCACCGAGACGTGCAAAGAGAACCCCGGCCTGCCGCTGTGCGAGGGATGGGGCGAGGTCGAGCTGCCCGCCTCCGCGCGCGATGAGCGTTTCCGGGCATCGCTGCCGCAGGCGCCGGGCGGGAGCGAGGCATTCTCGGGCGGCGGCCTCGGAGACGTCGCCGTGCCCGTCATGATCCAGGCCGGCACGAGCGACGGGATGACCCCCTACCCGACCGAGGCCGCCGCGCCGTACGCCGCGCTGCCGCCGCCCGCATACCTGCTCACCATCGAGCAGGCCGGACACTTCACGTTCTCGAACATGTGCGCGCTCATCGCCGAGCTCGGCCTGAGCGGCGAGGAGTTCCAGGACGGCTGCTCGCCGGACAACGTTCCCGCCGCCCAGGCGCACGCCATCATCGACCGCTACGCCACGGCGTTCTTCCAGCTCGCGGTCGCCGGGGACGACGCCTTCGCTGCCGAGCTCGATCCGGCGAGCGCGCCGGTGGGAGCCTCGCTGCAAGCGAAGTAGGCGCTACAGATCCTCCCACTCCTCCGCCTCGGCGTCGTAGATCTGCAACGTGCCGTCCTCGCGGGCCACGGCGAAGTAGTCCAGGATCTCGTCGTCGCCATCCTTGACGTAGATGCAGACCCGCTCCTCGTCCGTGCCTTCGTCGTCGACCTCGAGCCGATACTCGTCGGCCTCGTAGCGCTCCGGCTCGTCGCCGAGGTGGCGCCGCAGGACGTCCAGGCACTGGCCCTCGTCGAGCCAGTCCTCGCTGTCCGGCTCGTCGTCGTCGTGCGCGACGTCATCCACGTACGGATCCTCGTTCCGCTCCTCCTCGGCGCCCTCGTCCGTCGCCGCCGCGGGTGTCTCGACCCGCTGCTTGGCGTCGCAGTGGGGGCAGCGCACCGTCCGGCCGGGCTTCGCGCCCGGCAACGGCGCCCCGCAGTGGGCACAGTGAAACACGGCTCCGTTCGCCCTCGACATGTCGGCTCCAGGTGCGATGGCCGGAGGCGCCCGCTCCCGCGCAGCGGCGCGCAGACGGCTCCAGCGGCAGTGGGTACGGACGCTAGAAGCAGCTTGGCAAGCGGTCAAGAACCTGACGTATCCGTTCACGGGCTCTTGCGCCAGCGGGGTAGCCATGATCGGCTGGGTCCACGAGCAGCTTGCCGGCAAGGTCCCCGAACCCCTGCGCGTGCCCGGCGCCAAGGTTGGCACCACGCTCAACATCGGTGGGCCGATCTGCTCGAGGGTGGTCACGGTGCAGCGGCCGGCCCTGTGAACCGTCCGCCCCGAGCCGTGGACCGTGCCGCCACGCGCGTGTATCTTGGGGTTGCGACCAGCGTTGCACCGAGCCGTCCGCGGGCGGCACGAGGGTGAGGCTGCGATGAAGCGACGAACGACCTTGCCGGCACTGGCGGCTCTGGGCCTGCTGGCCCTGCTCTGCGGGGGCTGCGCCGAAGGCGGGGCCGGCGGCGACGAGCAGCCGCCGGGCACGGGCGGGTTCCAGCCAGGCCCGCCCGGGCAACCGCCGCCCTACGGCAGCGGCTCGAGCTACACGAGCGGGCCGGGAGGGGGCGAGACCTCGGGCCCGCCGCAGTGTGACGAGACGCTGCGGCGCTGCCCGCACACTTTCTCGTTGCCCCAGCAGGGCGGCGAGAAGGCGGTCGAGGTGCGCGGCACCTTCGCGCCCGACGGCTGGAAGAAGGGGGTGCCCATGGCGTTGGAGGACGGCGTCTGGAGCGCCGAGATCTACGTGCCGTGGGCCCAGGACGTCGAGTACAAGTTCGTGGTAGACGGCAACTGGATCACGGATCCGGGCAACCCGAACAAGGTCGACGACGGCCAGAGCGGCTACAACTCCTTACTCGAAGGAGTGACCTGCGACGACTGGATCTGTGAGCCGCCCTGAGCGCCGCGTAGGCAGCACCGCGCTGCTGCTGCTGGGCGTTCTTGCCTTGCCCGGCTGCAACGGCGATCATCCCCGTCGCGACTGCCGGGCGCGCGTATGGGTCCCGGCGGCGCAGTCCGGAGCGAGCATCGTCGGAAGCTGGAACGGCTGGGCCGAGCCCGGCCTGGAGCCCGAGCCCTTCGACGAGCGCTGGCTGTTGGCGCGCATCGAGCTTGCGCCGGGAGAGCACGGCTATCTCGTCGCGGCGGCCGGCGCGCAGCAGATCGATCCCTACAACCCGCTTACGACCTTCCGGAAGGACGACGAGGTCTCGCTCCTCCTCGTCGGGGACTGCTCCCTGCCGTCCGTGACCATCGAGGCAGTGGCGGCGGGCGCGCCGGACGAGCTCTCGGTCCGGGGCACCTTCCGCGCGACGCCCGAGGGGCCTGCGCTCGCGCCGGACAGCGTGAGCGCCGCCACGCGCGACGGCCGGCCCCTGGGCATCGTGCGCGCCGATCCCGACACGGGGCAGATCGAGGCACGCGCCACCGGCTTGCCGGCCGGCAGGCACACCGTGATCGTGCGGGCGGCCGACGCGGACGGGACGGCGGCCGAGCCGGCGCGAGCGTCGCTCTGGGTCGCGCCGGCGCACCAGGGCTGGCAGGACGGCGTGCTCTATCAGCTCATCATCGACCGCTTCCGCGGCGACGGCGGGAAGGCGCTGGCGCCGCCGCCCAACCCGGGCGCGCGCGCCGGGGGCACGCTCGCGGGTGTGCGCGCCGAGCTGGAGCGCGGCTACTTCACCCAACTGGGAGTGACGGCGCTGTGGCTGTCGCCGGTCTACGAGAACCCGGCGGAGGCGCGCGAAGGCCGCGACGGCCGCCTCTACGAGAGCTACCACGGCTACTGGCCCCAGGGCAGCCTGAGCGTGGACGAGCGCCTGGGTGGCGCCGAGGCGCTCGACCTCGTGGTGCGCGCGGCGCACGCCCGCGGCATCCGCGTGCTGCTCGATCTGGTGCCGAACCACGTCTACGAGCAAAACCCGCGCTATCTCGATCGCGCTGCCGACGGCTGGTTTACGCCGGCCGGCTGCGTCTGCGGCACGGCCGAGTGCTCTTGGGCAGACCACATGCTGGACTGCTGGTTCGCTCCCTATCTGCCCGACGTGCGCTACGAGCACCCGGAAGCGATGCGCACCGCGGCCAGCGACGCCCGGTGGTGGGTCGAGCGCTTCGACGTCGACGGCGTGCGCGTCGATGCCGTGCCCATGATGCCGCGGGCCACAAGCCGGAGGATCGCCCACGCGCTGCGCACCGGCACCTTCCCGCCGGCCGAGAGCTTCCTCCTGGGCGAGGTCTACACGGGCCCTGGCGGCCAGGGCATCGCGCAGATGCGCTACTACCTCGGCACGGGCGCGTTCGGCTACGACAGCCTCTTCGACTTCCCGCTGCTGTGGGCGCTGCGCGCCGCCATCGGCGCCGGCCCGGGCGGCTTTGCCTCGGTCGAGAACGCGCTCCAGCTCGGCGAGGGCTCGTTCGCCGGCTCGGGCGCGGTCATCG
>JACQWT010000469.1 GCA_016209145.1 Deltaproteobacteria bacterium | reverse complement strand
ACGGCTTCCGGCCTTCTTCCCTTGCCCCTTGCCCCTTGCCCCTTCTTGGTTCCGGCTCTGCCGGGTTAGGCTCAAGGCGGGCAATCACCCGGCGGCCGAGGCGCCGCGCCGGCCGAGCGCGCCCACAGCGCCGGGCCGGAGCGTACTCCCGTACGCGAGGACCCGGCGCGAGGACGAAAGTCCGTCCCTTCGGGACGGGGTTGGGGTCCCGACGCGCCCTTCGGGCGCGTCACCCCTGCCCCGGCCGGCGCGGATGGATCGGCCGCCGTCGTTGCTGGCGCCAGGTTCTTGCTAGGCGCCCATGCGCTCCAGCCCCCACCAGAACAGCAGCCGCGTCGCCCGGCCGGCCAGCAGCGATGCCGGGCCGATCGCGACGCCGTCCCCGACACGGCGCAGCTCATCGACCAGAGCGGAGATGGGCCAGGGGTTGCCCACGCCGTCGTAGCGCAGGAGCAGCGTCGGCCGGCCGTCGAGCTCGGATGGGCCCGGCTCGCAGCGGAAGCGCAGCACCCGGCGCCCGAGCACGCGGTTGTGGCCGCCTGCCCCGTCCGGATCGAACGCCTTGCCTTGCCACGGCAGGACTCGCCCGGCGCCCACGACCACCCGGCGCGTGACCAGGAACGCCCCGGCGAGGGGCTCCAGCGCGAGCAGCCGCCCGCGAGAGTCTGCGCCGAGCTCGGCAGGATCCGCGGGCGTGCCCGCGCCGTAGATCTCGCGCAAGGCCGCCGGGTGGGCGCCGACGAACGCATCGAGCGAGCGGGACGACATGGCGTGGCTCCGGGGCGAGTGACAAGCTCCCACGGCGCCGGGCGGTGGTCAAGGCGGGGGGCCTCGCGGAGGTGACCCCTGGGAGCTTCCGCGTCTTCCCTACGCCCAGCCCGAAGGAGTGTTGAAGCACGGCGCGGGCAACAACCCGTTGACCGGCTTGCCTTGCTGGCCCAGGATAGGGGCATGCGGATCACGATCAGGGCGGCGCGCGAGTGCGACGGCCGGTGGTGCGCGACCCTGCTCGGCGTGCGGGGCTTTGCCGTCTCGCCCGTGCTGGCCGACACTCGCGCCGAGGCGGTGGAGAAGGCGCGCTCCGCGGTCCTGTTTGGCCTGTCGTGCGCCATCGCGGACGGCTTGGTGAGGGGACCGAACCAAGTGACGTTCGTGGTGAGCGACGATGGCGAGTCCGACCGCAACGTGCGTGGACCTCGAGCTCGACGCGGCCGCGTCGCGCGTTCGTCGCTACAGATCCTCTCGCCGTAGGCCCGTCGCCTTCGCCACCTGCTTGACGAGCCGGCCAGGAACTTCCTGCGCGTCGTGGAAGGCGAACACGTAGGCGCCGCCCACGGGATGCCGCAGCCAGCGGTGTGAGCCCGTCTCGCGCTTCACCGTCCAGCCGGCGCGCAGCAGCGCGGCAAGCAACTGCCTCGCCTTCATTGAGGGCCAGCGCAGCCCCATTGCCTCCTCGTGCGAGCCCCACGATGCGGCAGGCGGTTGCACCTGTCAATCGAGCCGGTGTAACGGCATGACGGCACCGGCACTGGCCCCTGCCGCCTGGCTGGCTTGTGGTATCGTGACGCCGTGCGACTGCTCTGCCTTTCCGACATCCACGGCCATGCGGACGCGCTCGCGGCCGTGCTGGCGGCGGCCGGCGAGCGGACGTACGATGCCGTCCTCGTGGCCGGTGACCTGTGCTTCCCCGGCCCGACCCCGCGGCAGACGTGGGAGCGGCTCCGGGCCGCCCGGGCCGTGTGCGTGCGCGGACTGAGCGATCTGGCGCTGGGCACGGTGGGCGACGAGCAGCTTCGCGGCCCTGCCGACGACGGCGAGCGGGCGCGGCTCGCGCGGCTGCGCCAGGCGCGCCAGGAGCTCGGGCCGGAGATCTTGCGGGAGCTGGCGGCGTTGTCGCCCGGCCACCGCCGGCGCCTGCCGGGCGGGCAGGAGCTCCTGCTGGTGCACGGCTCGCCCGCCGACCCGCTGGAGCCCATGACCCACGAGATGGACGACACCGAGCTCCTGGAGTTGGTCGGCTCGGACCCGGCCGCCCTGGTTCTGTGCGGCGGGTCGCACGTGCCCTTCGACCGGACGCTGCGCCGGCCGGGCGCGCGCGCGGGGGCAGGAGCGCCGGGGGCTAGCGTCGTGGTCCGGGTCGTGAACCTGGGCTCGGTGGGCGAGGCGCCCGGCACGCTGCCCGACGGCGGGCGCTTCGCGCACGCGACGCTCCTGGAGGCGACCGCGGCCGGGGGGCTCGGAGTCGATCAATTCGTTGTGCCGCTCGGGGCCGCAGCGTAGTAGTAGTTGGGCGAGTGTGAGTCGGCTATGGCGGCGCCTGGCGATTCCGGTGGCGACGACCTGGACCGAACCAGGGTTGCCAACATCGATGCGTTGAAGGAGGAGCTTGCCCGGCGCTCGCGCCGCGACCGCGCCTACCTCATCGTGCTGGCGGGCGCCGACGTCGGCAAGATGTTCAAGCTCGACGCGGGCGAGACCTTCCTGGGCCGCTCCCACCGCGCCACCGTGCGCATCGACGACGACAGCATCTCGCGGATGCACGCCAAGGTCCTGCTCGACGGCGCCGAGATCGAGATCGAGGATCTGGGCAGCTCGAACGGCACCTTGGTCAACGAGCAGAAAATCACGCGGGCGCGGCTGCGCGACGGGGACAAGATCCGGCTGGGCGAGACCACGATCCTGAAGTTCACCTTCCACGATCGGCTGGACGAGAGCTTCCAGCAGAAGATGTACGACGCTGCCCTGCGCGATCCGCTGACCCGGATCTACAACAAGAAGTACTTCATCGACACGCTCGCCACCGAGTTCTCCTACGCGCGCCGCCACGGCACGGGGCTGTCGCTCATCATCTTCGACCTCGATCACTTCAAGCGGATCAACGACACCTACGGGCACGTGGCCGGCGACTACGTGCTCGTAGAGCTGGCCACGCTGGTCCGGGGCATGCTGCGCAACGAGGACGTGTTCGCGCGCTACGGCGGCGAGGAGTTCGTCATCGTGCTGCGGGCCATCCCCCTGCACCACGCCGGCACCCTTGCCGAGCGGGTGCGCGCCGCGGTCGAGGCGAAGCAGTTCGTGTTCGACGGGCAGCGCCTGCCGGTCACGGTCAGCGTGGGCGTAGCCGCCCACCACGCCGGGCTGGAGGGTTTCACGAGCCTGGTCGAGGAGGCGGACGAGGCCCTTTACGCGGCCAAGGGAGCCGGGCGCAACCGGGTGCTGCTCAAGTACCCGCCCGACTACCAGCCGCCCTCGGGGTAGCATCGTGGAGCTGCCGGGCGAGCCACGGCTGCGCTGGATCCTCGCGCGTCTGGCGCGCCTGCTCGCGCTCGGCGCCGAGCCCGTCGCCGGGCTCGTGCTGCCCACGGCCGAGTTCTTTCCGGACGACTTCGACGGCCGTGCGCCGAGCGTGGCGCGGCTGCTCGGGCGGGTGGCCCGGCACGCCGGCTTCGCGGATGTGCCCCTGCGGCTTGCGGTGCCAGGGGCGCCAGGGGCGGCGGGAAGCTGCGCGTGCGGTTCCGGCGGCTGCGGCGAGGGGGGCGGCGCGCCCGCGGCCTCGGCTGCGCGCGTCGAGCGCCTCGGCGGCCCCGACGGCGGCTACCTCGTGCCGCTCGCGGCGGCCCAGGCGGGCCACCCGGCCGCGCTCACGACCGCGCTCGTACGCGCGGTGGCGGAGGTGTTCTTGCACGAGGCCCAGGCCGAAGAGGAGCTCGATCCGGGCGAGCAGCAGGCGCTCTGCGAACTGTGCGGCACGATGCTCGGCTTCGGTGTCTTGCTCTGCAACGGGGCCTACATCTACACGAAGGGCTGCGGCGGCGCGCGTATCGGCTCCGCGACGGTGCTGCCGGTCGAGGAGCTCAGCGTGGCCCTGGCCGTCTTCTGCCAGCTCCACCGCAGCCCGTGGCGTGCGGCCGCGGCGCACCTCGAGCCCACGGCGCGAGCCTGCTTCGGCCCGGCGCGAGACTGGGCCATCGCGAACGCGGGCGTCGTCCAGCTTCTGCGCTCCGACCGCCGCGCCATCGAGGCCGGCACGTACGCGCTCGGCGCCGGAAGCGGCTGGCTCGGCCGGCTGCTCGGCCTTGGCCGCGCGCGCGGGCCGTCGGTGCCGACCGAGGCGGAGCTCGCCGCGCTCGGCCGGTCTTTTTCGGTCGCCCGTGCTCGGCTTCGCCCGCGCGCGGGCGAATTCGGCCGCGCGCCGGACCCCCGGCCGCGCGACGGCGCCAAGGAGCGCCGGCTCTCGGAGATCCGCGCGCTGGTCGACGAGTCGCTCGAACGCTGAGCGGTCCTCGTTCCGCGCTACCGGCGCAGCTCCCTCACGCCGGTCTCGTCGCCCACGAGCACGAGATCTGCCATCCCGAGGAACAGCCCGGTGTCCACCACGCCCGGGATGCGCCGGATGGCGGCGTCGAGCCCCGCGGGATCCGCAATCGGCCCGAAGTCGGCGTCCACGATCAGGTTGCCGTTGTCGGTGCGAAAGGTGCCGCCCTCGGCCGCGGGGCGGAGCTTGCCTTCGGCCCCGAGCGAGCCGAGCTCGCGCACCACGGGGGCGCCCGCGAAGGGCACGACCTCGACAGGAATGGGGGAGCGGCTGCCGAGGCGCTCCACCATCTTCTCCGGCGTGACCAGGATCACGAAGCGCAGGGCGGCGTGGGCCACGACGCGCTCGCGCAGCAGCGCGCCGCCGAGGCCCTTGGTGAGCGCCAGATCGGGCGCTACCTCGTCGGCGCCGTCGAAAGCGACGTCGAGCCGCTCGATCTCGTCAAGCGAGCCGAGCGGGATGCCGAGCGACGCGGCGAGCTCTGCGGAGCGGCGCGATGTGGCCACGCCTCGGACGGACAGCCCGGCCGCCACGCGCTCGCCCAGACGGCGGATGAACGCCTCGGCGGCCCGGCCGCTGCCGAGGCCGAGGAGCATGCCGCTCTCGACGTGCGCCAGCGCCGCCAGCGCCACGCGGTCGAGCGCGACCGGGGAGGGCGGGGCAGACACCGATCAGAACCGTCCCGAGAGGAGGAGGCCCGCCAGCCCGGGGCCGAGCACAGGCTGGAGGGCGGCCGACTCGGCCTCTGGCTCCGCGGGCTGCTCGCTCGGCTGCCCCTGCTGCCCCTCGGCCGGCTCGTCGCCGGTGAAGAGGAACTGCCAGAGCAAGCCGCCGGCCACGGCCGCGACGCCCACGCCGAGGGCCGCGCCGCCCACTCCCATGAGAGTGCGGCCGGTGTTGCCCAGGCTCTTGTCGGCGTCGGTCTGGCACACCCGGCACACCTCCGTCGAGCCCTTCGCGCACGGCTGGAGCGGGCAGCGGCTCTCGGCGTCGGAGATCTTGCCGTTGCCGACCGGCAAGAGGATCGCTCCGGTCACGAGCACGGCGCCGCCCACTCCCACCACGATCCAGGGTCCGAGGTTCGTCCCGCCGCCAGGCTGCTCCGGCTGCTCGGGCTGCCCGGGCTGCTCGGGCTGCCCGGGCTGCTCGGGCTGGCCGGGATCGCCCGGATGGTCGTACGGCGTTTTCGGGCCTTCCGGCTTGGGCTGCCGCTGCCGGCGCAGGATCTCCTTCAAGTTGGCGACCTTGGCCTTGATGGTCGCGTCGGCCTTGTGGGGATCGACCCGGGCGAGGTAGGTCTCGAATGCCTTGATGGCCTTCTCGGTCTTCCCGACCTTCTCGTAGGCGTTGCCGATGTTGATGAGGCGCCGGTGCGCGGCGGAACAGTCGAAGTTGTAGGCGTCGACCCACGAGGTGATGGCGCGCTCGTAGTTGCCCCGGTCGTAGAAGGCCGTCGCCACTCCGTGGGAGCTCTTGGCCGCCTCGATGTCGGCCGTGCTCGGTGGCCGCCTGCACGCCGGGTAGTCCTCGGCCCGGGCCAGGGCGCTCGGCGTCAGCGCCAGCGCCGCGCCGAGCAGCGCGGGCGAAAGCCAGCGGCATCGCGAGAACCCGGGCCTACGCGGGGGGGAACACATCAGAAAGCGCCCTAGGCGGGACGCTGGCGAGCCGGCATCCCGCAGGCAGCATACTACCAGCGGGCGACAGCGACAGGGAAAACTACTTCTGGTTGGGGCGCCCCGGGGGGCGACCCGCCCGCGCGGCTTCGGTCAGTGCTGGGGCCGGGGCGCCGTGCCGGGGCTTCTGCTATACCTGCTATGGTCGCCTCGGCCGCGGCGCAGCGCCGCGGGCTCGCCGGGCCGAGCGAGCGTGACGGAGCGCGCGATGCTTCCCGCCAAAGAGCAGATCCTGGTCGTTGACGACGAGGCCAACCTGCGTCGCGTGCTCTCGGCGCAGCTCGCGCGCGACGGCTACGAGGTGCACACGGCCGAGGACGGCGAGGCGGCGCTGGCCTTGCTGGCCGAGCACCACATCGACCTCGTAATCACCGACCTGCGCATGCCTCGGCTGGGGGGGCTGGAGCTGCTGCGCACGGCAATGCGCGAGGACCCCACCCTGCCGGTCGTGATCTTGACGGCCCATGCGACCGTGGACACCGCCGTCGAGGCGCTCAAGTCGGGGGCGTTCGACTACATCCGCAAGCCCTTCGACCAGGAGGACGTGCGCCAGATCGTCCGCAAGGCGCTGCGCACGCGCGATCTGTCGCGCCGCGACGCCAGCCACCAGGGCCTGGCCGGCCAGGAGGGGGCGCGGTTCGGCATCATCGGTGGCGGCCAGGCGATCAGGGATCTGTACGCGCTCATCGACCGGGTGGCCGACACTCCGACCACCGTGCTCATCACGGGCGAGAGCGGGACCGGCAAGGAGCTCGTGGCGCGCGCCCTGCACCAGAGCTCGTCGCGCCATGCGCGTCCCTTCATCAAAGTAAACTGCGCGGCCATTCCCAAGGACTTGATGGAGTCCGAGCTGTTCGGCTACGAGCGCGGCGCCTTCACCGGCGCGGTGGGCTCCAAGCCAGGCCGCTTCGAGCTCGCCTCCGGCGGGACGCTGTTCCTCGACGAGGTGGGTGAGATCCCGGCGGAGATGCAGGTCAAGCTGCTGCGCGTGTTGCAGGAGAGCGAGTTCGAGCGCGTCGGCGGCATCAAGACCATCGCCGTGGACGTGCGGCTGGTGGCGGCGACCAACCTCGACCTCAGGAAGGAGACGGCGGCCGGGGCCTTCCGCGAGGATCTGTACTACCGGCTCAACGTCGTGTCGATCGCGCTCCCGCCCCTGCGCGACCGCCGGGGGGACATCCCCGAGCTGGTCTCGTTCTTCGTGGTCAAGTTCAACCGGCGTCTCAAGAAGCAGGTGCGAGGGCTGGACGAGGCGGCGATGGCCTCGCTCATGGCCTACCACTGGCCGGGCAACATCCGGGAGCTCGAGAACGTGGTCGAGCGCGCCGTGCTCTTCACGGACGCGCCGCAGATCGGCGTCGCCGAGCTGCCGCCCGAGCTGCAGGTCCCCGCCGAGGTCCTGGCGGCGGTGGGCGGCGCGGGCGAGCTGCGCGCTCCGGGCGCAGCGCCGGGCGCGGCGGCGCCGGCGCCGGGAGATGGGCTCAAGGAGCAGGTCAGGGCGGTCGCGAGCCGGCTGGAGCGGGAGCTGATTGTCCGGGCGCTGCGGCAGAGCGGCGGGAACGTGACCCACGCGGCCAGGCTGCTCAAGCTCTCGCGCAAGGGGCTGCAGCTCAAGATGAAGGAGCTCGATCTGCGCGAACGCGAGGGCGAGTAGCGCCTCGCCGGTGAGGATCCCATGCTTGTCGCCATCGTCCGAGAGCCCGGCGCCGCGCTGCCGCGCTGCGATCTCGTCCACCGGGCACGCGAGCCCATCGACGTCGCGCTCGCCGTGCGGCAGCACCGCGCCTACTGCGCTCGGCTCGTCGAGCTCGGCGTGCGCGCGATCGCGCTTGCCCCCGAGTCGGAGCTGGCCGACGCGGCGTTCGTCGAGGACGTGCTCGTGGTGCTCGACGAGGCGGCGGTGGTCGCCCGGCCGGCGAGCGAGGCGCGCCGCGCCGAGGTTGAGAGGGTGACCGACGCCGTGCGCCCCTATCGCCGCGTGCTGCACATCGATGCGCCCGGGACGCTGGAGGGTGGCGACGTGCTGCCGGTGGGCGACGTGGTCTACCTCGGGCTTTCGACGCGCACCAACCTGGAGGGCTACCGCCAGCTCGAACGGCTGCTCCTCCCGTACGGCTACCGGATCGAGCCCGTCGAGGTGGCCCGTTGCCTGCACCTCAAGACCGGGTGCAGCTTCCTCGGCCGCGGCACGGTGCTCGTCAATCCGAATTGGGTCGCTCTCCCGGCCACGGGGCGCCTGGAGCGGATCGAGGTGCATCCGGACGAGCCCTACGCCGCCAATGCCCTGCGCGTGGGCGAGACGGTGCTGATGGCGGACTCGTGCCCGCGCACGGTGCAGGGCGTGCGCGAGCGCGGCTTTGCGGTCGTCACCGTGGAGGTTGCCGAGCTGATGAAGGCAGAGGCCGGGCCGAGCTGCCTGAGCGTGTTGTTTGCTGCGGAGGAGCAGGGGTGAGCGAGTAGAACACGTCAATGGTGAAGGTGATCGTGACGGTGAAGGTCATGGTCATGGTGAGGGTGGGTCGGTGAGCCATACGCGTTAAGCGAGAATCCCTCGATAGCAACGACGGCGGCCGATCCATCCGCGCGGGCCGGCTTACGTCCTCGCGCCGGGCCCTCACGTACAGGAGTACGCTCGGGCCCGGCGCTGCGGGCGCGCTCGGCCGGCGC
>JACQWT010000527.1 GCA_016209145.1 Deltaproteobacteria bacterium | reverse complement strand
TTGCCGAAGGTCACGCCGATCTTCATGCGCATCTGGTTGATGAAGATCATCAGGGTGTTGGACTTGCTGAGGCTGCCCGTGAGCTTGCGCAGCGCCTGGCTCATCAAGCGCGCCTGGAGCCCGACGTGGCTGTCGCCCATGTCGCCCTCCAGCTCGGCCTTGGGCACGAGCGCCGCGACCGAGTCGACGACGACGACATCGATGCTGCCCGAGCGCACCCGCATGTCGGCGATATCGAGGGCCTGCTCGCCGTAGTCCGGCTGCGAGACGAGCAACTCCTCGGTGTTGACGCCGAGCCGGCGCGCGTACTGCAAGTCCAGGGCGTGCTCGGCGTCCACGAACGCCGCCGTGCCCCCGTCGCGCTGCACGCTGGCGATGGCGTGCAGCGCCAGCGTGGTCTTGCCGCTCGCCTCCTGCCCGTAGATCTCCACGACGCGGCCGCGCGGGTAGCCGCCGCCCAACTTGATGTCGAGCGCCACCGAGCCCGAGGACACGGAAGCGATCTCGCGCGGCAGCGACTGGCCGTCCTTCAAGCGCATGATCGAGCCCTTGCCGAACTCCTTCTCCACCGCGCTCATGACGAGCTGGAGCGCGGCCTCTTTCTGCTTGCGGATCTTGTCTTCGTCCATGGGAGGGCCTCGTGGGCGCAAAGGGCGCGGGGAGGGTGCGCCGCTCGAGCCACGACCGCTATACTGGACTTATGTTCAGGTGTCAACCGGTCGCCGCGCACCTTCAGGGAGCCGGGTCCCAGCAGCAGCGGAAGCCGACGAACGCGTTGGCGGTCTTGCGCAGCTCGTCGCCGCCGTACGCGCAGGCGGCGCGCTCGGCAGGGGTGTCGAAGCTTCCGCCGCGCACCCGGCAATGATCGTTCGCGCTGCTGGTCCCGTCGCAGGCGTCGGTCCACTCCTCGACGTTGCCGCTCAAGTGGTAGATCCCAGTGTAGCCCGCGACGCTCGACTGGCAGTCCTTGAAGGTATCGACCGGCGCCGACTGCTCGTTGCCGGCATCGTCGGCCGGGCCCACGTCCTTGGTGTTGCAGCGCGTCCCGTCATAGATCTGGCCGTACGGGTAAGCGAGCTGGCCGCACGCGGTGCAGGCGTTGTACCACTGGCGTCTGGCCGGATCGGCGAAGTCGGCAAAGCCGTTCGCGCCCCCACCGATGGCGCCGCAGAGCCGCTTGCCCACGGCGAGGCAGTAGGCCCAGGCATCGCACCAGTCGACGCAGACGGCCGGCCGCTCCTCGTCCTCGGGCACCTGCGGGAAGGCAGGGCAGTCGGGCGAGGGCTGCACGCTGTCGTTCCACTCGCACCCCGCCGGCCTTTCGTGGCCCTCTGGCGTCGGGTTGTTGGCCCAGGCCGTGTATTAGCAGCATAGCGCGGGACGGCCGGGACTGAACAGCCGAAGCCGCGGCGGCCCGGCGGAAAAGCCGGTGCGCGCAGGGAACGTGGGCCCGGGGCCCAACAGTGGTAGACTACGCCGTCCCTCGGGTTCCCATGCCGGTGCTCTCTCAGAAGCTGAAGCGGCTCAACGCCGCCGCCCGCGTGCTCGCCACCGTCCAGGGGCGCGACGAGCTCATGGAGCGGATCCTCGACGGCGTGCAGCAGGTGCTCGGCCGCGAGAGCGCGGCCGTGCTGCTGCGCGACCCGGACGGGCGGCACCTGCGCATTGCCGCCGCGCGCGGCTACGATGCACAGGTCGTCGCGAGCTACCACGCGCCCGTGGGCCGGGGCGTGGCCGGCACCGTGGCGGCCACCGGCGAGCCTCGCCTCGTGCGCGACGTCTCGGCCGAGCCCGACTACGTCCCGGGCGTAAGCGCGGCTCGGAGCGAGATGGCCGTGCCGCTCACGGTCGACGGCGAGGTGATCGGCGTGCTCGACGTGGAGAGCCGCGATGCCGCCTTCGGCGAGGAGGACATGGCGCTCTTGGAGGCATTCGGCGAGCAGGCGGCGTGGGCGCTGCGCCACGGTCAGGCCCTGGCCACGAGCGCGAAACGTGCCCGCCGCCTCGATCTGCTCAACCGGGCGGCGTGCTCGCTGAGCAACGTGCACGACACCGAGGAGCTGCTTGCGCAGATCCTCGCGCTGGCCCACGAGGCCCTGGGGCTGAACAACGTGGCGGTGCTCCTGCCCGACGCCGCGCGCGGCCGCCTCGTCGTGCGCAAGGCGCTGCGGCCGGGGGGCGTCGAGGGGATGCGCATTCCCGTCGGCCAGGGCGTCACCGGCGCCGTCTTCCGCAGCGGTGTCGGCGAGATCGTGCCCGACGTGCGCGCCGACCCGCGCTACATCTCGGGCGGCATCGAGGGCACGCGCTCGGAGATGGTGGCGCCGCTCGCCCTGAACGGCGAGGTGATCGGCGTGCTCGACGCCGAGGGCGACGCCATCGGCTCCTTCGGCGAGCTCGATCTGGAGCTCTTCGGCGCCTTCGCCGCGCACGTGGCCACGGCACTGCACAACAGCAGGCTGCTGCGCGACCTCGAGGACCGCGCGCGCCGCCTGCGCCAGATCGTGCGTGCCGGCCGGGCCCTGAACGCCATCCTCGACGCCGACCAGGTGCTGGCCGAAATCCTCGACGCGGTGACCATGGCTCTCGGCCTGCAGCGGGTCGCCGTCCTGCTCGTCGACCCGGCCCGCAGCGAGCTCGTGGTGCACGCGGCCAAGGGCTACGGCGAGATCGCAGGCCGGCGCATCGCGCTCGGCGAGGGGGTGACCGGCCATGTCGCCGTCACGGGCGAGCCCGCGCTTCTAGGCAACGTCTCGGCCGACGACCGCTACCTGCCGGGCACGCAGGGCGGCGCCTCGGAGATGGCCGTGCCGCTGCGCGTGCGCGGCGAGCTGCTCGGCGTGCTCGACACCGAGAGCCCCGCTTCTGACGCCTTCACGGGCCAGGACCTCGATCTTTTCCAGGCATTTGCCGATCAGGCCGCCGTGGCCATCAACAACGCGCGCCTGTTCCGCCGGCTCGAGGCCGCCAACGAGCGGCTCAAGAGGAACGTCGAGGAGATGAGCCGCCTGAACCGCGAGCTCGAAACATACGCCGTGCAGATCTCCGAGGCCAACACCAGTCTCGAGCAGCGCGTGCGCCAGCTCACGACCTTGCACCAGGCCGGCCAGGCCATCGCCTCCAGCCTCGATCTCAAGCACACCCTGAACGCCATCCTCGAAATGACGGGCGAGATCGTGCGCAGCTCGGCCGGCGCCATCAAGCTCCTGGACGAGGAGACCAAGGAGCTGCACGTGGCGGCGCAGGCGGGACTTGTCGGGAACGAAGGCCCGGGCGTGACCAGGCTCGATCTGCCGCTGCGCATCGGCGAGCGCACCATCGGCGTCTTCGAGATCGTGCGCTCGGCCAACGACAAGCTGGCCGAGGGGGAGCGCAAGATGCTGGAGACGCTGGCCTCGCAGGCCGCGGTGGCCATCGAGAAGGCGCGGCTCTTCGAAGACACGCAGCGCATCTACTACGACACCCTGAAGTCGCTCGCCAAGGCCCTGGAGGCGCGCGACAACTACACGCGCGGCCACTCGGAGCGCGTCGCCGGCCTGTCGCGGGCCATCGCCGTCGAGCTGTGCCTCGACGAGAGCCGCTGCCACCTCATCTACAACAGCGCCGTTTTGCACGACATCGGCAAGATCGGCGTGCGCGACGCCATCCTGCACAAGCCGCGCAAGCTCACCGCCAAGGAGATGGATGTCATCCGGCAGCATCCCATGTACGGCAACGTGATTCTCGGGCCGCTCAAGTTCTTGGGGGAGCTCTCGAACCTCGTCAAGCACCACCACGAGAGCTGGGACGGCTCGGGCTACCCGGACGGGCTGCGCGGCGAGCAGATCCCGCTCGAGTCGCGCATCATCGCCGTGGCCGACAGCTACGATGCGATCACCTCCACGCGTCCCTATCGCGAGGCGCGTTCCCACGAGGACGCGGTAGACGAGATCCGCCGCCAATCCGGCCGCCAGTTCGACCCGCAAGTCGTGGAGGCATTCCTGCGCGTGGTCGCGCGCGGCCGCCCCGTCACGGCGCCGCCGCCGCCGGTGGACGACGACCTTGGCGGCGAGGAGCCGGACGGCGAGGAACTGGGCGGCTGAGCGCCGGCGCACGGGGCTAGCCGGCCAGGCCGGAAGCGCGCTACTGTGCTGGCCATGGATCGGTGGACGCGGTTGGGCGTTGGCGTGCTTGCCCTGCTGGCGGGCTTTGCGGCGTGCAGCGGCGATGATGCCGGCGGCGGCGCAGCGTCGAGCGGCGGCCCGGCCGGCTGCGATCTGGCGAACGAGCCCTACTGCCCCGCCGGCGACGCGCAGTGCATCGACGGCGCGTGGACGTGCGGCGGGTGCGATCCCCACGCCATCAAGGACGTCGCCTGCGTCGACGAGTGCGGTGACCCGGTGCCGCCAGGCTGTCTCGACCGCGGGTGGCTGTGTCCCGAGCCCGGAGCCGGGGGATGCGGCGGCGCGGGCGGCGCGGCCGGGGCCGGCGGCGGCGGCGCCGGATGCGATCCGTAGAGCCAGCCGTCCTGTCCCCCCGGTAGTCCCCCGGAGTGCATCGACGGTGAGTGGACCTGCGCCGGGTGCGCTCCGGGCGCCGGGGGGATCGACTGCTTCATTCTCTGCGATCCAGGAGTCATGGATCCTACCTGCGTCAACGGGCACTGGGGCTGCCCCGATCCCGCTTGCGGCGGCGCGGGAAGCGGCAGTGGCGCGGCGGGCAGCGGCGGCGCGGCCGGGGCGGGCGGCAGCGGCGGCTGACCGCCGGGTGGCGCGCGTTGCATCTTTGCTGCGCTTGCCGGCCGGGCGCGCTACAATAGGGGAGTAGACCGCAGAACGTTGCCATCAACCACGGCGCCTCGGTCCGGAGGCACGCAGGCCCGGGGGACGGTGTCTCTTCGAGACGGAAGGGCAGAGCCAGTGGCGGATTTGCTCGGCGTTTCCCCTCCTGGCCTATGGACTTTCACAATCTCAACGACTTCCTCAAGCTCTCTGCCGCGCTGAACTACCAGCTCTGCGCCGAGAAAGTCGGGCGCGAGAAGCTGCTGCTCACCATCACCGGCGGCAAGCCGCTCGCCGAGGCGCAGTGGAACGTGCTGCTCGACGTGCTCGAGTACCTCGACGCCGCCTATCGGCGCAAGCGCCGGCGGCTCGGCCCCATGGCCGTGCTCCACCCCTTGCGCGCCACCGCCCTGCTCGGGGCCGCCTCGGACCAGCTTCACCTGCTCGACCTGCTGAGCATTCTCTTGCACGACAAGTTCGAGGACATCCGGCAAGCCGACCACCCCATGTCCGAGTGGAGCAGCCTTGAGGGGCGCTTTCATGCCCTGCTCAAGCGCATCGATCCCACCGACGAGTGGTACCTGATGGAACGGCTCGCCCTCCTCACGCGCCGCGGCGAGGGCGAGTCGTACTACGCCTACATCGGGCGGCTGGTCGAGCGCGCCGCCATCACGCCGGAGCTCGTGCGCGTCAAGCTCGCCGATCGGCTCGACAACACCCTCGATCTGCGCATCGACTTCCGCGACCCGCTGGAGAACACCGACTTCTTCGCGTACCTCTTCCAGGTCCTGTTCATCCCGGACTTCCGCGGCTACCAGCCCGAGCTGCGTCGCAGCCCGGAGCTGCTCGAGGGCGGCCGGCGGCTCTACGAGCTGTTCAAGACCACGGTGACGCTGTCGCTCGTGCGCCAGACGGGGGTGCTGCACGAGGACGACTGGACGGCCCGCCGCCTCTTCGAGGCGCTGTGCGTGGCCAGCATGAAGGAGGCCCAGCGCGTGCTGATGCACATCTTCGGCCACCACAGCCGGGACGTGCTGCGGCAGCGCGCGCTGCTCGTCGAGACGATGGACTACTGCCTGAGCGGCGGCGTCTTCTCGGTCAGCGCCCCGAGCGCCGGGCACCGGCTCGACGGGCTCTTCTTGCAGCGCTTCCACTTCCTCGACCGCGAGCTGCGCCGCCGCAAGCTCGACGAGCTGGATCGCGAGCTGGATCTGCTTATCGAGGCGGCCCTGGCCTTCATCGTCATCTTCATGAGCTTCCTCAACGACCCGGGCTACTTCGTCCACGGCGTGAGCGCGCGAGGCATCGAGGCCCAGGCGGCGCCGGCGCACTGAGGAGAGAAGGGGCCGAGGATTCAAGGGGTCAAGGGGTCGAGCAGACCCCGGCCCCTTGGCCCCTTGACCCCTCCAGGTTGCGGGCGAAGCCCGCTAGGTCTCGTCGCTGCGGGCGCCGGTTCGGTGCTAAGGTAGCCTCCGTGGAACGGCGACGCGCCCGGCGCTACACGGTCTGGTTCCCGATGCAGATCGACGGCGGCCGCAGCTCGGACCGGCTCGCGGTCAGCCAGAACGTCAGCGCCACGGGGGTGCTCGTGGCCACGGCCGCCCGGCTCGAGGTGGGCGAGCGGGCGAGCCTCACCTTCCAGATGACGCGACAGGATCCCAAGGAACGGATCGTGCGCGGGCGCATCGCGCGGGTCGAGCGCAACCAGGACGACGAGGACGGGATGTGGCCCTACTTCGTGGCCGTGCAGTTCGACTCGCCCGCGCCGGACCTGCAACCGCTGCTCCAGCAGATCGCCGGGGGCGGCGAGCCCGGTGCCGAGGACGAGCCGGACGGCGGCTCGGAGCCGGAAGGGAAGCCGCCCGGCGACCGGGGGTGAAGAGGCACATCCCATGGGCTACGAGTTTGTCGAAGGCAACGAGGCGGTCGCCCGGGGGGCGATGATGGCCGGCTGCGATTTCTTCGCGAGCTACCCCATCACGCCGGCATCATCCATCCTGCACTACATGCTGGAGCTTGCGCCCGAGTCGGGCACCGTGGTGATCCAGGCCGAGGACGAGATTGCCTCCATCGGCTTCTGCATCGCCGCGGCCATGGCCGGCCGCAAGGCCATGACCTCGACCAGCGGGCCGGGCCTGAGCCTGTACAGCGAGAACATCGGCCTCGCCATCATGGGCGAGACGCCTCTGGTCATCGTCGACGTGCAGCGCCAGGGGCCGGCCACCGGCTCGGCCACCATGGGAGCCGAGGGCGACGTCCAGTTCACGCGCTGGGTCACCTCCGGCGGGTTGCCCGTCGTGGCGCTCAGCCCGGCCACGGTGGCCGAAGCCTACGAGCTCACGTACCGGGCGTTTGGCTTCGCGGAGAAGCTACGCTCGCCGGTGTTCGTACTCTCGAGCAAGGAGATCGGCGTCACGCGGGAAACGGTGGATCTCGACGCGGTCGAGCTTCCGCCGCGGATCGAGCGCCGGCGCGTGCCACCCGGACAGGAGCGCTACCTGCCCCACTACTTCGAGTCGCCCGCGGATGTGCCCGCCATCGCCGACTTCGGCGGCGACTACGTCGCCCGGTACACCACCTCGACGCACGACCAAGCTGCGTATCTTACGACCAAGCCGGACGTGATAGAGAAGATGTTGGAGCACTACGCCGCGAAGATCGAGCGCGCGGCGGACGATCTCGCACTCTACCAGGAAGACCGGCAGCCGGGCGCGGAGATCCTCGTCGTGAGCTACGGCATCATCTCGCGCTCGGCCGCCGTGGCCGTCCGCCAGGCTCGGGCCCGGGGCCGGAAGATTTCCTCGCTCGTGCTCCAGACGCTCTGGCCCGTGCCCGAGCGCGCCATCCGGCAGGCCATGACCGGCGTGCGCCGCGTCGTCGTGCCCGAGATGAACCTCGGCCAGTACGTCCTGGAAATCGAGCGGCTCGCGCCGGACGGCGTGGACGTCGTGGGGGTCGCCAAGATGGACACGACGCTGCTCTCGCCCGAGCTCATCATCGAGAAGGGGGGCCTGATATGACGCGGCTCTTGCGCGAAGCGCCCGCGACGGGCGTCGGGGTAGGGGCCCCGGCGCCGAGGCAGCCGGCAGCGTGAAATCTCCGGACGCTCTCGCCTGCGGCGGCCACATGGCCGCGGCCCCGGGGCAGCGACCTCGCGGTCGCGGACGGCCCCAGTTTCATCCGGTGCGGGTGGCGCGCCAGCGCCATGGGGAACTACTATGAGCGAGCGCCGCCACGAAAGCTACCTCTCGGCCGAGATCGGGCCCCTGCCGTTCTGCCCCGGCTGCGGCCACGAGCTCGTCGTGCGGGCCCTCGATCGGGCGCTGGTGGGGCTACAACCCGATCCCGCCAAGGTCGTGCTCGTCACCGACATCGGCTGCATCGGCTTGAGCTGCCGGTACTTCATCACCAGCGCCTTCCACGGGCTGCACGGCCGCTCCATCACCTATGCCTGCGGTCTGAAGCTGGCGCGGCCCGAGCTCACGGTCATCGCGCTCAAGGGCGACGGCGGCTGCGGCATCGGCGGCACGCACCTGCTCAACGTCGCGCGCCGCAACATCGGCATCACCCTGATTGTGGCCAACAACTTCAACTACGGCATGACCGGGGGCCAGCATTCGGTCACGACGCCGACCGGCGGGCTGACCCCGACGACGCCGTGGGGAAACGTCGAGGCGCCGATGGACCTGTGCGCCACGGCGGTGGCGGCAGGGGCCGCCTGGGTCTACCGGGCCACGGCCTTCGACGACGATCTCCCAAGTGTGCTGGCGCGGGCCATCGCCCAGCCCGGCTTCGCCATGGTCGACATCTGGGAGCTTTGCACCGCGTACTACATGCCGCGCAACGAGCTGCGCAAGAAGGGACTGTTCGAGCTGCTCGGCCGGCTCGGCTTCGGGCTCGGCCAGCAGATCGACCGGCCCCGGCCCGAGTACAGCGAGAGCTGGCGTGACGCGGCCGCGGCCGGCCGGCGTGCGCGAGCGCCCCGGCCCCGGATCGAGCGCGCCTTTGCGAGCAGGCTCGGCCGGCAGACGGGCATCATCATCGCGGGCAGCGCCGGCCAGAAGATCAAGAGCACGGCCACGCTCTTTGCGCAGGGGGCGATGTTCGCGGGGCTGCACGCGACGCAGAAGGACGACTACCCCATCACCGTGCAGACCGGCCACTCGGTCGCCGAGGTGATCCTCAGCCCGGATCGAATCGTGTATACCGGCATCGACCGGCCGGACTACGTGGTCATCGTCTCGGAGAACGGGCTCGCGCGCATTCGCGGGCTTCTCGCGACCCTGCCCGAGAGCTGCACCGTCTACGCCGACGAGCTTCTCGCCCTCCCGCCGACGGCGGCGAAGCTCGTCCGGCTGCCCCTCGCCAAGGCGGGCAAGCAGCTCGGCCGGCTGGCAGTGGCGACGGTCGCCCTGGGCGCGCTATGCGAAGGCGCGCAGCTCTTTGCGCTGGAGGCATTTGCCCGTGCCGTCACTACGTTCCAGAAGCCGAAGATCGCCGAGCCGAGCACCAGGGCCCTCAGCGCCGGCGCGGAGCTGCTGCGGCAGGGGTTGGGCTAATCTACTACTCCCGAAAATCGTCGCGCCGCGCGACGATTTTCGGCTGCGCGCAGCGCCCGCGACGGGCGTCGGGGTAGGGGCCCCGACGCCGAGGCAGCCGGGGCACGGGTGACGCGCGCGCAGCGCGCGTCGGGACCCGAACCCCGTCCCGCAGGGACGGACAGCGTGAAGCTCCCGGTCGGCCGGCAACCGCAGCCATGGCGCCTCCGCCCGGGGTCCGGTGCCGAGCGCTCGACCGCGCAGCGCCGGAGAACCGAAGCTCGATCCAGCTCGCCCGTGGCGAGACCTCCCAGAACCTCCACGCGATCGCCCCACTCGCTCGTTGCGGGGTCGCGGCCGTAGCCCAGAAGGAACGACCGCTCCCGGCCCGCCTGCAGCCAGTTGAGCCACGCGTCGTGCCCGACCGGGCTCACGCCGCGCACGCTCGGGCAACCATCGAGCCCTTCCACGAGCTTGCAGCCGTGAACGCCCGGATCGGCAGGACACCAGCACGTGGATCGGAGCGTGCCCCCCTCAGCTCGATCGGCGGCTGCGGATGCAACCAACGCGGCGGTTGAGAGAATCGCGCCAACTGGCCGGAATTGCGTGGGAATGCTGGCCACTGGTGCTCGCCTCATGGGGGGACGGGGCGGCCGGCCAGGCTGGTGCCGATCTTGCTTCACGCGCGCGCTGCACGGACCGAGACTCGAACCCCCAATCGCGCCCATCGAGGAGCAGCACACCATGTCGTCACAGTCCAGTATCCGCCGAGGTCTTCTTCCCTTTGCCACCGGCCTCTCCCTGATCGCAGCCGCGGGCTGCGTGGCCGGCGAGGTCGGCAGCGACGAGCAGAACGAGACCTGGGATCCTGCCAACGCGCCCGAGACCTTCGGCGTGCGGAGCATGAAGATCGACGACCTGCCGAAGGAAGCCGCGCTCGAGGGCTACCTGCCGCAGAAGCCCTGGAGCGACACCTACTGGCCGCTCAACAAGAAGGGCCTCTCCAACCGCTGGATCTCGGACGAGAGCTTCGAGTCCTTCGAGGCCCAGACGAAGTCGGCGCAGGAGCTGCTCAAGGCCGCGCCGGCCGAGGGGCAGCAGCCCTGGGCGCCCTCCTGGGCGCTGTCGCCCGCCGAGAAGTACGACGTCCTGGTGCGCGACGGCGGCTTCGCCATGACCAAGGAAGGCTGGACGGTCTACAAGCAGTACGAGGACTACGAGGGCAACTGGGGCTGGATGGGTCACTGCCACGGCTGGGCTCCGGCCGCCTACATCGAGAAGACGCCGGCGGCCAGCGTGGTTGTCGAGATCGACGGCAAGCAGGTGCTGTTCACCGAGGGCGACATCCGCGGCCTGCTGACCAAGGCCCACGCCTCGAACGGCACGTCCGAGGGCACCGCGTTCATGGGGACGCGCTGCAACGCGCGCACTATCGTCAAGGACGAGCTCGGGCGCATCGTCGACGGCACGACCTACGAGCAGGTCGCGGGACAGGACAAGGAGGCCAACACTGAGACGGCCAAGACGATCTTCATCAAGCGCAACTTCTGGAGCCAGCACCACGTGCTGACCTACGCCGAGTCGATCGGGGGCGAGGAGGAGAAGGTCCTGCAGGCCACCGCCGTCGCCAAGAAGCCCGAGGGCGCGTTCGTCGTCAAGACCTACGCGAGCGTCGCCGACTACCAGAAGCAGAAGGCCGAGGCCGAGCGCATCTTCGTCTACAACAAGGAGTGCCGCGACACCAACGCCGGCTCCTTCCACCTGGTGCTGGTCCAGTACCTCTCCGACCTGCAGAAGCCCGAGGCCAAGCGCGGCTTCGTCGCCGACGTCACCCGCGAGGACGAGGTGTGGAACCAGCCGGCGTACGGCTTCGAGAGCAAGATCGAGTCGGTCCAGAACCTCGCCGACATCGACGATCCGCTCAAGGCCTTCCGCGCCGAGGGCACCGTCAAGATCGCGAAGGTCGTCACCCAGTTCCACTACGGCGTGGAGAACGGTCCCTACGTCGACTACGACGACGAGAACAGCTCGCGGATCTCGAGCAAGGAGTACCGCTACACGCTCGAGATCGACGAGAAGGGCTACGTGATCGGCGGGGAGTGGGACCTCGGCTCCTCCTCCTGGAGCAGCAGCCCCGCCCCGGACTTCCTGTGGGCGCCGCAGGGCAAGGTGACCGACTCGAAGACCGTCAAGTACTCCGTCATCGAGAAGCTCCACGCCTGCTCGCTCGAGGTGGATCGGGCCAAGGAGATCGCGACTCCTCAGGGAGACAAGATCCAGGCCGTCGACTGCAAGCTCTGAGCGACGCGGGGACGTCGGCTCCGTAGTAGGGCGCAACCAGTATCGTCGGCGCGCTCTGCCATCGTGCCCCGCCACCGCGCGGCCGAGACGCATCGACGGAGCCTGCCAATGAAAATGAGACAGCTCGCATCACGCGCTTGCCGAACCGTTGGCTCACGGTCTAGGCTGAAGTTCCCGAGCTGAGAAGGCGAGTTTGGTCTTTCGTTCCATGGAGATGGTGGATCGCCGGGTGTGGCGGCACTGTCTACGGCGAGATGGACCGGAGGAGCTCGAGTGCCGTGCGTTGCTTCGCGTTCGGGGTGGTGGTCTTGTAGAAGGTCGGCGCCTCGGGCCCGGCCGCGGGACAGCGACAGGTGTTGCGGACGAC
>JACQWT010000150.1 GCA_016209145.1 Deltaproteobacteria bacterium | reverse complement strand
GACGATGGCCGAGGCGGCCTGGAACCGCGCCCGGATCGTCCCGGTCGCGACCGCGATCGTTCTCGCGGCCGCAGCAGGCCGAACGACGGGGCGCGCGAGCGACCGGAGCGCGGCGCGCTGCGTCGGCCGGCGGGCGACGGGGGGCGCGAGCGCCGCCCGGGCGGCCCGCTCGCGGAGGGCGGCAAGCCGGAGGGCGGGCGGACGGCCCGCGGCGGCTTCCGGGGCGAGCGCGCCGACGAGCCTCGCCTGCGCGGGCGCGCCTTCCGGGGCGAGCGCAGTGGGGCGCACGATGCGGGCCGCGCTCGCCCGGCCCTGGGCGGCGCGCAGCTCGGGCCGGACGAGGCGGGCGTCGCCCTGAGCCGCGCGGGCGGCCTGGCCGGTGCGGACGTGGCCGGCACCGTGAATCCGCGCGGCCTGTCCTTCCTGCAGAGCCCGAGCGACGGGCAGATCATGGTGGTTCCCACGGACAAGGCCGTGCCGCTCGATTCGGCCGAGCTCGACCGCCGCATGGTCCACGCGCAGATGAACGGCACGCCCGCCAAGGGGGCGCTCTCCGACGCGCTCGGCGAGAATGGCTATGCCGTCTACGAGCGCCCGGCCGGCGACTACGCGAGCCTCGCCGAGTCGGCCGCGATCGCGGCTTACGTCCTCGGCCCGGGTCCTCACGTACAGGAGTACGCTGCGGCCCGGGCCTCCGGGCGCGCTCGCGCTCGCGGCCGCCTGACGAGCCGGGTGTTGGAATGCGTGAACGGTTACAGTGAGGACAGCATGCCGCGCTATCGCGATCACCAGATGAGCTTCGACGTCCCGCGCGATTGGGAGGACCGCTCGCTCGTGGCTTTCTCGGCGCCCCTCGGCCCGGGGCAGAAGGCGGCGCCGAACCTCGTGCTGACGCGCGACCGGCTGCCCGAGGATCTCGATCTCGACGGCTACGCCGACCGGCAACTCGACGCGCTGGAGGAGCGCCTCGACGAGCTCGAGATCCTCGAGCGGGAGAGAATCGAAGTGGGGGGCCAGCCCGCGGTGCGCGCGCGCTTCGTCTCGTCGGGCAGCGCCGGGCCCTTCGAGCAGTGGCTCACCATGATCCAGCTCCCGGAGCGAGTCGTGGCTTCGCTCACCATGAGCGTGCCCGAGGCGGAAGCCGATCGCATGGCGCCGCTGTTCGAGCACATCCTGTCCAGCGTGCGCCTGGCCGAACGCAAGGGCAAGGGGGAGCGATGAGCCGGCCGGGGCGGAGCGCGGACGGCGCGCAGCAGCGCGAGCGAGACCGGGAACGGGAGCGCGAGCGGGAGCGCCAGCGCGAGCGAGACCGGGAACGGGAGCGCGAGCGCGCCGCGAGGCCGGGCCGTTCTCCCGCCGAGCGCCGGCAGAGCGCCCGCGCCGCGGGGGCGCGGCCGGGCCTCGAGGTGGCGGCCGTGGGCTACCGCGTGACGCACGACGACGACCTGCCCGATCCGCGCGAGATGGTCGCGCAGGCGCTGCTTCTGGGCGCGTCCGAGCTCGGCAAGAAGGACGGCCGCGCCGGAATGCTGGCGGGCGTCGTAGCGAGTGCGCTCAGCCAGTCGAGCGCCCGCGCTGAGGAGGGCGATGGGGACTACGAGAGCCCCGAGTGCCCCTCGCCCTCGGGCAAGATCGCCAAGGGATCGGCCGATACCTTCGTCGGCCGCGACAAGCGGCCGGTGGCCGTGGCGGACGGTTTCAAGATCGAGTGTCGCCGGCACCGGGACAAGCCGATCCGCATGGGCGCCGCCCACGTCTGGGTGGGCGGCCTGCCCGTGGCCCGTCGCACCGACGAGACCAAGTGCGGCGCCTACGTCGGCGAGGGCGAGGCCACGGTGTTCGTCGGCGCGGACACGCAGACGCGGGCCGAACGCGATCCCCCGGCGGCGCAGGACTTCCTGCTCGGGGCCCTGAGCGCCGTGCTCCAAGGCTCGGGCCGGCTCGGCCGCGATCCCATGGAGCAGGCGGTCAGGCTCGGCCGGCAGCTTCTTCTACGCGGCGGCAAGCTCGGCGAGCGGCTCCCCGAGGAGCTACGCGACAAGCTGGGCCCGGGCCTCGCCCTCGCCCAGATGCTCGGACCCGAGGTCGGCCAGATGCTCGGCGGCGGCAAGCTCGGCGGGATAGCCGCCCTGCTGGGCGCCCTGGGGCTGGGTGGCAGGGACTAGTGGGCCGTCCCCCCACCCGCGTGGCGCGTCCCGGCAACCATTTCTCCGCACGACTTGTGGGACGCGCCACTAGCGCTCGCCCTCGATCCGTTCCAGCTCCAGCACGCGCCCGAGCACGAGCACGCGCAGGGCATACGGGTGGGCCTCGTACTGGTCCTGCTTGGCGTGCGCCTCGACCACGAGCCGGGCCTTGAAGGAGTGCATCATGGGCAGCTTCTTGTCCAGGCTCTCGGGCAGGTAGGTGGGGATGGACTCCTTGGCTCCCTTGAACGCGAACAGGGCCCGGATCCACTGCCCACCGAAGATGGTGCGCTTCTGGTAGCGGCGCTGCTCGAGCAGGCTGCGCTCGACGTTGTCGTCGAGCTGCTGGAGCGAGACCGTGCGGCGGCCCTGGGCATAGTGCTTGCGCAGCAACTCGGTCACGTTGGTGACGGCGTCGGCCGAGCCGTGCAGGAGCGGGGTGGCGAGCAACTCCTGGACGTTGCCGAGGATTTCCTTGAGCTTCTTGTCGTCGCCGCCCAGGGGCGCGACGGCCGCGGCCGTGGCCTTCAAGATCTCGAGCTCGGCGAAGGGCAGCTCCAGCTTGCCCGAGAGAAGCACGAGCGGCGGGGTGAAGCGACCGCTGGTGCTCACCGCCTCGCGGATGGCGGCGCCCAGGCCCCGCTGATCGCAAAGCGACGCCTCGGTCAGCACGCCGAAGCTCGTGTGGTGGTCGCGCGCAAGCTGCGGATCGACGCCGGCAAGATCGTGCTGGGGATCGCGCGGCGCGAACTCGAGCGCGACGCATAGCTCGCGCCACTGGCTGCGCACCCGCTCCACGGCCGGCTGGTCGAACCACACTAGCTCGACGATCTCGGAGGGCGCGGCAGGGTCGATGCGCTCGGCTGCTTTCTTGGGCAGGCTGGAGGTGTCCGCCAGCTTGTCGTCGCGCGCCGGAGGGTCGTTCGCCCAGGCCGGGGCCTGGCGCGGCGAGGGAGTGGACGAGCTGAGCAGGCCGCGATCGATGGATGAGGCCCCGGGCACGGGGGCGCTCACGAGCGAAGGCGCGGCCGGTGCGGCCGGGCCCGGCAGCGGGTGCTCGGACGCAGCTCGGGGTGGGGCGGCCGGGGCCGGCGGCGGTGGGCCGGCGGGGGGGGGGGCCGGGGATTGTGGCGCCGTCGCGGGCGGTGGCGGCGGCGGTGGCGGGACGGGTGGCGGCGGCCCGGCGGCAGATCCGGGCGGCGGTGGGACGGGTGGCGGCGGCCCGGCGGCAGATCCGGGCGGCGGTGGGACCGAGCGCTGCCGGGCCCGTCGGGCGTTGGGAGGCAAAGGGGGCGGCTTGCGTCCCGGGAACCGCGGGTCCGACGCCGGCCCCCGATGCAGCCAGCCCGGCGTGCTGTCGCGCGGCGGCGGGATGGGCCCGCCGTCGGCCGTGTGATCGAGATCGGCCGTGATGCGCCCCTCGTCCGCCTCGATGCGGCCGGCCGCCAACTCCAGGTCGAGCAGCTCCGTCTGGGTGTTGTCGTCGCGCACTGCGGCGGCAGCGCGAGCACGGCGCGGCCCCAGGTTTGCGGTCTGCCCCAGCGGATCGTCTTCCTCCGCGCCGCTGCGGGCGGGCTGCGGCGGGCTCCCCGCCGCCGGCCGCGGCCGGGGTGGCCGCGGGTCGATCTGACCCGGCCCCCAGCTCTCCGCGGGCTCGCCGCGCCCGCGCGTCTCCAGCACACCGGCGAGATCCTCGTCGTCCTCGCCGATGGACACCCAGATCTTGCCGCCCTCGTCGGGGCGCGCCAGGAGGATCTCCACCCGCCAGCTCATGGTCACGAGCGAGCGCGCCGTGTCGATCCAGAGCGCATGGGCGCAGGGCTGGGCCGTGGCGTGGCTGCCGCCCTCGCGCTGGATCACGATCTCCGGCGCGACCCTGGGCAGCCACGCCTCGATCACGGCATGCTCGGGGTGGAGGTTCTCCAGCACGAGCGCGGCGCCCGCGGCAAGCTCGGCGAGCCGCTGGTCCTCGGGGGCGGCGTTGAAGTAGCGAAGATCGAAGTCGGCAGGCAGCACGCAGACTCCCGTCTCTCCCAGCGGGCACGGGTCGGCGTGGCCGCGCAGGAGGCGCTGGCGCGACGGCCAGTGGCTGGGGATGGGGCCGAAGCCGGCCGGCGGCATGACCCCGGACCAGGAGGCACGAGCCGCGTTCTCGAGCTGCAGCCGCGGCCGCGCCTCGCTGGTGCCGGCGGGGTTGTCCGTTCCCGATCCGCCCGCGGCGAGCTCGTAGCCGAGCACGGCGCTGCGGAATGCGCGCGGCCCGGCCTCGCCCGGCTCCCCGAAGACCAGAAGCGCCTTGTCGATGCGACCCACCTTGAGCCGGACGCGCAGCGACGGGGCGGGTTTTGCCTCGGGCACATAGGCTCTGCCGACCAGCGTCACGTCGACCAGAGGCCGGCTCGGCACGAGATCGGCGGGCGCGAGGACGCCGGCGCTGCGATCCTCGCCGCCGAGCCGATCGCGCGCGTGGATCGGCTCAGGCCGGCGCGCCAGCCGCGCCTCGCCGGGCGCCAGCTCGAAGGTCGCCTTGCACACCACGCTCAGCGTCCACGGCCCATCGCCGAGCCGCCAGGTGAGCGAGCCCGCCGCGAGCGGGCCGAGCGAGACGACCTCCATGGCCCACGACGCTACCACGGCCTCGACGCGCCCGGCGGCGGGATCTATCCTGCCCGCCGTGGAGCAGGCCACGATTCGCGAGGTGCTGCGCGACTACGTCGCGCGCGAGATCCTGCTGCGGGAAGAGCCCCTGAGCGACGACGAGGATTTGTTCGACGCGGGCTTCGACTCGATGTCGCTCACGCGCGTGCTCGTCTTCATCGAGGAGCGCTTCGGGCTGTGCATTCCCGAAGAGGAGGTGGCGCTCGACGAGATTGCCACCCTGGCGGCGCTGAGCCGCTTCGTGGCCGGCTACGCCGAGCGCGGCGGCGCGAGCGCGGCGCCGTGACCACAAGCTGGCGCCTGCGGCGGGCCGACCTCGCCGCCCGCGGGGATGCCCCTGCGCTGGTGGGAGCGGGTCCGGCGCTGAGCTACCGCGAGCTCGGCCGGGCGGCCGGGGCCCTGGCCGCCGCCCTCGGCCAGGCCGGCCTGCGCGGCGGCGACCGGGTGGGCGTGCTCAGCGCGGCCCGGGGCCACGACGAGGCCGTGGCCGTGGCCGGCGCGCTCCTCGCACAGGGCACGGTGGTGCCGCTCGATCCGAGCGCTCCCCCGTTGCGGCTGGCAGAGGTGCTGGCAGGCTGCGGCTGCCGGGCGATCATCCACGACGCCGCGGCGGCCGAGCGGCTCGGCGCGCCGGGACTGGAGGGGCAGCTCGCCCGGTTCGAGCTCGATCCCGCCGGCCGCCTGGTCGCCCGGCGGGGTAGCGCGCCGGCGGTCGCGGCGGCCGATCCGGAGATCGCCTGCATCCTTCACACCTCGGGCAGCACGGGCCGGCCCAAGGCCATCCCGATCCGCTGGGAAGGTCTAGCTGCCTTCACCGCCTGGATGATCGAGCTGACCGGGCTCGGGCCCGGCGACCGCGTCCTGCGCTCGGCCGAGCTCGTGTTCGACCTTGCCTGGTTCGACCATGTCGCCACCTGGCGCGCCGGCGCGACCCTGTGCACGGTGGCGCGGCGCGAGCTTGGCCTGCCGAGCGCGCTTCTTGCCGCCGCCCAGCGGCTGCGGCCCACGGTCGTCTACGCCGTGCCGGCGCTGTACTCGAGGCTCGTCGCCGCGCTCGGGCCCGGCCGCAACCTCGACGCGAGCCTGCGCGTGGCCTGCTTTGCGGGCGAGGTGTTTGCGCCGCGCGAGCTACGCGAGCTCGCGCGCCGGGCGCCCGGCGCCCGCCTCTTCAACCTGTTCGGGCCGACCGAGACCAACGTCTGCACCTTCCACGAGGTGGACCGAAGCCGCCTCGACCGAGAGAGCGAGCTTCCCATTGGGGTCGCCTGCCCCTACGCGCGCTGCGCGCTTGTGGCCGAGGACGGCTCGGGCGCGGTCATCGCCGGGCCCGGCACGGGCGAGCTGGTAGTGGAAGGACCAACCGCCCTGGGCGGTCGCGTGGCTACGGGCGATCGCGTCGAGCGCGCCGCCGACGGGCTCTTCTACTTCCGGGGCCGCAAGGATCGCATGCTCAAGATCCGCGGCTACCGTATAGAGCCGGGCGAGATCGAGGCCGCCTTGTGCGCCCACCCGCGCGTGCGCGAGGCCGCCGTCCTCGCGCGCGAGCACCGCAAGCTCGGCACGGTGCTGCACGGCTTCGTGGCGCTCGACCCGGGTAAGGACGAGGCGAGCGAGCGCGAGATGCGCGCCTTCGTGGCCGGGCGACTGCCGGCGTACATGGTGCCGGAGAGGATCCGGGTACGCGAGGCGTTGCCCCGCACCAGCACGGGCAAGATCGACTACCTCTTGCTTGCGGCCGAGGCGTGCTAGGCCGGTACGTCAGCGGCGCTCGATGCATCCGCGATCACGAGGGCGTACGCGTCGCGGATGTTCTCCTTCAGCTCGTCGAGCGTCTGGCCCTGGCTCATGACGACTGGGAACTCCTTCAGCCTTCCGACGTACCAGCCATCGTCCATCCAGAACTCGATGGTAAGCTGACTCAAGAGGGCGCCTCCCGGAGCAAAGCACATGCTCCGCGCCTGCTCCGGGGCAAGGCCGCCCCGCGCACCACCGCGGGTGCCCGGAGGTCGGCACGCGCCTGGACCGTCCCCGCGCTCGCACCGTGTCTCGTCGCACGCGCAGGGCGAGGGAGTGAAACCCTGTTGACGGCGCCAGCGGCCCAGCCATCCCCCGGTCACGAGATCGAGCTCGGCGGCGAGCTGCTCGGCGCGCAGCCGCGCAGCGCGGCACGCAGGCGCCGACTCGAACGGCCCGAACGATTCGAGCACGGCGCGCTGCCACGCGAAGAGCAGCCCCAGCACCCGCTCTTCGCGCCGCACGCGCTCCTCGTCGAGCTGCCGGCGCAGCTTCTCCACCTGGATCTCTTCGTCCGCGAACAGGAGCCGATCGAGCCGCCAGCTTGCCCGGCCCTCGAGCCACAGGCTGGCGCCGCCGGACAGCGTGATGCGCGCGGGGTCATACGCCGTCGGCGACAGGTTCTCGCTCTCGTCGACCAGGCGGCTCAAGCGCAACCGCAGCTCCGGCAGCAGCGCAGAGTAGCGCGCCCGGGTTGCCAGATCGTCGAGCCGGCCTGCACCGCCGTCCCGGCCCGTCTGGGCCGCCGCCGCGCGCAGCGCCGCCCGCACGTCCTGGGCGCGCAGCTCGGGCAGCAGCGCGGCTTCGGATCCGGAGCTCGGATCCGGGCCAACCTCGCGGCGAGGGCCGTCGGCCGGCATGGCTGCCGGCGGGGCCGCCGGCGCCTCCCCTTGCGGCCGGGGGGGCGCCGCGGTCTTGGCCTTGCGTGACGCGGCCGGTGCGCCGGCGCCGAGCCAGCGCGCCGTGGGCAGATCGAGCAGCACGAGTCCCGCGTAGTCACGCCGCCCGCCTTCTCGGCTCGCCGCCGCCAGGCGCAAGGTGAGCCGCGCGGAGCCGTCTGGCGCCGCCGCCGAGTTGTTCGCGGCGGAGCTGCCCCAGCCTGGCTCCCGGTCCTCGTCCCAAGGGGGCGCCGGCCACGCCAGGGCGGGCCGGGACCAGGAGAGCAGGGCCGCAGCAAGCAGCAGACATGCCTCGATCGGGAGTCGTGGTTTCACGATCCATCTATCGACTCAGGCCGGGGTCCAGTTGCGCGAAATCGGCATCGCAGCCGCTACGGAGCTGCGCCAGCTCAGGTGAAGGGGTTCAGCACGCGCACCCCGCCGTAGACGCGACCGTGCTGGAAGTCCTCGGAGTAGAGCATCTCGCAGCCGTAGTGCTCGGCGTAGGCCCAGAGATGGGCGTTGAACCAGGACAGCCCATACGCCGCGCGACCGCGCAGGGCCTCGCGCACGACCGCGGCGCTCGGGAAGAGCACTTCGAAGCCCAGGAGCATCTCCTCGACCTCGCGCGCCGCCTCCTCGGCCGTCATCAGTGCCCTGCCGGCGCTCACCCTCGTCACCACCGCGTAGAACTCGACCAGCGCCTGGTGGGGCACGCGGAGGTCGTTGCGCTGCAGGCCGTCGCGCACCAGGCGCATCGCCGTCCGGCGCTTGGCCGGAACCCGGGGGTCGTGGCAGTAGACCAGGACGGCGGTGTCAAGCAGAGCGGGCACGGCCGACGCGCTCCTCGCACCGCTCGTCTCTGGTCCAGCCTCTGGTCTTCGGGACCGGCCCGCTGTCCCAACGCGCTGCACGCCGGTCCGCCCGCCGCATGGCGGCGTCGAACAGCGCCACGCGCTCCTCCAGGCTCAGCCCCGGCCGCTCCGAGCGCCGCGCCGGCAGCACGCGGATGCTGTCGCCGGCCTCCACCCAGGCGATCTCGTCGCCCGCGCGGATGCCGTGGCGATCGGCTATCGCCTTCGGCAGCGTCACCTGCAGCTTGCTGGTCACCCGCGACACGTCCTTACCGTAGCAAGGACGGCAGCCTTGTCAAGCACCCCAGCCGGATTGCCACCAGGCCCGCGTCCCTCTCGCCGGTCCCCATGTCACGAGTATGCGTTCACGCATTGCGGCGCTAGCAAGGACGGCTCGCCGAGTCGGCCGCGATCGCGGGGCAGGGGTGATGCGCCCGAAGGGCGCGTCGGGACCCCAACCCCGTCCCGAAGGGACGGACTTACGTCCTCGGCCCGGGTCCTCGCGTACAGAAGTACGCTGCGGCCCGGGCCTCCGGGCGCGCTCGCGCTCGCGGCCGCCTGACGAGCCGGGTGTTGGAATGCGTGAACGGTTACTGTCACGATTCCCATTCCGGAATCGTGGTCGGCGATCTAGGCTGGTGCCGGCGCCTCGGGGCAAACCGCGGCGCCGCGCGAAGCAAGGGAGGCGATGGCAATGCTCGGCAAGACCTGGATCTGGGCCCTGGCGACAGGCGCGGCCGCGACGGCGCTCGCCGCGAGCTGCGGCGGCGACGACAAGGAGAGCCCGGCCACGACGACGACCACCACCACGACCACGTCGCAGACGGGCGGCGGGGGCGCCGGCGCACAAGGCGGGATCGGTGGGACCGGCGGGACTGGCGGCACGGCGAGCTCGGGCGGCGCGGCGGGCGGCGGCGCGACCGGTGGCGGTGGCGCGGGTGGCGGCGGCCCGGTCTGCGCGCCGGTACCCGCTGACGCGTGCAGCCAGTGTGAGCTCGACAAGTGCAAGGACGCTTACTGCACCTGCTGGGACAACCCGGCCTGCATCGTCTTGGCCGCGTGCGTCAAGAAATGCGATCCCAAGGACCAGCCGTGCATGCAAGCCTGCTGGACCGCCAGCAAGGACGGCATCGCCGACGGGGCCATGGTCTGGGACTGCGCCGGCACCATGTGCGCGCAGGCATGCCCCGGCTACACCCCGCTCACGGCCTGCGACAAGTGCCTCTTCAAGAGCTGCTCCGACCAGATGGTCGCATGCATGGCCAACGCCGACTGCATCAAGCTGCTCGTCTGCCGGAAGAACTGCCTGGACGTGGCGTGTCAGAACAAGTGCAGTGCCGACAACCCGGGCGGCAAGGACGACGCCAACGCGCTCACGGTCTGCGCGACGGCCAAGTGCGGCAAGGACGAGGACTGCGGCGGGCCGAAGTGAGAAGGCTGCCGGGACGCTCCGGCAACGCCGCATAGCGGACGGCTCCGGTTGGGATCGCGCATCTCGCCCTCCGGGCCAACAGCTAACGGCTAGCAGCTAACGGCTATGGGGCAAGACAGCCCGTCAGGCGGCGGCACAGCGGTGCGGGAGGTGGCGGCCCCGGAGCCGGCGCCGCCGGTGCGGCTTCCTCTCCCGGGCGAGGTGCTCGCCGGCAAGTACGAGATCGAGGGCGTGCTGGGCGAGGGCGGCATGGGCGTGGTGCTCGCCGCGCGCCACCGGCAGCTCGGCCAGCGCGTGGCGCTCAAGTTCCTGCAGCATGAGCTCGTGGGAGTCGAGCAGGCAGCCGAGCGCTTCCTGCGCGAGGCGCGTGCAGTGGCGGCCATCCGCGGCGAGCACGTGGCCCGCGTGCTCGACGTGGGCGAGATCGACGGCGGCGTGCCGTACATCGTGATGGAGCACCTGACGGGCACCGATCTGGAAACGATCGTGGAGCACGATGGGCCGCTCGGCGTACAGGACGCGGTCCACTACCTGCTCCAGGCTGGCGAGGCCGTGGCCGAGGCCCACGCCCTCGGCCTCGTCCACCGCGATCTCAAGCCGTCGAACCTGTTCGTCACGCAGGGGCCCGACGGCGCGCCGCTCGTCAAGGTGCTCGACTTCGGCATCGCCAAGGCTCTCGACCAGACGAGCGGGGCCGGCGGCAAGGTCACGGCCACGGGCATGTCTCTTGGCTCGCCGGGCTACATGGCGCCCGAGCAGGTGCTCGATCCGCGCTCGGTGGATGCGCGCGCCGACATCTGGGCGCTCGGGGCCGTGCTCTACGAGCTGCTCGCGGCCCGGCCGGCCTTCGAGGCCGAGACCGTGCCGGCCGTATACGCCAAGATCGTCTGCGAGGATCCGCGCCCGCTGTGCGAGCTTCGGCCGGAGCTGCCCGCGGAGCTGGGCCGCATCGTGGCCCGGTGCCTCACGAAGGACCGGGCCTGCCGCTTCGGATCCGTGGCGGAGCTGGCGCGGGCGCTTGTTCCCTTCGCGCCCGAGCACGCGCGCGCCCTGGCCCAGCGCATCGAGCGGATCGGAGGCGTGCCGCTGCCGGCGCCGGCGAATTGGGCCGAGCCCGACGGCGTCGCGCAGACGGTGCTTTCCGAGCGTCGCAGCGATGCGCCGGCCGCGTCGCGCGAGCCAAGGACACTGGAGCGGCCCGGCCGGCCTGGGCCGGCCGGGGGCGGCGTCCCGGCCGGGCCGCAGGTCACGAAGCCGAGCGCCGCCGACGAGCCCGCCCGGAGCGAGATCGCCCGGTTGGCCGGCGGGCGGCGCCGGGGGGGCCTTGCCGCCATCGCGGCGGCGGGAGCGCTCGCGCTTTGCGGCCTGGCGCTCTGGATCTTCGCGGGATCGGGACGGCGTGCGGCCTCGGCCCTGCCAGCCATCGAGACGGTTTCCGCGCCCGCGCCGGCGGCGGCGGGCGCGGGAGCCGGC
>JACQWT010000478.1 GCA_016209145.1 Deltaproteobacteria bacterium | reverse complement strand
CGGCCGGCCAACGCACCTCCGCGCCCGTCCGTCGCCCGCGGCTGCATCCGGCCGATGTCATCGCTGCCCCCCACCGCCCCTCGCCGCCCTGCCCATCACCCCGCAGCGCGGAAACGCCAGATCAAACTCCCTAGCCGCCTTGATGCCGTCCTCGCAGGGGTGCGGCGGCGCGGGGAAGATGCAGTTGAAGTACTCGTAGATCCGCTCGGCGGCGCCGGGCAGGTACTCATCGCCCGGCTGGGCCACCGCGGGCGGGTACTCGATCCGCAGGCGCACGAAGCCCGGGCGGCTGTCGAACTTCGCCGACTCCGGCCTGCCCGGGCTGGCGTCCAGGATGGCGCGTGGCAAGAGGTAGCTGCGCTCCGGGCACTTCTGGAGCAGCAGGTTGTTGAAGTTGTGCGTCTCCTGCCCGCCGGCACAGGAGATCTCGAAGCGCTGCCGGTCGTGCAAGAGCGCGCTCGCGAAGGTGCCACCGACGACGTGGTCGCCCAGGGGCCCACCGTCGGGAGCCGTGGCCGCGCCGGCGTCGTTGGCGTCGATCGGGTCGATGCCGATGGAGAAGCTCTGCGAGGCCGTCTCCGCGCTCGTCGTGGCGAAGCTGCCCGAGCCGCAGGGCTGGGCCGTCTCGTCGAGCAGCTTGAACGCGACGGCGGTAGGCGGGAACGCCGTCACGTCGAGCGGGGGATCGAAGATCACCTGCCCGCCCTCGTTCTTGATGCAGATGTCCAGCGCCTCGCGCGTGGCGAAGTAGCCCGTGGCGCTGGCCACCGGGTCGCTGCCCGGCTGGTACGGGCGGGCGCAGATGCCTTCCACATCGTTGGCGAAGCGGGCGTAGCAGTTGTTCGAGTCCTTCAGCCAGGTGCACAGATCCTTGGGGTCCGGCTCGCCGGAGCAGCCGGTGGCGGGCACAACCAGGCCGAGCAGCGCGGCCCGAACGGCGAAGGCAGTCGCACGGCGCAGCATGGCGCCAGTCTATGCCGGCCATCCTGGCGCGGCGTAGTTTTCTGCCCAGTCGCCCGCCTCGCCGCGCCCCACCTGCCGCTCAATGCTCGCAAACCGAGCATATTGACGCCGATCGCCTGGCGATCGCCTCATCTATTTTCGCTTTCCGAGCATAGAGGCTCCGATGCTGAGGTGCTTGCCACGTGAGCAGGCGCGCGTCGCCGAGGCACAGCTCGCCGGCCGCCAGCGCCGCCGGGTCGGGCTGCTGGCGCAGGTTCCAGCGCACGCTCGCCGGATGGATGCCACACATGGCGGCAAGCTGCCCGGTGCGTCGCCAGCCGTGGCGCCCGGCGAGCTGAAGGAAGAGCGCGCGGGTTGGTCCCTCGCGCCGGATGTCCGCAGGCGTCGTCCTGGTGGCCGCGGCGGCAGCAGCCGCCAGGGCAGCAAGCGGTTGGACCGCCACGTCCACCGGCTCGGCGCGGCAAGGAAACCGCGTGCTGGCGGTGCTGACCGAACCCGAGGCCGAGACGTAGCGGTGGTGGGCCTCGGCGAAGCCCCGGGCCGGCAGGCCGAGCGCTGCGGCCAGCCTGTCGGCATCGATCCATGGGTCCACGATGGCGCCCGCCACGTCGCGGTGGGTAGACCACGGCCAGCGCAGCGGATCGTCGGCCAGGCCGGCGCGGCAGGGATTGAGCGCCAGGTAGCGAACGAGCCGGCGCAGATGCTTGAGGTCGGGGACGACCTCGGCGGGGCCAAGGGGCTCCCAGCGCACGTCTCGGCCCGGGCAGTCGCTCCGCTGCAGCCCGCCGAGGACGCCCAGCAGGCGCTCGCGAGCAGCATCGGGCTGCGCCCTCGGTCACCATGTGCGGGTGGTTGGGCATGAGCACTGCCGCCAGCGCCGAGGGAAACGCCCGCCGCAGCCGCGGCCAGAGCCAGCAGGCAACGTCGTGCTCGGTCAGGGCCACGGGCAAGCGTAGGGCGCGAGCGGTGAGATGGACGTACATTGCCGGCCTCTAAAGCACGCCGCGTGCCAGGCCGCTGGGCATGTGATTACGGCCAGTTGGCCCGCCGTCGAGGTGGCGGCCGTTAGCGGGCGTTAGCGGCCGACACCTGAGGAGCGCAGCGCGGACTACTGGCCGACGACCGGCGGGTCCTGGCAACAGAGAACGCCATCGGCGGGCTCGGAGTTCTTGTAGAGAAGGCAGCTGCCCTTGGCGTGTGGCGTCATGTAGGTCAGGCCCTTCCACACCAGATTCTTGCACTCCCAGCTCTTATCGACCGCCTGTCCGCATGCGACGGGGCCGTACTTGGTGCCCCAATTGTCCTTCTGGTCGGTACAGGGCATCGGCGGCGTGTAGCCGCAGGGCGGGTACCCCACAAAGGCGTTCGAGGCCGTTGCATACACGCCCGGACCAGCCTGCGGTGACCCGCAGTCCTCACCGCTGACCCGGTCTCCGAGGTCGCCCGGCCACCCGTTGCGCATGCAGATGTGCCACCCGGGCGAGCAGGCGTCCTCGGGTACTTCACAGGGGCCGAGGCTGTTGCCGCACCATTTGCCCGTGCGGCTGACTCGAAGGCTCTGCTCCGGGAACGCCGCCGCGCACGACGCGATCTCCGGGTACTTCCCCGCATCCTTGAACCCCTCGCGCGTGCCGTCCGAGCAGCCCAGGCTCTGGTCCAGGCACTGGTAGGTCGGCTGCGGGGCGCCGCTCGCCTCGTCGGCGCATACCTTGCCGCCAGTGCACTCGCCGCAGCTCCCGCCGCAGCCGTCGGGGCCGCACTGCCGGCCCTCGATGTTGCACAAGGACTGACACGCGCACTTGCCGCCGCTGCACGTCTGCGGCCAGGCGCAGGCGCCGCACTTGCCGCCGCAGCCGTCGTTGCCGCACTGCTTGCCCGCGCAGCTCGGCTGGCACTGGGGGCCGCAGGCGCCGTTCTGGCACGCGCCCCCGCCCGGGCAGGAGCCGTCGCACTTGCCGCCGCAACTGTCGTCGTCGCCGCACAGCGCGCCGCCGCACTTGGGCTGGCAGCCGCCGGGATCGACGCACGAGCCGTCCACGCAGATCGTGTTGCCGGCGCACTTGCCGCACTCGCCTCCGCAGCCGTCCGGGCCGCAGGCCTTGCCGTCGCACTTGGGCGTGCAGGCCACGCAGGCGCTTACCTGGCAAACCTGCTCCGCCTCGCACTTGCCGCACTCGGCCTCGCAGCCATCCGAGCCGCACTCCTTGCCCTCGCAGCTCGGCGTGCAGGGGCCGCACGCGCCGGCGATGCACTTCTCGCCAGCGCCGCAGCCCTTGCCGCAGGTGCCGCAGTTGCCCTCGTCGCCCGCGAGCTCGACGCAGCTCCCGGCGCAGCAGCTCTTACCCTGGCAGGGAGGCGAGCAGACGTTCTGCACCGGCGCGCCGCCCGCGCCATTGCCGCCCTGGGCAGCGCCGCCCTCGGCCTGCCCCCCGGCCCCAGCTTCGCCGCCGCCGCTTGAGCTCGACTCGTGCGTCCTGGCTTCGTCGCCGCCGCAAGCGCCAGCCGTTCCTGCCACGAGCAGGCCCAGCGCGCCTGCCAGCCCCACGATCCTGAGCGTTGCCATCCCTGCCTCCTTGCGCCCGAACTGGCGCGAGGTTTGCATTCTCTCTCTCTCGTCAACCCCTCGCTGCCGACCGAAGCCGGGTGGGGCGCAGACGGGGCACGCGGCGGGGGGTGAGTTTGTGTTGCCTCACCCCCTCGGTCGCGCGGATCCTTGACTCTGGGACATTTCCAGACCATGGTTACAAGAGAGTTGACTATGGTCATGAAACCCAAGACGATAGCCGCCGGGCAGTTCAAGGCGAAGTGCCTGGCCCTCTTGGACGAGGTGGCCGAGCACGCCGAGAGCTACGTGATCACGAAGCGCGGGCGCCCGGTGGCGCGCGTCG